>JAEYWD010000082.1 GCA_023429135.1 Bacteroidota bacterium | reverse complement strand
TAAGAGGCTGTAAATGTTGATTGTATCCATTGCGACGATATTGACATGACCTCTTTGCTCAAATGTTTCCCGCGTCGCTGAAATTCATGCTCGATTTCATTCCGGGGGCTCCGCTTTGCTCCACCCCGGCTACGAAGAGGCCACTCCTACGGAGCTTTAGCAGCCACTCCTGTCATCCAGCTATTATGCGCCAAATTCTTTTGGGGGCAGGTCTACTTATGACAGATTTGGATAAGAAGCTTTAAATGTTGGATGTAGCTATTGCGACGATATTGACATGACCTCTTTGCTCAAATTTTTCCCGCGTCGCTGAAATACATGCTCGAATTCATTCCGGGGGTTACACTGCGTTTCACCCCCGGCTACAAACATGCTTTACCTACGGCGTTGATACACTTTCATTACCGTATCATACACTAATTTCTGGGGTGAACTCTCATAATAAAAATAAATTGATGATATTTCCACCTCAAAAACCAGACTCAAGTCATTCCGAATGGAAGGAACTGGAATGAGGAATCTTTTAAATGCAAATATCACGATAGTCAGTTTTAATATTCGTGCAATCGTGTTATTAAATTTTCCTGATCCTCCATCAAAAACGTTCGTTATCGAACGTACCTGTCCTTTTATGTTACACTTTGATGCATCGTTATGGATACCTAAAAACCATTTATGATCCACTTAATCAGAACACTATAATTTGTGGCACACAGATTGTCTTAATTGATCATGTAACAAACAATGAAAAAATACTCATACATATAAAAATTAGTTAGTAGTAGTTAGTTTAATAGTTATTCAACTAAAAAGGCAGTCCTGGGAAGCACTGCCTTTTGAATTTTATATGGGTACTGCTAAATAATTTTCTATTTCTTCGGGGAAATTCATTCTAAATTAATGGCCAATTTTTTAAGTTTGAAGAATGAAATTTCCAAAACCGACCATATTTCTTTTGCTGTTGATGGTATTTTCCTGCAAACAGGAAGCATCCCGCTCGTTTTATTATTGGAAATCGGTTTACATGATGTCTTCTTCACAGGAAGCGATCCTCTCCGACCTGAAAGTTTCCAGGCTCTATATACGTTTTTTCGATGTGGACTGGAACGAGGAGGCCGGAATGGTAACGCCCAAAGCAAAAATCCGCTTTAAAGAAGTACCATCAAAAAATTTAGAAATTATACCTGTAATTTACATCGTAAATCGTGCTCTTCAGAAAATCAGCCAGCAACAGGTACATACGCTGGCTACTAATATTTTAAAACTCTCGAACGAAATTTCAGAAAACAATAATCTTTCTTTTAATGAATTCCAATTAGATTGCGACTGGACCGAAAGCACGAGGGAAAAATATTTCAGTTTACTGCAAATTTTAAAAAGCAATCTTGAAATTAAGAAGATTAAAATCTCTGCCACCATCCGGCTTCACCAGATAAAATACAGTAAAATTACCGGAGTTCCTCCTGTTGATCGTGGTATGCTGATGTATTATAATATGGGAAAAATTAACGCATACCAAACCGGCAATTCAATATTCAACAAGGATGATGCGGCAAAATATATCGATTATATTCCTCAGTACCCATTACCACTAGATGCGGCACTACCTGCATTTTCATGGGGAATACATATCCGTAAAGGCAATGTAATTGAACTTTTAAATAATTTAACTTCGGTGGATTTTGCTACCCATGAAAGCTTCAAGAAATCGGACAACATGTATGTCGCCCAAAAATCATTCTTCTATCGTGGTTATTATTTTATGGAGGGCGATGAAGTCAAAATTGAAGAAATTGGCCCTAAAGGATGCCTTGCAGCAACTAAACAACTAAAAAGCAAACTTAAATCACCAGGAACCGTAGCTATATATCATCTCGATTCTTTAATATTTACCCGCTATGAAAAACAGGATTTCGAAAAGGTTTTTAATTACTATCGTTAGCAGTGTATTAACGGTTGTCACCATAATTGTATTTGCCTGTGCAGGAGGTGACGATTTCAGCGATTTTTACAAATCGTTTTTTGCTCCCGAAACAAGCCATACCGATGAAGCGAAACCTTTCTACCGTTCGTTCCAAACATTTTACGGAAGCGAATATTTTTACGACGCCATTCACGAAATGGACTCCACTAACCTGGACGAGTGGAAAACTTTTTTTAACAGAAAGGTAACCGGAAATGACATGAATTACATAGTTTACCAGTCGCGCATCGGCGAAATAGATACCTGTATTTTCTTTCTGAAAAACAACTCCTACCCTATCAAACCATATTTAAAGAAAAACTCTGTTCTCGCTTTTGAAGACAAAAACCTGATTCGTGAATTTCTCTTCTACCTTGGTTTTGCAAAACGCTGTGAGCCTTATGCAACATACGCCCGCGAATGGTGGAGCGACGACAACAGTAACGATCCGAGACTCGATACCACGTCCATCCGTAAGCTTATCAACGGAGGCAAAAAATCTCTTCTGAATGCCAAATCTTCTTTTCTCAAGGAAAGATATGCCTTTCAGGTTACACGGTTATATTACCAGATGGGGCTTTACAACGAGTGTGTATCCTTTTACAATGACAACAAACCCCTTTTCGCATCACAAACTACTATCCCTTACAGAGCCTTGGGATATGTAGCCGCCTCATATTATAAGCTCGGCATGTACAGCCACGCCAATTATATCTACGCTCAAGTATTTGATAACTGCGATGCTATGCGAAAAACAAGCTTTCTGAGTTTCCACCCGCAGAACGAAGACGACTGGAACGAAGCATTGAACATGGCAAAAACCACCCGCGAAAAAGAAGTACTTTGGCAATTGTTAGGTATTTATGCCGATCCGGTGCGTGCTATGAATGAAATCTATGCCCTGAATCCAAAATCGAATTTGCTCGATTTGCTTGTCGTAAGAGCCGTAAATATTAACGAAGAAGAATTTATCCCTGGAGACTATTATGGCGATAATGAAAATGTTAGTTATATGCTTGTGAAAAAGAAAGTAGATACCGGACTTTTGGAGTTTAGTCAAAAACTTACTACAGCAGGAAATACCAATAAACCATATTTATGGAACATGGTTGCGGGCTATTTACAACTGGCTCAGGGTAATTATAAACAATCGGAGAAATTATTATCCAAAGCAGAATCTCTATCCAAAGGAGATAAACTGGTAAATGAACAGATTAGAGCCTTCCGGATCATGAATAAAGTGGAAGAGTATATCAAACCCGATCCGAAGATAGAAGAAACGCTTACCAGAGAATTAATCTGGATCGAAAAGGAAGATCAGGATCCATCATTAAGGGGCGGTGGTATCTTAAACTGGGCATTAAGCCGGTTGAGTGAAAAATACCGGAGCTGGGGAGACTCTGTTAAAGCTCAGTGTCTGGACTACCGGCAGAACAAAAATTTTTACTACAATCCTCAGAATATGGAGGCTCTGATTGCTTTTATGGATAAACCTGGAAAAACTAATTTCGAAAAGTTTATTCTGACACATCATCCCTATTCAAAGGAAGAACTTTTTAACTACAAAGCCATTGTATTAATCTATCAATACAAATTCCGTGAAGCACTGGCAATGTTCGATGCCTGCAAAGGATCAGGCGACGGATCTTTACTGGCAGATCCTTTCATTATTCATATCAACGATTGTCACGATTGCGATTATATCTCATCGAATGGCGATTCATACTCGTCGTACACCTTAGTTCAGAAACTTATTGAACTGGAAGATAAAGTTTCAAAAGATCCCAAAAATGCTGCTCAATATTATTTTCAAATTGCAAACGGCTTGTATAACATGACTTATTTTGGCAATGCCCATCATGTATTCAGCTCTGCTTTAATTGATTTGAGTGTGGGATATTTCTATTTTGATGGAGATGAAGTTGCAAAATACTATCCTTATCTCGATTGTCAAAAGGCAATGGAATATTACCAGAAAGCCATGAATGCATCCTCAAACAACGAGTTTAAAGCAAAATGCTGCTTTATGGCTGCCAAATGTGAGCAAAACAAATACTTTATTTCACCCCAGTTTAGCTACGAAAACTCTATACGATCGGGGGTATTCTTTCGCCAACTGAAAACCGATTACTCTAAAACAAAATATTACCAGGAAATCATCAAAGAGTGCGGCTATTTCAGAAAGTTTCTTGGTATGAAATAAACTAATGGCTATTAAAAGGAGAATTCAGGTGTTTTTATGATTATTCCTGTGAAGCCATTTTCCGGGTTACGGAAACAATCCATTTGAATCGCTGCACAATGTGAATGATCAATAATGTCATCAGTAGTAGTCCCAGCCTAAAATGAATCTCGCCCATTTCGAATTCACGTGGAACCAGATGAAAAAACATCAATAATGCGGAAATAATCATCAATGTAAACACCAGGATGGTTAATGCAAGTAATTTGTTGTTACGCAGCCGGAATTTACCAATCGCCGTTTTAAACCAACTCCAATGAAGGTAAATATGAATTGACATAAGAGTGAGAAAAAGCAAAGCCCAAATTTGATGCGCAGCTTCCCACCCTCCTTCTTCGGGGTTTTCCCGATTTTCCTGGGTTTCAGAACTTATTTCTTCCGAATCATTTTCATGGTGTTTGCCGTGGTTTTCAAATGAAGCAAAATGAGTATTCAGTTCTGTATGCCGGGAGAACCTTTCCTCGTTATGTTCATCTTCTAAATGAAGCTGAAGGCCGCTTATAAAAAGAATAATCACAACCGGAATGGAGGCAATACTCCCCCAGTATTTTACAGAACGTTTAATTGATGTCTCCATAACGCATATTTTAAATGTTACTCAAGATCAGTTTTGTGATGGAATGTCCTCTGATTGAATTACCAATAAATTCAAGCGCCGAACCATTCTTTAAATTCGCTGATGCGGGCTTTACTTATGAGTATCTTTTCGGAAAAAGATACTTTGAGGTTAACCGAAAGCCGGCTATTAAACCAGAGATCGATATCGTGAATTGCTTTTCTGGAAATAATATGCTGACGATTGGCACGGAAAAAGTCATCCGGGTTTAGCATTTCTGCAAGTTCTTCGAGATTATTTTCAAAACGTAAGGTTCTCTCATCGAAGGTTAAGGCTTTCACAATTCCAGCATCAATATATAAACAGGCTAACTCGCCGGTCTGCACCGGAATAAGCTTGTCGCCTTTTGCAGGCAACAAAAAATGCGACTTATATTTTGCTTGATTCTTAAAAGTACTAATCAGATTGTTTATTGCCAATTGCATCGAGTCCCTGTTGGTCAGGTTTTTCAGCTTTTGCAGAGCATTCTTAACATCGGTTACTTCAATTGGCTTTAACAGGTAATCGATACTATTCACCTTAAAAGCTTTTAAAGCATACTCATCGTAAGCAGTTGTAAAAATGACAGGACAAACGATGTTCACATGCCTGAAGATTTCGAAAGCAAGTCCATCAGCCAGATGTATATCCATAAATAAAATATCGGGCAGCGGATTCTCTTTAAACCATTCAATTGTACCGGAAATGGATTCAAGTTCTGTAATAACCCTTATGTCGCCAATTTCTTCCAATACCTGTCGTAAATGCTTAATGGCAAAAATTTCATCTTCAATTATAATGGCTTGCATATCTATTTTATTAAGGGCACCTCAACTTTAAACCTGTTGTTTTCGCGGCTTATTTTAATTTCCTGACCAATTAACAACATGAACTGTTTGGATAGATTTGAAAGACCTATTCCAGTACCTTCCTGCTGAGTCAATTTCATCTGAATGGGATTAATCACAACCAATGTATCTTCATCCGAAACCAGGATTGAAATTGTCAAAGGATTCCTCTTGCTGATTTCATTGTGTTTTATGGCATTTTCAACCAGTGTTTGAATTGTCAGAGGCGGTATTTTAAACAATAAATGGCTATCGGGAATGTGGGTCAGAACAGTAAGATTTGTATCGAAACGCATTTTGATTAAAAAAAGATACGACTCCATGAAGTTCATTTCTTCCTGCAGAGTAACCAGTTGTTTCTCGTTACTCTGCAGTGTATACCGCAGAGCTTTCGAAAGACTGTTTACATAATTCTGAGCAACATCGGGCTTCTCGTTTATGAGAATTTTAAGGGCTGTAAGCGAATTAAAAAGGAAGTGCGGACTTAACTGATTTTTGAGAGATTCGAACTGACTTTGCAAAGCCTCTCTTCGCAAAGTTTCGTTTTCGAGAATAATAGTTTGCTTTTGAAATATCAATCTGATAATCAGAACACTTCCTATTACTAGTGTGGATACAAAAAAATTCCTCAGATCGAATTCAGTTCTATGTCCGCGTACCCAGGGTTGAGGATCAATAAGCTCCTTAATTGAGTAAAAAAAATGATTTAATATTGTTACCGAAGAAAATGTCAAAATAACCGAAAGAATAACTCTTAAGCTGCTTAGTCTCTCGTGCTTTTGAATAGGATAAAGTATAAGAAAATTAAGTATAAACATCAGGAGAGCCACAAGAAAAGTAATAAAAAGCTCCATTCCCAAATGTGTAAAGCTTACCATAAAATGGTGCCGGTGCTCTGAACTTTCGTAATCGAACAGGTATTTTGTCACTAAAGGAAAATGGAGTATTACTGCTATTGCTGCAGAAAGCAGAGTTGCTATCCTGAAATACTTCCATTTTTCCTTCAGTTCCATGGCAAATTAATTACACCCTTTTACAAATAAACCAAAATAACGGTAATTATAAGCCCAATCGCGGTGAAAACAAGGCTTCTTTTAAATACCCTGGTTCCCTTTTTATACATCCAGAAAGAAGAAATTGCGAGGAAAATCAGAGCTATCCCAAAAATAACATTTATCCAATGAATAGGCTTACTGCTCGGTGCTTTATGAATGGAAAGAAATCTCTCGAGAAATTTTGGAGTTTCCTGGATTGTATAATCCATGTGGCCGGTTGACGAGTCATAATTTCCGCCCTTGAAAAAAACAATATTACCTTCCTGCTTCATAATCTTAAAGTCGTGTAATCGCAGCTCTCTGCCCAACTGAGAAGGATCAAGGTTTGGAGAAAGAATTTTGTGTACATTTACTTCATGTTTCAGAAATCCGGTATCTCTGTAAGTTAAAATAATACCACTTAATGCGTAAATAATTACAAATCCAATTACTAAATACCCTATATCACGATGCAATAATCGCATGTAATAATTAAAAGATTTCTTTTCCATAATCACTAATTTTTGTGATAAATATAATAGAGAAGGTCAGTGACAAGTGGAAAAATTAATGCGAAACTTCCAAATTCGATAGTGAAACTGCATTTTAGACAATTAAAATTTTCAATTGAGGTATTATTAAGAATTAAATACCTCAACTTTAGTCCTTAGATTATTTATATAGTATCGGTCTGTTGCAAAACCTGGTTCTTCCTGTCCTTTATTTGTTTGCGCATAGCTATGGAAATTAAAAGCATTGCAATAAGAGGTGCTAAAGTCATCCATAGATTATCCGATTGAAGTCCAGGCTCAATAATTCCTAATTCGGGCTTTTGAGGATTATAGTGTACCGATACAAAAGCATTGGCCGGATATTCTTCTACTTTTGCCTTTGCCCATTCAGATGTTCCGCGGGCTGCGGTAGCTTTGAGTTTCTTGCTTGTATATTCTTTATTACCAATGATGTACGAATAGGTAATTTCGGCAACGTATTTGGTGCTTTTCCCTGAGGGCCGTATAACGTTCGACGAGATTACCGTACCCTTTACGACAGGCCAGTTTTTAGAAGCAACAGCCTTGTAAAAGCCAATAGAACCCACAATCAGCCATGTCAAAAACATGGTGAGAAAAAGCACAAATACCCAAATTATTGATTTAGGAGATGTTTTTTCCATGGTAGTTTTATTAGTTAGCATTACTTTAAATTGAACTCATTGCCGTAATTCACCCTTTAATGAACCACTGCATGTTGCGATAAAGGATGCTTACTGGCATGATTTTGAAGTAAATCTATCAAATATTCCGGAGTAAATTCGTCGTATTTTTCATTTAATTTATCGAGTACACGTTGTTCGGGCATTTTATAACCCATTCCTGAACAAACTTCGTGAATGAAATCCATATCGTCAAAATCACGGAAATCGCATAACCAATGAAGATTATCATCGGGCATAAGTGTGAAGTTCTTCAAAACCATCCACTCCATAATTTCGTCGTATGCATTTTCGGCAATTTCCGGGTCATAGCCCAGCGCTTCAAAATAAATTACGAAATCGTCGCGCGTAAATCTCGCACGACTTTTATTTATCTTTCTCAGTTTTACTTTCAGTGAATTTCTTTGGATATAGATGAAAAAAGAAACCAACACCACAAAACCAACCATTAAAGAAATAAATTTCATAGAAAGGAATTAATTATATAAATATACCCATTTTTAGGAGTAATTCATAAGAAATAGAGGGATTATTTAAGCTGATAATTAATAAATTAAATGCTGTTAAAAAGCTTTCTGAATGAAAATATCCAATAAACAAACGGCTCCAGACTGGAGCCGTTGAAGAAAAATCCATCAATGAGAGTATTCCTGAATTATGGGTTGGTTATGCCAATAACCTTCCCTGTTGTAGTGCCTGAAAAGCTGATCTTCAAATTCTCTCGAAATCACAAAATCTTCATAATATTCCGGCGCCTGTTTTATGGCATCACGGGTAAGATTAACGAAAACCTTCGATTCGTCCCAACTGATACATTCGATCCAATCGGGCGATATCAAAACTTTTTTACCAGGTACCCAGTCTTTGGTATCCACAATTAAATACCGGATAGCCCAGGATTCATCGTCGATTATAAAATCGTCAACATGACCGATATCACCATCATTGGCATGAATATCATGCCCATCTACAACACTTGTGCGTCGCAATGTTGAATTCCAGGAGTCTTCCCCAAGGTTATTTCCCCAGGCATTCCGGTCGCGTATCAAAGAAGCTTGAGAACCCCACATATTAGGACCACCCCTGTACGAAGGCGTGCCATAAAAACTGGAATAGGTTGTTTCGTCTTCCCGCGATATCTTATCTTCGTCGAATTCCGGGCTGTCCTTGATCTGCCCTTTTGTAAGATCGATATTAATGGCTTCGTTTTCGTAATCGACCGATTGCATTAAATAGGGAGAAATCATGATCTTTTTCCCCGTAAACAATGTTCCTGTATTGGCTATCAAATAGCGAACTGCCCAAAATTTATCATCGAAGATAAACTCCTTCACATTGCCAATTTCACCATCAATTCCGCTTAATTTATATCCTTTAAGTTCTTTTGCTTTTACTAACATAACATACTCCTTTCCTTTTAGGGTTAATAATTGTATGTGTATCAACAGTGTATTTCACGGCAATCAAGTTATGTTTTCATTATTGATAATTTTTGATGCCGGTTAACCTAAACTTAAAATCTGATACAAATTTAGCCCTTTGATATTGGGAGCTTATTACACTTCTTTTTGAAAAAATTACATTATTCGTACATTTAACTTTATCCTATCGACAAATTCTATCTTATAAAATAATTGAATCAAGCACATAATGAATAGAAATGGTTACCAATAAACCCAGAGGGTTAAATGTTTATAGCAATTAATTCTACTTTGACAGATTATTATAAACTGTTAACGTTTAACAATTACAAGGTTCAACCCTTCCAGGGTTGTTGTATCTATGCCTCTATCTTCCCGTGGGTTGACACCCACGGCTATTCATATTTAACCCTTATCAGGGTTAAAGCCTGGATGGCTTTAATATGAATAGCCTCCGGTGAAACCGGAGGTTGAAAAACGAATAAATTTTGGAACCCTGAAAGGGTTCAATTTTATAGTTAATCAATACTCTAAACGAGAGTTTAAATGTGTCAAAGTAGAACTAAAGAGAAAGAAAATATTCGACCCTGGTTGGGGTCGCTCCAAAAGTTGAACTCAATATTTCTATAAACATATGATAACTCCGGTATCACCATGTATTAAAATAATTAACATTAAAGGAATACCTACAACAGCTCGAAAGCGCTTCTGTAGCCACCCGTTTCGTTAACATAATCCAGAAGCTTATCATAAAACGGATGGCTGCAAATGGTGGCACTATCGCCAATAATCACAAGCTTTTTACGGGCACGGGTCATGGCAACATTCATGCGCCGTATATCCGAGAGAAAACCAATTTCACCTTTTTCGTTCGACCGGACGAGGCTTATGTAAATAATATCACGCTCCTGTCCCTGGAAAGAATCCACGGTATTAATGCTCAGGTTGTCCGATATCTGCTGAGGAATTGCATCTAGCCCTGTTAAAGAATTCTGCAGAAAAACAACCTGCGCCTTGTATGGTGAAATAATTCCTGTGTCGGTTACACTTTCCAGGAGATTTAAAGATTCCAGAAGATTAATATAAGCGATAAAATGTTTTGAAAGTAAACTGGCTTCCTCCTGGTTGCTCAAACTATGCGTTTCCTTATCCTCCTGTTCGAAAAACCCACAACCGGCTGTGTCAATAAACTCCAGAGCAATATCATCAGGAAACAATTTTCTGTTGGCTACTGCCGAATTGGCCGTAAGCTGATTTTGATAGAACTGCCGGCTCGAAAAATCCATAATTGTGGTATTCATTCTGTACTGTTCGGTGAGCATCACGTCGGCCTGGTTTCTTTTAATGGCTTTTTCGAAAAGAGTAATACTCAAACCAGCCGTTGCAGCTTTGTACGATTTGATTGTAGGGGGAAGCTGACAATGGTCGCCGGCAAATATTACCCTTTCGGACTTGATGATGGGTATCCATGAAGCCGGTTCCAACGCCTGAGCTGCTTCATCAATAAAAACAGTATTATACTTTTTGCCTTTTAGCGCATAGCTGTTGGAACCCACCAAAGTTGATGCAATTACACGGGTTTTGGAGATAATATCGTTCGAAATAAAAAATTCAAGTTGCTCGGCTTCGTCTTTTAACCTGTCAGCTTCAGCATAAAGTAATTTCCGCTGCTGCCTTTCTTCAAACCCGAAATTTCTTTTATATTTCTGAGCCATACTGCGAAACTCTTCAGCTTTTTTCTTCACATCTTTCAGCTCTTTGTAATAGGTGTGATGAGCAATGCGGGCATCGAGTGTTTTACTTAGCAGATCCTGGGTAACACGGGCCGGATTCCCTATTCGCAATACTTCAATCTGCTTTTCGCTTAGTTTTTCAACCAAAAGATCAACCGCCGTATTGCTGGGGGCACACACAAGAACCTGTTCTTCATGCTTCAGTACTTCAATAATCGATTCAACAAGGGTTGTTGTTTTGCCCGTACCCGGAGGGCCATGAATAATAGCCACATCCTGCGCGCTAATAACCAAATTTAAAGCCTTGTTCTGACTTTCGTTAAGTTCATCTTTATAAACCGGTGAGTTCGGATAAAACCTGGCTTCTTCTTCACCAAGTAAAATTTCCTTTAACTTGTTAATACGAGCCTCTTTTGTCGAAAGCAAATAATTTACAGCACTTTCCATCTCCCGGTACGAAATTTCGTCGAATAAAAGATGGACTCCAAGGTAACCGCGGTAAATCCAATCAGGAAGATCGTCGGCATTCAAGGTAATCAGCATCTCCTGTTCCTTCACCATGTTAACCACGCCGTTCACCGAATCCTCTTCGTGATTATTCGAAGCATTGGAAAATAACCGGATTGGCTTACCTGATTGAAACATATGAGTCTCCTGATGCTCCCTGGGTCTTGAAATTCGCACAAGCAGCCTCTCGCCCGAATCGAAGCTTGTTTTTTCAATTCGTACCGGGTACCAGCATAATCCTTCTTTCCGCCGCTGGATAAGAGATGTTCCCGACATCTTAAAATTATACTGTGCTAATTCTTCCTCTTTTTCCTGTTTCAAAAGAGCCTTGAGATTCTTTAACTCCTCCTCTATATCTGTATATGCCATTTCAATTTTCCTGATCTTCAAATAAACTTTAATTTTTTATTTTTCCAGCGTTGTCAAAGAGAATTTTTATCTTCGAAACGGGGATCTTTCAAAATCGTTGATTTTTTATTAACTTAATTATTTAATGTAAATTTCGATGCACAGAGCTTTCAAGTATAAGAAAGTGATTTATATGATTGTAATAATTGTAATCATTACTTTCTTATTGTCTTCAGTTTCTATCTTCCTGCTTTACAACAACTCAAGAAAAAATATTCAAAACCGGCTTACCGACATTGTTGAACGGGAACGCTTTTTTGCCCTTAGCATTTTAAAAGATAACGCCAGCAACGAATTTCATATTCTGGAACATATAAACGACACAAGCACTTTAGGCAAATATGGTGAAATTATTATTCTGCGAACCCATAACGACAGTATAGAGTTTTTAATGTCGTCAAAACATTTGGATCAGAGATTTAAAACTCATAAGGAAAATTTAAGCGGATCTTCATTTTATAAATCGGCCCATAAACAGTCGGGTTTTATGAAAGATGTTGATCTGAACGGGGAAAAAATATTCGCAGCATATACTTACGTCCAACCTTTAAACTGGGGAATAGTAGCCAAAATATCAGCCTGGGAAACAAATAAGCCATTTATAAAGGCTATTCTTTTGGTTCTGGCTTTTACCATAGGTTTAGGTTCCATCTCTATATTTGTATTGTTCAGGATAACCAATCCCATCATTGATGACTTGAAAAGGAACCAGGAATTATTAATAAAAGCCAAAGAAGAAGCTGAGGAGAGTGAACGACAACTAATAAAAGCTCAAAAAACGGCAAAAACAGGTAACTGGATCTGGTTTTTTGAAGATAACAGAGTTTGGTGGTCGGACGAGATGTACCGCATTTTCAATATCGATAAAAGTAACTTTTCAGGAAAACTCGAAGAAATAATTAATACATCCATACATCCTGACGACATTGGAAAGGTTGAAGAATCCAACCGTTCGGTTCTTCAGGATAATAAACCCATTCCTGCCGAATACAGAATTCTGAATGGCGACGGTACATTTAAGTATGTGTATGCAATTGCCGACGAAATTGTTCTGAATAAAGATGGCAGCAAAAAATGCCTGACAGGAATAGTAAAAGACATTACAGATTACAAGCAGATTCAGCTCGAGCTCATCCAGGCCAAAGAGCAGGCAGAGCAAAGCAACAAACTTAAAACGGCTTTTCTCCAGAATATGAGTCATGAAATACGGACACCCATGAATGCAATTATGGGTTTTTCGGAATTGTTACTTGAGGAGTTTGATGACAAAGAAAAGCTTGAAAAATATACCACCATTATAAATCAGCGTTGTTCCGATTTACTTGATATAATTAACGGAATACTAAACGTTGCACAGATTGAATCGGGACTGTTGCCGGTACATCCTGATCAATGCCAGTTAAGTATATTAACCAAAGAGATTTATGAGTTCTTTAAGGAATATCAAAAAAAGCAGAACAAACAACATATCAATTTCGAAATAATAACGAAAAATATTCCTGATGGCATCATAATATATACCGATGTTGTAAAATTAAAGCAGATACTAATAAACCTGATAAGCAATGCATTCAAGTTTACCGATCATGGCTTTGTTAATGTCAGCGTCAGTAAAGATCCAAACGGAGCTTTGATTTTTGCCGTATCCGACAGCGGTATTGGAATTCCAGAGGAGAAAAAAGATTATATATTCGAAAGGTTTACACAGTTGGAGCCAACACCTGGCAGATTTTACGGAGGAACAGGATTGGGACTTTCCATAGTAAAAGGGCTGGTAGAGCTTCTTAAAGGTAAAATATGGCTGGAATCGCAAGTGAATAAAGGTACGACTTTCTATTTCACATTGCCATTGCAGGTAAACAAGGGAAAAGTGGCAGATACTGGACAGAATGAGGTGAAAGACGAGTTTAATTTCAGAGATAAAACCATATTGATTGTTGAAGATGACAGGTTTAATACCGATTACCTTGTTGAGCTTTTGAATAGCACCGGTATTAATATTATCCGCACAAGTTACGGGCAAGAGGCCGTAGGAATAGCCCACCGGCAAAAATTAGATGTTATTCTGATGGACATACGTTTGCCCGATATTGATGGTTATACCGCTACCAGGTTAATTAAAGAAGATAAACCGGATATCGTTATTATCGCCCAAACAGCTTATGCATCGCCAGAAGATACCAAAGATGCATTGAATGCAGGATGCGATTATTATATCAGCAAGCCCTCGGGCAGAGAAAAAATACTTACCGCTATTAAGAAAGGTTTAACAACCGGAATAGAGTCTTTTCCTGTCGATTGAACTATTTATAAATTTTCAGGCTGTAGCCAGAAATTAAATATCCGACCAAGGTAGAACGTTGGCCGAACTGGGTCGTTTTGTGCCACAAAGACACCAATTCACAAAGAAATCACTAAGTGTTAAAAACTCTACTTTTAACACAACCATAACCGGAGGTTTCGACAGGCTCAACCTCCGGTTATGGACTAATTACACAGCCTCATGTTTGTTTTATATCCCTGCAACCACCACCTTGTCGAATACAAGGCTGGGGATTCGGGCCTGGCTGTATAGCCACGGATCATTACCCACCTCAATAAGTTTATTCCAGAAATTAAGGTGATTGTCGGCGATGTTCATTTCGGCAACGTTCTGAACAAGGTTGCCCTTATCGTAGAGTTTGCCGATTACGCCAATTGAAAAGTCACCGGTGGTTGAGTTGGAATTTCCGCCGATAAAATCGGTGATAACCATGCAGCGTCCAAGTTCCTTGATGATGGTATCAACACTTTTAGTTCCCGGAGGAACCACCAGATTGGTTACCGCTCCCGAGGTAGGTTCCCATCCCAGTTTGCGGCTGTAATACCAGTCGACAAGAAATTCGTTTAGCGTACCGTTGGAGATGAGTTCCCTTTTTCTGGAAGGGAATCCGTCGCCATCGTAATACCTGGAGCCCAGCCCCCGTGGAATGAACGGATCGTCCTGTAACACAAGGAACTTGCTTCCGATTGTCTGCCCTTTTTTATCGGCAAGGAACGAACGTTTTTGCTGTATGTTTCCTGCATTCATTGCACTTATAAGTCCCCACAATACACGGGAGGCACTTCTGTTTTCGATGATTATAGGTAATGTTTCTGTTTGGATTTTCTTTCCGCCCATAAGATCCAGGGTTCTTTTTGCGGCCATAGCTCCTGTTTCCTGAAAATCCGGAAGATCTCCGCGATAATGGCATCCAACCCAGTGGTACCCAGCAGGTCGGCGGTCACCTTCATCTTTGGCAGTCATCGAAGCTCCTGTCCAGAATTGTGTTGTTTTGTTGGAAGCTTCAAAGCCGTTGCTGCTCATAACGAATTCTTCAAAAGTTTCGTCGTATTCGCCTGCCTCAACCGAAATTACTTTATCACCGCCCTTTTTAAGACAGGAGTCTTCCAAAGTTTTGGCAATTTTATGCCGTTCTTCGGAAGTTAAACTGTCGGCCGAGTTATCGGCAAGCTGAAGATCGGTTGTTGTGCGTCCTGCATAATATTTCGGATCGGGAAGTGTACGGTAAGGATCCTCCTCCATTATTTTGGCATTACTAACCAGATCGGTTATAAAGCCTTGCAGTGTAGTCTTGCGGAAATCGGGAGTTGATTTTCCGGCAAATTTATTATCTACAAAAACCTCGAGGTATAATCCTTGCGTAATTGCTTCCTTAATCACCTCTGGCTTGCGCTCCCGATAATTAATCTCTACAAATTTACGTTTTGAGATATTAACACGGCAATTGGCAACACCTGCTTTTTTAGCCTGATCAATAGTCCATGAGGCTAATTCCCTGAAATTTTGCTGATTTAAAGTATTCATGACTGGCCTCCTTTCTGCTGGGTTCCCCCAACGGTGAGCGATTTAACTAAGCATGTTGGTAATCCAAAGGACACAGGAACGCCCTGTCCGCTTTTACCGCACTGACCGGCACCACCGTAGTACATTTCGAGGTCGTTGGCTACCATGGAAATATTCTGCAGCATTTTTGGTCCGTTCCCCATTATATTTACATCTTTTATGGGAGCGGTGAGCTTACCGTTTTCAATCATGCGGCCCTGCGAAACGTAAAAGGCAAAGTCGCCTTCCCCAATTTTAACCTGACCATTGGCAACGTCTTCCACATAAATACCATTTCCGGCTTGTTTGATCACGTCTTCCACGCTGGCCTGTCCGCCTGCCATATAGGTATTACGCATACGCGGAACAGGATAGTTCTGGAAATCCTGACGGCGACCATTACCAGTAGGTTCAACGCCATAATGCTTTGCCGAAATTTTATCGTGCAGGTAACCGGTTAAAATTCCATTTTCAACCAATACCGTTTTTTTACCGGGTGTTCCTTCGTCGTCGACATTAATGCTGCCCGAGAGGTTCATATTGGTACCATCGTCGATAATGGTTACAAAAGGTTCGGCAACTTTCTTGCCCAGCATGGAACTGTAGGTAGAAATGTTTTTGCGGTTAAAGTCGGCCTCCATACCATGACCAATAGCCTCGTGAAGCAAAATACCGGTTACGCCAGGGCCTAATACTACCGGCATTTCTCCGGCAGGAGGCTGAATGGCATCAAAAAGCTTGACTGCATTTTTTACAGCTTTTTCCGATACCTGATTGATAACCGCCTCGTTGTAATACGACAACTCGCGGCGACCACCAAGATTCCAAAATGCCTGCTCGCGTTTGCCGTTTCTTTCGGCAACAACCGAGGCATATAAAAAGCCGGCGGGAATAATATCTTCGGCTATCACGCCATCGCTGGTAACGATCAATATTCGCTTTACGGAGTTCTGAAATCCTGCGTTAACTTTCACGATTTCTTTGGAAAGAGAAAGGCATTTCTGATTAACGGCCTGAATAATGGGGAGTTTGGCCTGAGCAGGAATACCGTTGAAGTCAGGATTTACAGGATAGAAGTTGCCAGCTTTTACCTTTTGAAATGCGCCATTTACCGGTTTGGCGTTCATGTCGCAAATGGTAGCAGCGGTTCCGGCAGCCGAAAGCATCGATTCAGGAGTGAGTTCCTGGGTAAAGCCATACCCTATCTGATCGCCTCTAACGGTTCGGATCCCAACACCGAGGGAGATATCACCATACGATTGGTTTACTTTACCATCTTCGAGGCCCAGGTAATTGGATACGCTGTATTCGAAGTAAAGATCGGCGAAATCGCCACCTTTGGAGAGAGCCTTAGCCAGTAGTTTCCGGCACAGGTTTTCGTCAATTCCAAATTCTCTTTGGAAGTAGTTTTGGGTACCTTCTGCTTTCATCGTGCTGAAGGCATCGAGCCCCGGCAGTAGAAGCAATGCACCACCAGCCATGGCAGTGCCCTGGATAAATTTTCTTCGTGGTATTGTTTTCATTAATATAAAGTTGGTGTTTGTTCAAGCAATTTAAGAAGAAAGTAAACACCAGCCTTTGATTTTTTGTAATTTTTAACAATAATGTTTCAGAAAATTAGGGAATTAGCGGTTAGTGGGATTCTTGGAGCTTTTTCCGGTAAAGCCTTTCAGAAAAGGCGCTTGATAAAATGAAAGAGGAGCCATTGAACGCACTATATAGACGTAGGTTATCCTGTGAGGGTTAGTTAATTGTTGGCGAAATTAGTTTTTACTTTTTTTTGATTTCGCCATTTTCTTCAAGCATTTGGATATATTGCTCTTTGGACATTGGACAATCAAAAAAATCCTCTGCTTTTTCTGTTTCCTTAAATCGAAGTTGCTTCTTTATTTGGTTCATTAAAAATTTATCGTATTCTTTTTTCCCATGACTAAAATAAGTCTTAATAGCTTGTTTTTTCCCATCAATTGTTAAGTAGTAAAATTGATGGTGGTCTTTTTCTGGTTCTAAAATGAAACCTTTTTTCTCTAAGACCCTTTGTATATCCTTGGACTTTCTAGGCTTCATTAATCACATTCTTTATTAGACTTTTCAACTTATTTTTTAAAAGAATAGCCTCCTCTGACAAATTACTATTATCCTCCAAATAATAATTTTTGTATATTGAATAAAAACTAAAGCTAAATGCTTCTTCGACTTCTTTTCTTGAATCTCCCCATACTAATAAATCTAAATTATCATTTTTGATAATATAATTGCCATCTTCAAAATCGACAATGCAATCCAAGTTCTTATTTAAAACAAAAATTGTTTCGTGAAACTTAATTAATTCGGGTTTGAAAGGATAAGTATCATGCTCTAGTTCCTCCAGATATAGAATCTCTTTTAAGTTCTTTTTATTTAATTTAAAAGTATCACCTTCCTTTCTGACCTTAGCAAAAACCTGAACTGTACTATATTCAGGAATATCCAATTTTTCAATTGTGATTTTAGGAATATAAAAATCTTTAGTTTTTTCAGGTTGAATTAAAGCTTTTAATATTTGATGATTTTTATCTTTAATATTTATTCGATAATCCTTACCATCACCAAATGAAGAAAAAAGAGGTTTGAAAATCCTTACCCTTTCATCATCATTATATCTTTTAGCAACCTTATGAAGATAATTTGTGTTTTCATAATCCCCACCGATAATAGTATCTTTGTACTCATTAAAGGTTTCTCTCTTCCATTCCAAAACCTCATTTTTGAATATGGGCGATTGCAGTTCTACCAAATCTGGAGCTAATGCCGCCTCAAAGCTGCTAAAATTTAAATCTACAACTAATAGAGATAATTCCTCTTTAATAGTATCTAATACCTTTTTATTGGAATCATAAACTTTCTTGAACTCTTCATTCTTTAAGAATTCAATTTCAAGATAGTTATTATATGATTGGTAAATATCAGACAATACCTTTATAACTGTTTCAACTTTTGCAGCATGTTCAACAGTCTTAAGAGGTTCAATATGAATCCTAAAAGCAATATCTTTCAATTTTTCAATCATAAGTCAAATATAATACTTTTTTTAGTACACTTAATTAATTGATTTTGTTCATGTAAAGATTTTTTACCTTTATTCCACCAGACCCCTATTACGATTACCACTAATCCATCCAGGGAAAAAGTTTAAGTTCATAGGGTTGCGTTTGTTTTTTGGAGGCTAATTGTAAGTGTCAGTGCATATTTACTTTGTCATTTTTTTAATCTTATGTTTTTGAAGTGCTTTTAAGTATCCCCAAAAAATTATAGAAATAATCAAAACAATTGTTGAGCTTACCGAATAAGTAGCTAAATCACTTAATCCTTTGTAAACTAATGGTGTATTTAATTCCTCTGCCGAGTCCATGGCGTCAAACATATTTCCAAGTATGATTGATTGTTCCAAGGTTCTAAATAAAAAACATATTATTCCAATTAACCATATAGAATGAAGGCCAATTTGTAAAGGATTATCCGATTTCAAAATTTTAATGGTCTTTTGAACCGTAATCAGAATTATCAGTATACCACATAATAAAATTGGAATCCCAGTTATCCCTGAGATAAACTTATCAAAAACAAGTAGTCTAGTCATGCTGTAATCTGTTTTTTGCGTTAGTACATCATCTCCATATCACCATCACCCTCCATCCTTCCAGATAAAAAGTTTAGGTTCATGGGTTCAGGTTTGTTTTCAATTATTTGGTTGTTGATAAAAATACAAAAAGAGCCGAATAAAAGTTTTTTAGAAATGTTTTTTACCTGATAAAATATTGTTTTAGCATTGGCGGTAAACGCCAGAATAATCACAACTATTACGTTTATTGTTATTACCCTCCCATGGGGCATTCCCCCTCCAAGCCCTGAAAGAACTGGAAAATATATATTTTGTATGTGTCTTGCTCGCTTGTTCATATGGTGTTTGTGTGGCGTTAGGCTTAGTTTCCGTTAGATTTATGTTGTGTTAATTTGTACCAATATACAAAATTCCCGATTTGGCGACTAAAAACCGGGAGGTATTATTGATTACTTTTTCTCAAAAAGGTATTTATCGGGGCAACTTGAAACAATGATAAGCAAGTTGGGGATTTAGATATTTAACGAGCAATGTTTAGTTTAACATGGCCTCCGATAAAGCGTGTGCAGGCAATGTTCTATGAGAGGGTAATTGTTATGTGTTGTTTTTATTATTGCTTGTTAAGAAAGGAATATATCTAAATGCTATTAACATCAATTTAAGAAAATTCTTATCAATATGCTTACCATCATTTTTTAACTGAAATGCTCCAATTATTGAAAATAAGAGCATTGTTCCTATTATGGTTATAGGAAAAACATAAAAAGGAAGAATTTTTGCACTTACAGTAAGTAAAGAAATAATCAAAATAAATAATGTCATATAAAATGAACCAGAAATCCATGGATTATTTTGTCTTTTAATATGTTTTTTATTAACAATATTACCCGACTCAGTGGTATTAATCCTCTCAACTTTTCCATTATCATGGATATTAATCGTTGTTCCCATAATTAATTATATTACCTTTTTCTGTAACATCTATTTTTTCAACATTACCCCCAGATACATTTATTACAACACCACCATTCATTATTGTACCAATATTTTTAGTGATATACTTATTTTCAAGAGGTTTTATAGCCTCTAAATAAGATTCCAATTCACCTGGTAAGGCTATATCTTCAGATATAAGTGCAATACTTAACAAATCTTTTTGTTCAATATCATATCTTTCTGTTTTCAATATTTTGCTAGTGATATTTTCAAGATAATTATTTAATTTATTCTTTTTATCATCAGTGTTAGTTAAGGTTTCATTAAATTTCAGTATAAGACTAATTATTTTTCTAAGTGTTTCCTTCTCTGCATTTATCCGTAATAAATTCAATCTTAAATTGCGTACAAATTCTCTATCATAATAACACGAATCTAATATTTTAATAATCCAGATGCGAATATTATCAATATTAGTCAATTTCAACCAATAATGATAAAGTTCTATCTTTTGATTATCATATTTTTTTATCAGTTTTGCGTGCTTTGGAAGTTGCGAATCGTTTTCTATATCGGAAAATTCCACAATACATAATGGCTCACCACAGCTAACCCACCAGTTTTCAATTTGCGCATTTATAAGTGCTTGATGACGAGTGGTTGAATACAAATAAAGTTCAGAAAGAGCCTTTCCACAACTACTAATTGTAGAAAGTGATTTAGTACCTAATAAATTGTTTATTATTACATTAATCGAGCAATATTCTAAGAGTAGTTTTTGGAAGTAGTCATTGTTTTCAGAAATTGTAGAAAAATATTTCTCAAAACTATTTGAAAAACCAATTTCGTATTTAACTAGAAAATTACCATCCGAATTAATTCTTCTAAATTCACATTCTGTTGAAAGTATAGCATTATTTTTGAATCGAATCTTATATTTATCGAGGTTTTGAAATCTAATTGCTTTTTCAGCTTGACAATATTTTTGTTCTCCACTCCAGTAAATAGAGCCTCCATTTTGTCTTCTTTTAGTAATTCCAATACCTTTTAACATTTTTTTATCTTCTGGTATTGGCCAATTCGGAACAGGAATTTTAAAGTTTTCTTCAACTAAACATCGAACATCAATTATTGGATGTTGAAATTCAATAAACATAAAATAAATTTTAAAAAAATGAAGTTCGTGATAATACACTTCCCCTCTTCCCGTGGGGTTCGCCCTAGGGATTTTAGACTCACTAGCCTAATATAACTATAATCTTATAGTTATTCTCTAAGTGTAATTATATTAACAATAAATCGAAAAAACAAGTTTTTCAACGGAAAATTTAGGAATGAGGCATTTGATAAAATAACACATAACACCTGAAAAAACACAACTATTGCGTTTATTGTTCCCCCCTCCAAGCCCTGAAAGAACTGGAAAACATAAATTTTGTATATGTCTTGTTCTGCTTGTTCATATGGTGTTTGTGCAGCGTTAGGCTTAGTTTCCGTTAGATTTATGCTAAATTAATTAGCACCAATATACAAAATTCCCTATTGGGCGGCTACAAACCGGGAGGTATTATTGATTACTTTTTTCAAAAAAGTATTTATCGGGTTATCTTGAAAACATTGTAAGCAAATTAGGCAGACAGATATTTAATGCAGAGGTTAACGAGCGATGTTTAGTTTAGCATAGTCTCCGATAAAGCGTTTGCAAGCAACGCTTGGCAACTAGTATTTAATCATAAAAAATAGTCATGAAATACATCCTAGAATATGTTTTCGCATAGAAATGTCCTTAATATTTAAAATGGCTTCATCAACAAAGTTGTATGAACTTATTACAAAATGGTCAATAACAATATTACTAAGTAGATTTTCAATTCCTTTTTCAACATTATCAACTTTTAAATCATATTTATCATTCAGAATAATTTTTGCTTCTTTTAAGTAGTAAAAAACTGTCTTATATTTATTTGTAATATCAACAAAAAAATCGTTACCCTGATTTTCTCTGATAAATTCAAAAGAAAAAGGTTTTCCATGAGTAAGCATATTTCTAAATGTGAATAATGCAGACATTGCTTTCCATGTCTCATTAGTAACTGTAGTTTTTAAATCTTGGCCAAAGCAAACATTGTAAAGGTTTGGAATATCAGACCATGTTGAATTATCAATTTTGGCTGTTAAATCTTCAATAAGTCTACCATACATTGACCTATTAATTTTATCAATAACCGAATCCCTGAGACCATTATTTACAATCAATTGACTAGAAGAAAGAATCTCATGAAAACATCCTTCCAAAAAAACAGTTAAATCAATTAAAATTGAATAGTTTAAAGCAAAATTGAGATTAAAAGATTTTTTTCTAGCTGATTTGTCACGCTGCAATTGTTTCCACTCTATTAATTTTGGAAAAATCCTCCAAACAGATGTAGTTGTTTTAAAATCTAAATTTTTCATTTAATTATTTTAAAGCAGAGAATTCTATTTACTTGCCGTTACCCCCAGAATAAACCCAACCTATTACGTTTATTGTTATTATCCTCGCATAGTTTATTCTCCTCCACGCCCCAAAAGAACTGGAAAATATAAGATTTGAATATTTTTTGTGAGGCTTGTCCATATGGTGATTGTGCGGCGTTTGGCTTAGTTTCCGTTAGATTTATGTTGTGTTAATTTGTACCAATATACAAAATTCCCGATTCGACGGCTACCAACCGGGAGGTATTATTGATCACTTTTTTCAAAAAAGGTATTTAACGGGTCACCGTCCATACCCACGTTAAGAAAGCTGATGCGAGAGATGAACTTTGCGACCACTAAAACTCTTTTTGACTATATTGCTTGTACCCCGTTTTTTATTTTTTCTTTTGTCCAATCAGTTTTAAAATATTCCAAATTAAATAACAACTGGAAGGAATCCACAGATAAATTATCCCAAGTTCAGTATCAGTGTTTTCAATTCCTTTACTCATTTTGTTAAGTGAAAATATAGCACCTAAACTAATAATCAATAAAATAATCAAGGAAATATAGATTTTCTCATTGATTTGACTCTTATTGAACTCTAAACGTGATAAAGAATATTGCTTTTTATAATCATGAGGCATAAAGTCAATATTTTTATCAGTAGTACTACTTATCCAATCAAAACAGTTTTCAATTTGCTCAAAGTTTGAAATAAAAAAATCGGAAATTGATATTTCTTTTTGATTTTTAAATTTTATAATCAACTTTTTTTGTGACAATTCTCTACCGCGTTTGACAAGATCAACATTTATAGAATCTATATCGGAGAATTTATAAGATCTATTAAAAAGAGGTATAATGTAAAAAATTTTAACAAAAGCACCAGTTAAACTCACAACCTTAAAATACTTTACAAGAATATAGGTATAGAAAACAATCAGTCCTGCTACAACTATGGCGACTATATTATCATACTTATCCATATGATAGTCAGTAAAAATCATTGTATAATCAAACCAAATCAGTAACCACCAAAATGGAATCATTATCAAAAGTGCTAATATCCTAATTCGTGTTCGTGTCTTCATAAAATGGGATACAATGCCTGAAAAAACAAAACAATTACGTTTACTTTTATTATCATCCCATAGTTCATTTCCCTCCACGCCCCGGAAGAACTGGAAAATATAAAATTTGCATATTTTTTGTGCGGCTTGTCCATATGGTGTTTGTGCGGAGTTAGGCTTAGTTTCGGATAGATTTATGTTGTGTTAATTTGCACCAATATACAAAATTCACGATTTGGCGGGGTACAAACCGGGAGGTATTATTGATTACTTTTTTAAAAAGGTATTTATCGGGTCAACTTGAAAACATTATAAGGAAATGGGAGCATACAGATTTTTAAAGCAGGGATTAACGAATAAATGTCTAGTTTAGCATAGCTTCCGATAAAGCGGATGCGAGTAAGGCTATGGGAGGATAAGTGTTAGCGGCTGCCTCTATTTAATTTTTTGAAAAATAAATTATTGTCATTTACATACAATTGCTCTGGTTGGTTGATCAATAACATACTTAATTCTAATCTCGTCTCCAACTCTTATTTTTTTAACTATGCTTTTATCTTGAAAATATTGACACTTTAAATATTTATTTTCACCAATGGTATATTCAAACCATATATGCGGATAACTGAATCTCCAAGTATCCACCACCAAAGCATTAGTGAAATTTGTTTGTTCGTAGTCATTTATACATGGTTTATACATTATAATATCTACATCCTTACAATTTGTTTTTTTTACTAGGACAGGTAAAATATCCCCAACATCAAAACAGGAGCGATCTATTGCGGTGAATAAATTGACACTGTCATAACATAAATATGTAAAATAAATTCTTTTAGAGTCTTTTTGGGTAACAGTTGCGTAGGTTTGAAAATACTCTTTAGACATTAATTTCTCATCTCGAATGTAATCGCTAAAAAATAAATCCTTTAGAATAAAAAATCCTACAAAAAGGATCATAAAGATTAAAATCCCATAACCAAATATCAATTTATTTTTCATGTTGTAATTTTATGTCCGGCGGTTTTCCAAAGTTGCTGCCAACGCCGAATAAACACAACTAATCCGTTTATTATTATCCTCCCCTAGCTTATTCCCCGTCCAAACCCAAAAGAACTGGAAAATACAAAATTTGTATATTTCTTGTTCTGCTTGTCCATATGGTGTTTGTGAGTCGTTTGGCTTAGTTTCCGTTAGGTTTATGGTGTGTTAATTTGTACCAATGTACAAAATTCCTGATTCGGCAGCTACAAACCGGGAGGTATTATTGATTACTTTTTTCAAAAAAGGTATTTATCGGGGCAACTTGAAAACACTATAAGGAAATTGGGGCATACAGATATTTAACGAGCAATGTTGAGTTTAATGTAGCCTCGATAAAGCGTGTGGGAGTAAGCCATGCTGGGGCGCGATTGTATCGCGTTCCTTTTTTAACAGTCGTTTGTAACGACATTTGCGCAGCAAGAAGCATCGTAATGGTTATCCGCACGCGTTGCAAACGCGCTCAAGCTGGGGTTATCACAAGGTTAATGTTTTAATTGATTCAGCACTTTTAAAGTAATGTCTTTTTTATACAAATCCAATATTCTAAAATCGACTTTGTTTTCCTTCCAGTTATTTAGAATCCAATGAATTGAATTTAAAAAGTTCTTTTTAGTAACTAAAAAACTATATTTATAGATTTTATCCTCATATTCAAAAGAGATTAGATTCTTGGAGCCATCATTAGATCTTAAAAATCCGACAATTACACCATAAGAATCACCCTGTGCCCCTCCATATTTTATTAATAATTTTGTTGTCTTGGCTATATCAAAGTTGATTTCAGTATCACTTATAACTTTTATTGAATCTGATCCGATTGAAATTGTTCCTGCTATAATATAACTTTTTATCAATATGTTTCCAACAATCCAAATAACGAAACAAATTAGAAATATTTGCAGAAAAGTCCAACATATAGGTTTATCCCAAAAAAAGAAAGCTAAAATAGCAAGTAAAATACCAGAGTTCCATATAATCACAAGTATGATGTATAAGAACGGTTTTTTAATACTAATCAAAGGAAAAGTGAACATTCAACTAAATTTTAATCAAAATGAAAAACAAAAAACTAATTATTAATAATCCCTATTGTTCAGAGAGCTTTTTTATAATTGCCGCCAATATGCGCAATATTGCGTATATATCTCTTATATCTGCAACTGTATATATTGGCCATTTTTTAGTTTCTTATGGTAAACTTAACTTTTTCCCTTTACATATACAATTTATCGGTGGGCATTTATATTGCAAAATCGCTTGTGGCTAAAAGGATATCCAGGCATTTACATCCAAAATCAAAATCCCCGGCTTTTCATGCCGGGGATTTTACCTGTCTTATTGTTTTGGTCCGGATGGGCCGCCGTTACTTTTGGTATAGGGTAAAACGTAGCGCGACCGTTTTAACGGATCGTTTTCGAATACCCGGCGCGAGGCTTCGCTAAATTCCACAAGGATGTCGTATATCTGGTTCATTAACTCTATGCGGCCTCCTGCTTTTTCTGTTCGTTCGCCTTTGCCCGATTCCTGGGTGAGGTTGCTTTTCTCGAGCGCCACAGCGGCTGTTTTAACGCTGGTAATAACCGCTTCTTTTAACCCGGCAGCTATTAAGTCGGCTTTGTACTTTTGAACGGCGGTGTCTACTTCGTACATAAATTTAACCATTTCGGGCTGAGAGTTTAGCGCTTTTGAATACTTGTCCAAACCAAACTCTTTTAGGATGGCAGGACTGTTGCGAAACCGTTTACGGGCAAAATAACGCACATCTTTAAATATCGATATGCAATTTTTTACCTCTTTCGACATTTTTTCGGTGAGGCCTCTTAGTACGCCGAGTTCGGTGTGGTCGCTGCCAAAAGTAAGCGCCTGGGTGTAGAGATCCTGGAGCTCGTCCACTTTAGTGTCGTTTAAATCAGGATCGTACGCTGTAAACACCGGGAGGTCGGTAGCCAGGTATTCAAGTTCTTTTCCTGTAAATTCGAACAGTATAGCATCGGCTACATGTGCTTTTCGGGTTTTTTCCATAAATTCAAGGTTAAATATTACACGTACGTATACGTTACCTAACCTGCAAGGGTTATCATGAAAAAGTTTTGATAATCAGACAAGTTGATGGTTATAGTTTGTACTTTCCTAAAGAATACAGACCCTTCAGAAGATTTGGTTTAAAAATCCTCTTAGCCCGGCTCAATAATCATGTCGAAAAGCATATATTACATGGTAGTATCCACAAAAATTAGAAAAGATCTCATGTGTATTAGCAAAGATCTTAAGTGGACTAGCAAAGATCTCAAGAGTATTAGCAAAGATCTTAATTGGATTAGCAAAGATTCCAAGTGAATTAGCAAAGATCTCAAGTGAACTAGCTATAGGTTAAAAAACACTTCTTTACATTCTCTACTAAGTTAATGGTGTTTAGAAACCAAACATCACGGCAGATAACTTTAGGTTTTAAACAGCCATTGTAACTTTTTTGTGACCAAAAAAGTCACCAAAAAAGTCTTTAACGGCGGAAACGCGGTCCGTCTCCTTCGTCGACTTCCCTTGAACGGCCCGCCGTTAGCAAGGAATTAGTATTTTAGGCTTCGCCTTGCTTTGATCAAAAGGTGTTTTCTAAATAATAGTAGGTTAGAGGAAGTGAAAATAAGGTTCTTTTTTAGAAAACATAATTCAATATTGTATTTCAACCTTAGTACAAAGGGTTACAAATATTATCTAACCTTATTAACCTTATTTTTAATGTATTGTAAATAATCTAAGGTCGAACTAACGTTTAAATTAATTAGCGCTGGGTTAATTTAAACCTCGAATTTCTGCTTTACAAGTTGGTAAATAAAGGAAACTGTTTGATCGATGCCCCAGAACGATGAATTTACGCATAAATCGTACGAGCTGGCGCTTCCCCAGATCTTATTGCTGTAATAGTTGTAATAGCTGGCTCGCTTTTTATCAGTCTTTTCAATCATATCGAGGGCTTTTTTTTCGCTAATTTGCTGAAGTTGGGCAATGCGATTTACGCGATCGTGAATGTTGGCACTGATAAATATATTCAAACAGTGCGGATTGTCTTTTAATATATAATCGGCACAACGACCAACAAATACTGCTGATTGCTTTTCGGCAAGTTTCCTGATTACATCACTTTGAATTTGAAATAAAGTCTCGTTGCTTAAATAGTTTGTCGAATAATATTCGTCGGTCCAGGAGCCCAGTATCGGAAACTGGCCTCCAAAGAGGCTGTGGCTTTTCTTTTCGTCAGCCTGTTCAAAGAATTGTTTACCTAATCCACTCTCCTGAGAAGCTATCTGGATGAGTTCTTTATCATAAAAAGCAATGCCGAGGCGCGAAGCCAACTGTTCTCCGATTTCACGACCTCCGCTCCCGAGTTGTCGTCCAATGGTTAGGGTATATTTTTTGTCCATATCAGGTAAATTAGGCTGCAACTTTGATTTTTTTATAGTGATTCAGAAATAAGAACGTAGCGATTACTGTTGACAAAATATCGGCAACAGGCAACGAATACCAAACCCCGTTTACCCCCAAAAAATGAGGCAGGATGAGTAAACATGGTAATAATACAATTACCTGCCGCGACAACGACATGAAGATGGCTATCTTCGCCATTCCTATGCTCTGGAAAAAATTAGAGGTAACCATTTGAAATCCAATAATAGGAAAGAAAACAAAAACAATGCGCAACGCCGAAACAGCAAGGCTTATAAGAGTTTGATCGCTTGTAAAAACAGAGGCAATAAAGTGAGGGAAGATTTCACAGATGAGAAAACCTGTGGTCATGATACCTGTGGCTAACAAGATAGTATATTTCAGAACCTTTTTAACCCTATCGAACTGCTGGGCTCCGTAATTATACCCCGCAATGGGCTGTAATCCCTGATTGAGCCCCATTACTACCATCACAAATAGAAATGCTACCCTGTTAACGATACCATAAGCACCCACATGTAAATCGTCGCCATATTTTAAAAGACCTTTGTTTATAATGATTATTATTACACACGAGGCTGCATTCATCAGAAAAGGAGCCATCCCAATCGATAAAGAGTCCAGGACAATTTTACGATTCAATTTAAAAATGCCTTTTTTTAGATGAACCAGGTTATTCTTGTTGCTGAAAATATGGATTTGCCACAACAGCATTATAGCCTGGGCCAATACGGTTGCAATGGCTGCACCTTTGATTCCCCAGTTAAAAACAAAAATAAACAGATAAGCCAGAACAGCATTGATAAAAACTGAACTGATAGTGGCATACATCGATTTTTGAGGATGACCCGTGGCTCTTAGCATGGCATTTAATCCCAAATACATGTGCGTAATAACGTTGCCAAGGGTAATTATTTGCATGTATTCGCGGGCATATCCAATGGTTTCGGAGCTTGCGCCAAAAAAATAGAGGATAGGATCGAGTAACAGCAATACAATAACGGTGTAGCCTATTCCAAAAATAAGGTTAAGCGTGAAAACGTTTCCAAGAATATGATTGGCATTGGAATAATCCTTCTGGCCTAAACGCAGCGATATCAATGTTGAAGCCCCGACACCCACCAGAGAACCAAATGCAGCCGCCAGGTTCATCAAGGGGAAGGTTATGGCTAATCCCGATATGGCAAGGGCGCCCACTCCATGTCCGATAAAAATACTATCGGTGATGTTATAGAGCGACGAAGCAGTCATTGCAATAATTGATGGTATTGCATACTGCAGAAGCAAGCTCCAAACGTTTCCGGTTCCTAAAGTGGTATGTGATCCGTTTTTTTCCATAAAAATAAGTTCATATCGCTCAAAGCGAAGTAGGGAATAAAATCTCCAAAATGGGACCGCAGACTATAGGTTCAAATGAAGAAGCATATTAATGAAGGGCAAAATTACCAATGTTTCGCAATTTCAATGAAAATATTTACCTAAACCTTTCACTAATTCCGACGATGAAAAGATCACAGCCCTGTTTAAAAGCATAGCACATCGGTTTCTCCTTCCCGTTTTATATTTCCCAGGCATAAAGTGGCTGTGTAAAAAGTCTATAAATCGAGCTGAATTAGAAATTCAGCTCAGCGGAGGAGGGTAAGAGTGCTACGGCCTGTTGTTTTTATCTCAGTCTTTGGTCAATTACCTTATCTTCAGGATCTCTTCGACAATCCCAAACCATTGTTATTAAAATCAACTTGTCAAAGATTTCGTATATTATTTGATAATCGCCAGTAATTAATGCTCTTACCGAATTATAGTCTGTTGGTGTTCCTAAATATGGGTTTTTACTTAATAATTTGATGCTTTTATTAATCTTAGCATTTAACTTTATACTATACAAATTTGATTTATTTCTCTTTATATAAAAGTCTAAAATATCTACTAAATCCAACCTGGCCTCAATCGACCAATCTATTTTGAACCTAGCCATTGGTTAATTTCTTTTTGCAAATCGTCATGAGAAATTGTCTGCTGGTGTTTAAGCTGCTGTCTAGCTGAATCTATCCGATTTTTCTGATAATCACTTAATTTATAAGTCCCTTCAGATACCTTACTCTCGATTATCGTCTTTATTGCATTTAAAAACGTAACATCCTCAATATGAGAAAGTCTTTCAGTGATAATATGTCTTAATTCTATTGTTCCCATATCATTAAATCGTTTAACAAAGATACATTTTTTCTTAAATCCTTTAAAATTCTCGTGACGCTTCTTCAAATTCCCAATTCGGCGACTCTAAACCGTGAGGTATTATTGAATACTTTTTTTCATAAAAGGTATTTATCCGCCTCTGAGTACGGGAGAAAAGACGAAAACCCCAGGTGTTAACCTCCTTTCACTAAAGGATAAACGAAGCGTCATGATGGTTCCCTTTCTGAAAACATAAAAAACAATCAGTGAAGCCTTGCCAAACTGATTTTAAAACCTCAATGTTTCCTTCACCTCTCCGCACGTTAGCATCTCGTCGCCAAAGTATGGATTGCGAACAGGCTCCTCTTCGCTTAACCAGTAAGCGCCTTTGTCGTTATTGGCCATGGGACAGAACTGGTAATAAACCGTTTTCCCGCTTAATCCAAAGGTTTTAACGGCATGATAAAACTGGTTATTCACTTCGATAAAAGCAGACCGCTGATCGGCTATATTAGCGGATGACTGAATTTTCTTCAGTTGCGTGCTCAATTTCCCTGAAATATCCATCCAGGTGTCGTGTACCTCTCCGGTAACCAGATCCATGTTTACCTTTGACAAACTTTGCTGAAATGTATTTGCTGCAGCTTTTACTTTTTGGGGATCGGTAAGTACAAAAGCATTCTTAAGAGGGATGTACTGATCGTAAACCTTATTCAGTTGAAGCTTAAACTCCTTGTCTACAGCCAACGGCTTTGTTCCGCCATGATTATGCCCCGTGGCTGCTGTGCTTCCTTCGAGGTTCATCATGCTGGGCTTGCCTTCGAGCTGGGCCGCTGCATCCACGCTGAAAGCACCCTGGGTCACAATTTCTTCGCCTTCGGCCAGTCCGTTCAAAACCACATAGCTACTGCCAAGCTGCGGACCAAGTTCTATTTCCCTGATCTTGAAAACGGGTTCGTCAATTCCTCCCTGCTTCACATACACAATTGACCGTTTTCCGGTCCACAGCACTGCCGAGCGCGGAATAATAAACTGGTTCCTGTATTCCGAAAGGTTGGCGCTCACAATGCCTGTAACAAACATTTCAGTTTTCAGTTTTCCCTGGTTGTTTATCTCAACCCTAACCTTCGAAACACGCGAAGCGGGGTCAATTACAGGATCGATGAAGGTGATATTGCCCGTAAATTCCTTGCCGGGTATCGCCTGAACGGTAAAGGTAATTTTGTTGCCTTCGCTCAGAAACGGAAGATCGCTCTCGTAGGCATCGAACAGTACCCAAACTTTGGAAAGGTCGGCGATTTCATACAGAACAGTGCCCTGGGAAATGTAATCGCCGTTATTTACCCGGCGGGCAGTGACAATACCGGAGGAGGTTGAATAAACGTCGAAATTGTATTTCACATTACCGGAGCTTTCGATTGCCGAAATCTGACTTTCGGTAAGCTTCCACTGGCGTAGTTTTTCTTTTACAGCTTCATAAATTTCAGGTTGAATGGCTTTGCTTTTGGCTGCTTCAATCAGTTCCTGCTGGGCGGTTACCAGTTCGGGCGAATAGATGGTGGCAAGCGGCTGACCTCTTTTTACTTCTTCGCCGGTAAAGTTTACCTGGAGTTTTTCAATACGTCCGGGTATATGGGCCACCTGACTCTGAAGCAGTCGCTCATCGGCCTGGATTTTCCCATAGAGCCTTATTTCTTTCACTGGCTTTTGGGTAGTCACCACCGAAGTCATGATATTGGCAAGTGCTGCTGCTTCTTTGGTAAAGTGAATGGCACCCGGATCTGCGGATGCGCCGCTTGAACTCACCGGGATCAGGTCCATGGCACATAAAGGGCATTTGCCTGGTTTATCCATGCGTATCTGAGGGTGCATGGAGCATGTCCAAACCTCTCCCTGAGCCGTTTCGGAGCCGTGGTCGTGGTTTTCTTCTGTTTTTTGCGGTGAATGAAAAAACAGCCATCCCAGGAATATGCCTCCCAGAACAAGAAGGGTATACCGGATGTATTTGTTTGAAAATATCTTTTTCATAATAATTTATTTATCAGTTTAAAGTTTGTTGAAACACTTATTATTACCTCATCCTAATCCCGAAAGCTTTCGAGACTTCTCCTCAAGGAGAAGGACTTGAATACAGGTACTTCTCTGCTCCCCTCTCTTTCAGGAGAGGGGCTGGGGGTGAGGTATTTCAATGTATCTCAATATTCGCCATTAATCTCTTCAGCCATGCGATTGCTGTGTTATAATCCACCAACGCTTCTATCTTCCTGAACTCATAGTCGAGGGTTTGCTGGCGGATGCTTAGAATATCGGTTAACCCTGAGCCGGACGATGATGCCGAGAAGCTTTTCACCATAATGTCGAGCGATTTATTCGCCAACATGCTTTGGTTTTCGTAAAGTTTCATCCGCCGTTCTGCATCCTGAAACGCCTGAACAGCTTCATAATATTCCGTTTGAAGTGAATTGGCCGTAGCTTTATAACTTTGCTCCGTAGCTGTTTTCATCAGCTCAGCCTCAGCTTGCTGGGCTTTATATTTCTTCCTGTAAATGGGCAAAGTAATCTTAACCATGGGCATAATCATATCCTCACCATTCATGGGCGAAGTCGACATTTCATTCTGGTTAATCAGCGTGTAGTTAATTCCCAATCCAACCATCGGATAACCCATGCGTGTGACCATCCTTTTTCGGGCTTCGAGCGATTCCTGCTCGTACTGGAGCATGGTCAGCATTGGATTTTTAACCAGCATGGAGTCGGATACTGCCAGAAGAGAAACTTGCAGAGAATCGGTTTTCAGCGTATCGGGCAGAAAAACAGATGAGGTAACCGGGCGGTTTAAAAAAGCATTGAACCGTGCTGTGATTGTATTCTGCTGATTTTTCAGCAACGCAATGCTGTTTTCAAGGTTTCCGATTTCAATCTGAATGCGGTACAAATCGGCCAGCCCGGAACCCGATGAGGTTCCCATGGAACTGCTTTGCATCGGCGACGGCTGAGAGGGTGAATTCTGTTGCCCATTGCTGCCGCCACTCATACCACCCATTGCTCCACCTGAACCTGAAGCTGTACTTTGTGTCGCACTTCCTGAAGTAGCTGCCGAAGAGGACGAGCCCGCTCCCCCGGTGGACACCGTTTTATACTTTACCAGTGCCAGTCGCTCGAGGGTACGCAATATTTCAGCATTTTTTTCAGATACAAGTATGTTTTGCCTGATTTTGTGCAATTCGTACCAGGTTCGCTGTACATCGTAAAAAACCTGGAACTTGGCGTCGCGAAACGATTCATATTTTGCTTTAGCCATCAAACTCATTTCATCTTTAGAGTTTTTCAGCACCCCAAACCATGGAAACATCTGCATCAACTGAAATTCAGCCACCTGGTTTCCGCCTATCAATTCCATGGGAGTTAGAAAGATGCCCACGTTCAATTCAGGATCGGGCAGACTTCCAACCTGCGGAACTTTTTGAACTGATGCCTGGTATTCGTTAAAACGTTGCAGAACAGCAGGGTTGTTTTTGGTAGCTATTTCCAAATAATTCAATAAAGAATCGGATTGGGAAAATGCTGAAATAGGCTGAAATAAGCTAAAATAAACAGATAGGATGAGTAAACTTATTCCAATTTTGAGGTTATATTTCTTTTTCATCTCGAGTGTGTTTTTATTGAATTTCTACTGCCTGAGATTTATGCCTGCTTACTGCCCTTTCCCTCCAAATAGCCTGAAACAGAGGAACCACAAAAATTGTCATCACCTGTATAATCATTCCGCCAAAGGTTGGAATAGCCATGGGTACCATTATGTCAGCTCCTTTACCCGTGGATGTCAGAACAGGCAGCAGGGCAATTACAGCAACGGCAGTAGTCATCATAGCAGGCCGCACACGCTTAAGACCGGCAGTTACAACTGCTTCGCGTACTTCGTGCACCGTCGAAGGTTTCTGTTGTTCAAATACCTGGTGAATATAAGTACCCATGATTACCCCGTCGTTTGTTGCAATCCCAAAAAGAGCTATAAAGCCCACCCACACAGCCACACTCAGGTTTATGGGATGCATTTGGAACATGTCGCGCATGTTTATTCCGGCTATCGAAAAGTTCAGGAACCAGTCCTGCCCATATAGCCAAAGCATGATAAATCCGCCGGCAAAAGCAACAAATACGCCCGAAAAGTGGATTAGCGAAGCTGTAATGGTTTTAAACTGAAAGAATAAAAGCAGGAGGATAATAATTAAACTTATCGGAATTACAACCGCAAGACGTTTGGTTGCCCGGAGTTGTTGCTCGTAATTTCCGGCAAATTTGTACGATACTCCAGGTTTCAGCTTTATCTCACCCGAATTAATTTTATCCTGTATAATACGGTTTGCTTCTTCCACCACATCCACTTCGGCTTTGCCTTCCACCTTATCGAATATTACATATCCGACCAAAAAAGTATTTTCGCTGCGGATCATCTGAGCGCCTTTGGAATATTCTATATCGGCAATATCGCCCAGGGGAATCTGAGCGCCTGTCATTGAGGGGATGAGGATCCGTTTCAAATCTTCGGGGTTATCTCGTAACTCTCTGGCGTATCGCACCCTTATGGGGAAACGTTCACGGCCTTCCACGGAATTGCTGAGTGCCATACCGCCAACGGCCACCTGAAGCACTTCCTGCACGTCGCTGATGTTCATCCCGTAGCGAGCCATGGCTTCGCGGTTTAGTTTCAGTTCTATATACGGAGCGCCGACAGCACGATCGTAAAACACAGAAGCACCTTTTACGGAAGGAACATGCTTCAACGCCTGTTCAAATATCATCCCCGCTTCTTCAATGGTTTCGAGATCGGGACCATAAACTTTCAACCCCATGGGAGCACGCATCCCTGTGGAGAGCATCACCAACCGTGTTTCAATTGGCTGAAGCTTTGGCGCAGAAGTTAACCCAGGTATATTGGTAACTTTCACAATCTCATTCCAAATATCGTTCGGACGTTTTATTTCAGAGCGCCACTGACGGAAATATTCACCATTTTTATCGGGAATAAGACTATCAGCAGGTAATGTCCGGAAAGATTCTTTCGCGGGATTATATTTAGAACCGTTTTTAAAAAGAAAGCTTCCGTCATCGTCTACTTTAAACCGCATCCGGTGACCGTCTTCATCCAGAACATATTCGGAGCGGTAATTGATTGTATTCTCGAACATCTGAACAGGAGCTGGATCAAGGGCTGAGTTAACGCGTCCCCATTTACCAACGGCAACTTCTACTTCCGGTATGGCCGATAATCGCTTATCCAATGTTTCGATGTACTGAAGATTTTTTTCGATGCTGGAATGCGGCATACTGGTAGGCATCAAAAGGAAAGAACCTTCATTCAGCGAAGGCATAAACTCTTTGCCCGTTCCCGGGAATGTGTTAGATGGTGCTTGCCAGAAAGTTGTCTGCCGGACATTTTTCCATCCAACCTTTTCAAACCCGGTCGCCACAAATCCAAATATCCTGTCGAAACCCTGCCATACAAGTAATCCGAACAGAAGTGTAAAAGCAGGTAAAAGCAGAAATTTAGCCTTATTTTGAAGAGCCCACCGCAGAATAGGTTCGTAGTACCGAACCATAGACATGAGCGCTAAAAGAATTACGGTAACAATGCCGGCAACAAAAATGAAGTTAACAAGTGCGCTGTTGTGCGCGCCCAAAGGTAACCATTCAACAGCAAGATAGTAAACCGCCACCAGCAGCGTAATGCCTATATTGATGTAATCGGGATACGCTTTTTTGCTTTCGGGCCAGCGATGTGCCATTAAATTATTTACCCCAACGGCAATCAAGGCAAAGGCTGGCAAGGCACTCCAGACGAAAAGAAATACTACCCCCGCGCCAATAAGTATGAAATTGAAAATCTTACGTATTTTCTTTGTGTCGATACGGATATTGAAGAATATATGCACAAAGGTAGGCAGTACTACAATTCCAAGAACAAAGGCTGACAACAGAGCAAATGTTTTGGTAAATGCCAGCGGATGAAAGAGTTTTCCCTCAGCAGCTTCCATAGCAAAAACGGGAAGGAAGCTTACAATGGTCGTGGCAATGGAGGTGACCACGGCATCCCTCACTTCGGTGGTAGCCTTGTAAATTACCGACATCAGCTTTTTGCCACGGATTCCATGGTTTTCGGGCATCTCGATATGCCGCAGTATATTCTCGACATCCACAATCCCTATGTCCACCATCACCCCAATAGCGATGGCAATTCCCGAAAGGGCCACAATGTTGGCATCCACACCAAAAAAGTGCATCAGGATAAAGGTCATAAGCACCCCGATGGGCAGCAAACCTGCAACTATAAACGAAGCACGCAGGTTCAGCACCAATACGATGATAACGATGATGCTGATTAAAATTTCATGAGAAAGTGCTGACTCCAGCGTTCCTATGGTTTCTTTTATCAAACCAGTGCGGTCGTAAAACGGCACTACCGTAACCTTGGAAATACTGCCGTCTGCCAATGTTTTCTGAGGAAGTCCGGATTCAATTTCCTTGATTTTTTCTTTTACATTCGTGATGACTTCCATGGGGTTGGATCCATAGCGGGCGACTACCACTGCACCCACAGCTTCAACACCCGATTTATCCAAGCCGCCGCGCCTTGTAGCCGGACCAAAAGTTGTATGTGCCACATCCTTAATGCGGACCGGCACATTGTTCCGCACCGCTATTACCGAGCTCTCCAGGTCCTCGAGACTTTTCACATAGCCAAGCCCGCGGATAATGTATTCAACATTGTTCAGCTCGATGGTTTCTGCACCAATGTCGAGGTTGCTTTTCCTTACAGCGTTCATCACATCCATTACCGATACACTAAATGCTTTCAGCGCTTCGGGATTCAGATCGATCTGATACTCTTTTACAAAACCGCCTACCGATGCCACTTCCGAAACCCCTTCGGCAGTGGAGAGGCCATATTTCACGTAAAAATCCTGGATAGTTCTTAACTCCTGCGGATCCCAGCCTCCGTTGGGCTTTCCTGTTTTAGGATCGCGCCCCTCGAGCGTGTACCAGAATATTTGTCCGAGCGCCGTAGCATCCGGACCGAGCGTTGGAGTAACTCCCTGCGGCAAAGTGCCTGAGGGTAATGAATTCAATTTTTCGAGAATGCGGGAGCGGCTCCAGTAAAATTCAACATCATCTTTGAATATGATATAGATGAACGACATTCCAAACATGGAAGTGCTCCGAATGGTCTGAACCCCCGGAATACCAAGCAAGGCTGTGGTTAATGGATAGCTTATCTGGTCCTGGATATCTTTGGGAGAGCGTCCCATCCATTCCGTGGCAACTATCTGCTGGTTATCACCAATATCGGGTATTGCATCCACAGGTACAGGATCGCGGGGTAACCCGGTTTTCCAATTAAATGGAGAGTAAACAATCCCAAAAGCTACAAAGGCAATGAGAAAGATAAAGGTAACCAGCCTGTTTTCAAGAAAGTATTTAACAAGACGATTGAACATTTTTCCCTTATTTTAAGGGCGACAGTCATTTTCCCTGGAACGACTGTCACCCGGATTTCTTAATACGATGCAATAAATTCAGCTCCTCTTATACTTGCAGCAACTATGGAGTTTTGCATAGGCTGCATCGGTAGCTTTCACTTTTTCGGTATCGTAACCCGAAGCTGCAATTTTCTTATGAATGTCATCTGTTTTCACTTTCGAAGGATCGTAAGTAACCGAAATTACTTTGGCTTTCTTATCCCAGACAGCAGTGGAGACACCGGCTGATTTCGCAGCTTTTTCTATGGTCGATTTACACATGTCGCAATTACCCGACACTTTAAATGTTTCAGTTTTTGGAGTCTGAGCATAGATCTGAACGCTCATGAAAACTGCTAATACAGCAGTAACGATGAATTTTAATGATTTCATTTTAAAATAATTTAATTTGATAAATAGAAGAAAGAAATAACACGGCATACAAAAGAGCACTCAGCTATTTTGCAGCAAGAGGGAAAGGGAAAAATCTCAAATACGGAAAATACAGATATCGGCCAGATCCACAGAACTGGCTAAAAGCAGGCAGGGAGGTGAATCTCCGTAATCAATGGATGAATTTGGACGTATTGAATTGAAAACATTCAAGACTGGAATATTGAAATATTGCAAAAGGTTTTTAGCAACTTCAAAACTTTTAAAAGTGAAGTTTTCGTAATTCTGTTCTATAGAATAGCTTTGAATCGTGTTTTTGCAGCAATTGGAATCATATTCATCAGATGCTGAACAATCCTCCAGTTTGGAATCTTCCATCCCACAAGAGGCCACAGAACCACTCAGCGATATTTTTTTTGAGGCAATTTCTCCACCGCAGAAGTGTGTTGCAATGCTAAAATGCATCCCGGATGCCAGGATGATTGTTGCAAACATTATGGAGAAAACATTTTTCATGCTCTGTAATACGAATTCGTGATGAAAATTGTTTTGCAAATATAAGACAAAAACATCTTTTACTGTGTGAAAAAAAGTTAAAATCACAAGTACTTTTTCATAAGAAAAGAGGCTGCCCAAATCCATTGTCCTGAATTAAGACAGCCTCTTAAAAGCAATGTAAGGTAGAACTCGCGTTATTTAATAATCACTTTCACGGTTTTAGAGTAGCCCTCCGAAGATATATTCAGGAAATACAACCCTTTGGGTAAATGTTGCAGGTCTATCGACTCTGCACCCGAGTTATATTTTGCCGAAAATACTTTAGAACCGGAACTGTTCACTACCTCAACGGTAAAATGAGAAACCTCACCATTCGCGAAAGCAATTGTAAAGCGTCCATTATTTGGATTCGGATATAAAACAACATCCTGGTTCATAAATATTTTATCATTTCCGATTCCCTGATTATCAATAGATCCGGATTTAAGCGTTGTTAAGGAAGACATCTTAACGTCGCGATCGTGCATTACATCATCAATATACAGGGTCCAGCTTTCCATATGTTTTCTGTGGAACATGCTGTTTAACCACCCCCAAAGCGCGTTCATGCTTCTTGTGTGCGTAAACAAAGGTCTGGAAAATACAATTGCATCCAGATATATGGTATCTCCATCTATAATTCCATTGCCATTTGTAGCGGCACTACCGTTGAAGCTGGATAAATCCCAGATATAATAATGCCATTCGCCATCGCTGATAATTTTTATGCCTTGCGATTCTTCGGTTCCATCAACATCATCAATCCAGATTTTCACCATGGTTCCGGTATCAATATCGGTTGTTTTGAGCCAGAAACTGATCGTACCCTTTCCGGTAACCGGAATATTATTAGCCTGAAGACCTCCACCCGACATTAAACGAACGTCCCACTCAAGGCTATGACATTTCGTTTGATTTCCTCCTGGAAATTTCTTATCAAACATGCCCAAGTCCAACATTTTAACTTCAAGAGCACCCGTTCCGTTTTTGGACGTTAAGATAGTCTGCCTAGGTGCCGAGCATGGAAATGAAATAATTCCATTGTAAACAGGAGCTTTATCGAAGTGGCCAACACCAGCTTCGAAATCGTCCAGAGATGTCGTTGTAATTGAATTCCAAACAGCTCTCCAGCCAGGAGCTGTTGTTGCTCCATCAGTTTTGACTCTAAGGGTTAGCGCATCGCCAGAAGATTTGATAAACCCGGGAGAATTTGATCCTGTATATGCTCCGATTAAGTTTGAAGTACTCTTACCGTTATAGATAAACAAAGAGTCGAATCCGGCTTCGGTACTGAAGCTCTTGAAATCCAAAGTTACCCCTGTAACATTTGTTGGTGAAATGGTGAAAGTATAATCATCGTTATTGTTGTAATTAAACGCAGGTCCGCCTGAATCGAAAATGGAATCGTTGCGATGAACAATACTGCACGTAGATAACTTCTCTTTTATAACATTCCAGTAATAATCGTACCCATGATCGTACCCCAGGGCCCAGATCCCCATCCCGGCAATGTCGCGATGGTTTATAAGATCAAGCTTTTTACCCAGACTTAAAGTATCATCAATAAAACACTGTCGCCAGCCGGTAGAATTACTGTAAATATAGTAAGGATTGAAACTGTTGTTTTCCCAGCTTTTATTTGAAGTTGTATAAAACCCAGTTGTGTTATCGTGAATATATTTTAAAGTCCTGGAACTGCTTGAAGAAGAACCTTTCGTTTTAGAAGGGACTGTATTTTCTTCTGTTCCCCATTCCCTGCCATAATATGGTAGACCTAAAATAAGCTGATCTTTAGGAATGCCCTTTTTAATCCAGGTTGAGATTGATTTATTCAGGTTATAATTGTAAGCAGAAGTCATACTGTAAAGAGGTCCAACGGGCCCTGCCTGTGCGCTACCGCCATAATAATAGTCGTAGCCCATTAAAACAAAATAATCCACATAATCGCGCATTGCAACAACATCGAAAATATTGCTCCATTCAACCGAAGGAATTGCAAGCGTTAAAATTGCTCCTTTGATTGAATCGTGCAACTGAGTGGACAGTTGAATCATAAAGTTGGCAAACATCGGTCGGTTAGTGGAGGCCATTGTTTCAAAATCGATACAGATACCGCTACCGTTTCGGGTTTTAACCAAGTGAATAATATTATTTATAAAGTTCTGAACTGCTGCAGGATTATTCAAAAAAGCGGCATGATTTGAGAACAGAGTAGCATTAAGACTTACCCTGACACCCTCATCCAAAGCCTTGTTCACAGCAGCCGAAGTAGCCCAATCTCTTACAGTATTGGGTGCACCAGTAGTTGCATTAATTTCATAGGAATGGTAAACAAGGTCGGAAAGCAAATTCCACTGGAAATTCTGATAAGAACTACCACCCCAATAAGGCCAATAGCCATATACTATTTTTCGGAGTGAACAGTCGCCCATTTTAGCAGCTTTTAACCTGGAAACAGGTTGGAATCCGCTCAAAACATCATAAACCGAATCGGAAACGACACCAAGACTGTCGTAGTACTGAGTTTGCTCCTGGTGAATTGAAACCGGGACCTTCGTGCTATCAGGAAAATCTGATAATTCCTGAGCAGATACGGATAGAACTGGTAGAATTGCCATCATTAAACCTGCCGTTACTTTGTGTAAAATTTTAATGCAGTAGCAATTTTTCTGATAGTTAGTGTAGAAATGTTTCATAGAACGTGAGATTAGTTAATATGTCATACATCTTTAATAAATAGCTAAAATAAAAACCTTATTTATAAAAGTCAATATGTTAAATAACTTTTATTGTATTGATTTTTAAAATATAGCAAACAATAAATTGAATTTTATTATTTAATTGCATGAATAATAAAGCATATTTATGATGTATTACATAATTAGTTTAACCATAAAAAAAGAGGCTGAACAATGTCCAACCTCCTTTATGTAACAAAATCTCAATATTATACTTTATAAAAATCTCTGTACCAGTTAACAAAGTTTTCAATTCCCTTCTTTACCGGCGTATATGGTTTGTAATTCAAATCCTGAGTTAAATCAGAAACATCGGCCCAGGTTGCAGGAACGTCGCCTGCCTGAATAGGCATCATATTTTTTATTGCCTTCTTCCCCAGAGATTCTTCCAATGCCTCAATAAAATCCAGCAACTTCACAGGACTGCTGTTTCCTATATTATAGATTTTGTAAGGAACCTTAGAGGAAGACGGGTCGGGTTGTGATCCATTCCAATAAGGATTTCCGGCAGGAGGGTTATCATTCACCCTCACCAGACCCTCAACAATATCGTCCACATAAGTGAAGTCGCGACGCATTTCACCATGATTAAAAACGTCAATCGGCTTACCTTCCAGAATTGCTTTTGTAAAGATAAACAAAGCCATATCCGGGCGACCCCATGGTCCGTAAACAGTAAAAAACCGTAATCCTGTGGTTGGAATTTTAAACAGGTTGCTATATGTATGCGCCATAAGCTCATTGGCCTTTTTACTGGCAGCATATAAACTTACCGGGTGATCCACATTGTTCTTTGTAGAAAAAGGCATATTCTCGTTCAGTCCATAAACACTGGAACTGCTGGCATAAAACAGGTGTTTTACAGGGTTAAACCGGCATGCTTCCAGTATATTCAGAAAACCGGTAATGTTTGCATCGATATAAGCCTGGGGATTTGTAAGACTGTAGCGAACTCCGGCCTGGGCTGCCAGATTACATACTGTATCAAATCTTTCCTGTTTGAATAGGGTATGAATGTTCTCCTTGTCCTCCAACTGCAGTTTGATAAACCGGAAATTGGGATACTTACTGCTGTTTACTAGTTTATTAGAATCAACTTTCTGGTAATCAATTCCCAGATTGCTTAACCTACCGTATTTAAGGGTTACATCGTAATAATCATTAATAGAATCGAGACCGATTACTTCATCGCCCCGGTCGAGAAAACGTTTTGATAAATGAGAACCAATAAAACCTGCGGCTCCTGTAACAAGAATTTTCATTTGTATGGTTGCTTATTAATTAAATTGCTAAAATAACATAAAGTATGTGCAACAAAAAACCTCATTTGATAAAGAATATCAAATGAGGGTCTGTAATGATTTTATTTTTTGAGAAACCTACTTAGCATAGGAAACTGAACGAGTCTCGCGGATAACAGTAATTTTAACCTGTCCCGGATACGTCATTTCAGTTTGAATTTTCTTGGCAATTTCGTGCGACAAGCTTTCGGCATCCTTATCGTTTACCTTTTCGCTTCCGACGATAACCCTGAGTTCGCGACCAGCCTGAATAGCATAGGTTTTAGTAACACCAGGATACGACAAAGCCACAGCTTCGAGATCTTTCAACCGCTTGATATAAGCTTCAACAACTTCGCGGCGTGCGCCTGGACGGGCACCCGAAATAGCATCGCAAACCTGAACGATTGGAGCAAGCAGGGTGGTCATCTCTGTTTCGTCGTGGTGAGCACCAATAGCATTGCAGATTTCAGGCTTTTCCTTGTATTTTTCGGCAAGCTTCATACCCAGAATTGCATGTGGTAATTCCGGTTCGTCGTCGGGAACTTTACCAATATCGTGGAGTAAACCTGCGCGTTTGGCCAGTTTAGGATTAAGTCCGAGTTCTGAAGCCATTATTGCGCAAAGGTTGGCAACTTCGCGGGAGTGCTGTAATAAGTTCTGACCGTAAGAGGAACGATATTTCATTTTACCGATCAAACGGATGAGTTCAGGATGTAAACCATGAATACCAAGGTCGATGGTGGTACGTTTACCTACTTCGTTCACCTCATCTTCAACCTGCTTCTGTACTTTGGCAACTACTTCCTCGATACGGGCAGGATGGATACGACCGTCGGTAACCAGTTGATGTAAAGCCAAACGGGCAACTTCCCTGCGAACAGGATCGAAAGCTGAAAGAATAATGGCTTCGGGAGTATCGTCAACAACTATTTCGACACCGGTTGCGGCTTCCAGAGCGCGGATATTACGTCCTTCGCGACCAATAATACGGCCTTTTATTTCGTCGGATTCGATGTGGAATACAGTAACTGAGTTTTCAACGGCAGCTTCAGTGGCAACACGCTGTATGGTTTGAACTACAATTCGCTTGGCCTCTTTGGAAGCAGTCATTTTTGCTTCTTCCATTATTTCGTTTATCACCGACATGGCTTCGGTTTTGGCTTCAGCTTTCAGAGAATCTATAAGGTGAGCTTTGGCTTCTTCTGCTGAAAGACCGGAAATGGTTTCCAGTTGTTCTACCTGTTGCTTGTGAAGTTTTTCCAGTTCCTCGTTCTTCTTATCGACTATCTCCATCTGGACACTTAAATTCTCCCGGATGGTATCAACTTCTTTTTTAGACCTTTGAACTTCTTCAAATTTCTGATTAAGAGACGATTCCCGTTGTTTTTGTTTGTTTTCGTTAGCCGCTAACTTAGAGTTTTTTTCATTTATAACCTTTTCGTGTTCGGTTTTTAACTGAAAAAATTTCTCTTTAGCCTGAAGAATTTTGTCTTTTTTTATAACCTCTGCTTCTGCTTCTGCCTCACGGATGATTTTATTTCTGCGGGCCTTTAAAATTCTGAGATAAGCGCCATAAGCAACGAAAGCTCCAATAATAAAGGCGACAACGCCAGTGATGAGTGCAAACAGTACAGGGTTAATAACACCTATTATTGTACCTATTGTCATATAATCATAAAATTAAATTTTAAAAACATAAAAAAACCCGCATAAGTTCCTTCATCTTTTAAAAACCCCGTTTTCACATGGGTGGAATTACCAGGTTGTTTCGGGCTTCCATTGTCCGCCGGAGCGAATTCCTGCCGAAGCAGGATGATGGCCTGTCCTTGACACCCCGAGATTATTCCAATTTTTGAAGTGTTGAGTTCCAAACGATTGAAGAAACTATGCGGGCTATATCTTTCAACATATTTTAAAGAACGTCTGTTTCCTTTTTTAATAAATCGTCCAGGTGACTATCCAATTCCCGGAGTTTTTGAATCAGATGATTTTCGTCAGGTTTACTTTCCAGCTCAATTAATCTGATTACAAACTGCAAAGCTGCCATTGCCAAAAAATCCTGGGTATCTTTATCAGTATATTTGCTCTTATACTGAAACACTTTGTCGTTAATGCTTTTGGCTGCTTTTCTTATCTTTTCTTCGTCTTCCCTGTCAATTTTTAATGGATAATAGCGATCAGCCACATTTACCCTAATTGAAAGCTTCTCGTCCATGTTATCCATTTATCTGTTTAAAAGAGAAATACATTTATCTATTTCCCGCACAATTCGGTTCACCTTAATTTTAGCATCGTGTAAATCGCTTCCACTAAGTTGAATCACCTTTGCTAATTTTAAATTTTCATATTTAACATTCAAATCGTGGCAATCAAGCTCCTTACTTTTTAAGGAATCTTTAACCTGCTCTATTTCTGTTTTTAACGCGGAGTTCTCTGCTTTCAACTTTTCAATCACAGAAATCATCTTTTCCGCCTTGTTATTTAACGCCGATATTATACTTTCGTACTCTGACATAAATGCTAATTATAGTTGACAAATATAATAAAGCTAAATTTAATTTTAAAGCTTTACAACCAATATTAGCAGAATTTGTTACTCAAAGTTGTTAAACAATCTATTCAATTTCAGGTTCATTCGTATGAAAAAAAAGTGGATACTCGCAATATTTTTCACAAAGGTCTCATTATGTAGTGCATTAGGACAATCAACCAATAATTCGATGTTTATTTCGCCAATGAAAATCCCATTAAATATTTCTGGAGGTTTTGGCGAAATACGAACCAATCATATTCATTCGGGCATTGATTTCAGAACAGGTGGAGAAATAGGAAAAACGATAGTGGCCTCAGCCTCAGGGTTTATTAGTCGCATCAAGATAGAACCAGGAGGTTTTGGAAAAGCAATTTACATAGATCATCCGGAAGGTTATACAACTGTTTATGCACATCTGGATGCATTACGACCGGATATTGAAGCCTATGTGCGACAAAAGCAGTACGAAAACAAGTTATTTCCGCTGGATGTGTTTCCCCAGAAAACCGATTTTGTTATTAAACAAGGCGACAGCATAGCATATTCGGGTAATTCGGGTGGATCACAGGGACCGCATCTGCATTTCGAAATTCGTGAAACAGTTAAACAATCGCCCATTCAGCCACTTTTATTCAAACTTCCTGTAAAAGATACAAAAGCTCCATCCTTTTACGGGCTTGCTGTTTATACCTTGTCCAAAGACAGCCGTGTTGCAGGATCGAGCCGAAAGGTTAATTATCAGATTGTTCCTGCCGGTAAAGATTTTAAACTCAATACCTCTTTGATTTCTGTAAGAGGTCCTTTTGGAATTGGAACCGAAGTTTTTGATGCGGTGGATTCAAATGCCAGTCGTACCGGATTTTACATGCTGACCCTTAAAATTGATTCAAATCTTGTTTACAAAAACGAAATTGCAAGCTTTGCTTTTGGCGAATCAAGATATATCAACAGCATGATTGACTATGCCGAATATATGAAAAACCGGCGAAAAATCACGAAGTTGTTCGTCGACCCGAATAACAAGCTTTCTATTTATAAAACCATGGTAAACCGGGGAGAAATAAACCTTCAGGATACGCTTACCCACGATATTGAAATTACCGCTTCCGATGCTTATGGTAACAAATCGAACCTGAGGTTTAAAGTTAGGGCGCAAAGTGTTCTCACACCATCGGATACAGTTGAAGACAAATGCTTCCGCTATTTCCCCTTTCAAAAGGAAAATGTTTTTTCAACCGATAGTTTTAAGTTATTGGTTCCCTCAAATGCTCTTTATAAAGATTTGTGCCTTAAATACTCGGAAAAGCCAACCCGATCCGGTTTCAATTCAAAAATATACCAGGTAGGCGATTCTTCCACTCCTTTCCAGTTTCCTTTTGAAATAAGTATTAAACCGCAGGGACTGACTCCTGCCCAAATGGAAAAAGCTTTGGTAGTGAGGTTGGACAACAACTATGCAAACAGCATAGGAGGAACCGTTGAAAAAGGCTTTATTAAAGGTAAAACTTACATTATGGGCAGCTTTGTTGTAACTTTGGATACAACGCCCCCACGGATAACTGCGTATCGTGGCTTTTCAACCTATTACCAGGGGATAAAAAAGACTTATATCGCTTTCAAAATTACCGATAACCTTTCGGGAATCAGAGATTACAGCGGTTTTATTGATGGCAAATGGGCTTTGTTCGAATACGATGCAAAAGATAACCTACTTATCCATCAACTGGACCCTTCGAGATTTCAGTATAACAGCAATACAAACATCAGAATAGAGGTTACCGACAGCAAAAACAATAAAAGCTGGCTGGAAACAAAATACAAGTCCAATTAATAATGAATGAAGGAAAGGAATATACGGTAATTGGTTTGATGTCGGGCACTTCCCTCGATGGTGTTGATGCAGCGCTTTGCCAGTTTAGACAAACCGGAAAAGGATGGAGCTACAAGGTAATCAATGCCAGTACTTTCTCTTATTCACCCAAATGGAAAAGTAAACTCACAGGAGCTGAAACATGTTTGGGGATTGATCTTATTTTACTACATAAAGAATATGGCGATTACATTGGAGAATTGGTTCTAAATTTTCTGGAAAAGCAATCCATAAAACCCGACTTCATCGCTTCGCATGGTCATACCATTTTTCACCAGCCACAAAAACGAATTACTTTTCAATTGGGTGATGGAGCTTTTATTGCAGCAAAAACAGGAATAACAACCATATCCGACTTCCGCAACCAGGATGTAGCCCTTAATGGTCAGGGAGCACCCCTTGTGCCTATTGGTGACGAACTGCTTTTTGGAGAATACGACCAATGTTTGAACCTTGGAGGGTTCTCTAATATTTCTTTTAACGACAAAGGCCTGCGGAAAGCATTTGATATTTGCCCCGTAAATATTGTGCTTAACCATTTAATGGTAAAATGTTTCGGCCAGGAATACGATAATGATGGAAACGTGGGCCGTACGGGAAACATAAATCACCACCTGCTCGAACAGCTTAACAATCTGGCGTTCTTCAAACAACCTTATCCTAAATCGCTTGGTAAAGAATGGGTGCTTGATAATATGATTCCGTTAATTGAAGCCTCTTCCATTCCAACCGAAGATGCATTAAGGACCGTCTACGAGAATATAGCTGTTCAAATTGCGCAAACAACCGACATGCTCCCGGGAACCAATGTTCTGGTTACAGGAGGCGGTGCATATAACCTGTTTTTAATGGACCTCATCAGGTCAAAAACTACCAAAACAATAACCATCCCCGATAAGCTGATTATTGAATTTAAAGAAGCGCTCATTTTTGCCTTTCTTGGCTTGCTGCGATTTCTTAACAAGCCCAATTGCCTGCACAATGTAACCGGAGCAAAGCACGACAATATTGGCGGAGTTATACATATGATGCAGGATTAGGGTTATAATCAGGCGAGTTATGAGAAAATATTGTCCACAGTCGACAGACCACAGACCACGGCTAACAGTCAGGTTCGAAAATGTGTTTATCAAAGTTGTATTGTCCGAGGACCGTGGACTGCAGTCTGTCGACTACACTTCAACTAAATTAATTTAACTTTAGCAATTGCCTTTTGTGCTTCCATTACTTTATCTATTTTTACTATCAAAAATTAATTTAACAGATATGAGGTTTTTCTTTATTTTATGTATGCTTTTTTCGGCAACATTAAATGCTCAGGTTGCTAATAACGGCGATACAATTTTTAATCAAACCGACAAACAAGGCCTGAAACAAGGATACTGGAAAGGATATTTTGAAAACAAAAAACTCCGGTATACCGGATATTTCAAGGATAATAAACCAACTGGCACTTTCAAACGGTATTATCCTGATGGACAAATCAGAGCCGTAATGGCCTACAGTAAGGACGGATCCAAAGCATTCGCAACATTATATTACCAGAACGGATCCAAAGCCGCCGAAGGGATTTATGCAGGTACCTTAAAAGATAGTGTATGGAATTATTACAGTTATTATGATAAAACTCTTGCTGGCAAAGAAAAATATGTGAAAGGTAAAAAGGAAGGCATTGCGGTTAACTTTTATCCATCGGGAAAAAAATCGCAGGAGCTGGAGTACAAGAACGATATTAAACATGGTGTTTGGCGTCAGTTTTACGATAACGGAAGTCTTAAAATTCTGGCAGCTTACAACAACGGAAAAAGAACCGGCGATTTTGTTGTTAACTACCCTGATGGTAAACCTGAATGGAAAGGAAAATATATAAATGATGCCAAAGAGGGGAAATGGGTTAATTACAATCCCGACGGATCAGTTTCTTCCGAAATTGAATTTGTAAATGGGATAGCCAAAAACTCCGAAGAGCTTAATGTGAAAGAAAGCAAAATGCTTGAACTTATTGACAAAATAAAAGGATCTATCCCGGAGCCTGAAGAAAACAGTTTTATTCCGGGATCGGGAATGTAATTGACAGCTATGGTGCGTGCCCTGTTTATCCTTATTTTACTTTGCCTGTTATGGCATGCAACTCTTGAGGCACAACCCCGGGAAACAGCCCTGGATACTTACATTATCTTTTTAAAGGATAAAAAAAACAACTCTTACAAGATCAGTGAGCCTGCAACCTTTTTAACACGCAGGGCTCTCGACCGGCGAACCCGTCAGCATATTGGTATTGATTCAACCGATTTACCAGTTAGCCGGTTTTATCTTGATAGTTTACAAAAAATAGGTATAAGCATCCATAACATATCACGATGGTTAAACACTCTTACATTCAAAACTACCGATCCAAACATCCTTGCAAAACTGAACACTCTCAATTTTGTAAGGACAATTGAAAAAACAACTCCCGTTAATGTTCATTTGAGTGATATATCGGAACCGTATTCCTCCGAATTATACGATAGTAGTGCTTACGGATGGGGATTCCGGCAAATACATGTGCATAACGGGGAATATCTTCATAACCAGGGATTCAGAGGCGAAGGAATGCTGATTGCCGTTATAGATGCAGGTTTTTACAACTATTTAACCCTGAACAGTTTTCAGAATATATTGAAAGAGGACAGGATTAAAGGAATACGCGACTTTGTTGACCACGATGGAGAAGTTAACAAGGACCATACGCATGGAATGCAGGTTTTATCAATTATAGGTGGAGAAGTGAATAATTCTTTTATAGGCACGGCTCCAAAAGCTAATTTTTTGTTATTACGCTCAGAAAATGCCTCAGGCGAAAACCTTGTGGAAGAAGATAACTGGGTTGCTGCTGCTGAATATGCCGACAGTCTGGGCGCCGATGTGATTAATACCTCCCTGGGTTATTCCACCTTCGACAATCCTTTACAAAACCACAGTTATGCCGATATGAACGGAACAACAACCCGAATTTCCCTGGCGGCAGAAATTGCTTCCAAAAAAGGGATGATTGTGGTGGTGAGTGCCGGAAACGAAGGAGCGGCTCCATGGCGTTATATATCTGCGCCAGCCGACGCCAGGAACATCCTGACTGTTGGGGCGGTAAATTACAGCCTTATAAGAGCTCCGTTCAGCTCCGTTGGCCCCACCGCCGATGGCAGGGTTAAACCCGATGTGGTTGCCGTTGGACAGGGAACATATTTGCAATCGGTAAACAATATTATTGGCAGTGGTAACGGAACGTCTTTTTCAGCTCCGGTAATCACTGGCTTAACAGCCTGTTTGTGGCAAAGCTCACCTAAAAAAAGCAACATCGAGATATTGGATGCTATCCGAAAAAGCAGTGACCGGTTTTTAAACCCCGATAATAATTATGGCTACGGTCTACCGGATTTCAAAAAAGCCTTGTTTTTGCTGAATCCGGCATTTGAGAGCAAAAAAGGAATCCTGGTTTATCCTAATCCGTTTACTACGGCTATAAAAATTTCATATAAGGCAACTTCCGGCAGTAGTATGCGAATAGAAATATTCAACACCGCCGGGAAAAAAATATATCTGAAGAACTTCCAGATTATTCCTGACCTGGCAGGCCAGATCGAAATTAACGATTTAGCCGGTATACCCAGGGGAATAGTTGTTATAAGGGCAATATCGGGCAAACAAGTAACTTCGGTTACAGCTTTAAAACTATAGAATGGCAGGCGAGTCAACTAAAATAACACTCCTGGAGCTTAATAAGCGTCTTAAAGAGGGAATTCAAACCCTCTTTCCATCAGGAGTATGGGTGGTAGCCGAAATTTGCGACATGAACAGCAACCAGAGCGGCCATTGCTATCTGGAATTAATCGAAAAAGCTGCGGGTTCGGAAAACATTATTGCAAAATCGCGGGCCACCATCTGGTCGTTTACTTACCGCATACTTAAACCCTATTTTGAGTCGGTAACCGGCCAGCGTTTTGCTCCGGGTCTCAAGATTCTTGTACTTGTTTCTGTAGAATTTCACGAAATATATGGCTTTAGCCTGAACATTAAGGATATAGACCCCAGTTATACCATTGGCGACCTTGCCAAACGCAAACAGGAAATCATTAACCGGCTGGTTGATGAAGGGGTTTTCGATTTAAACAAGGAACTGCAATTAACGGAAGTCTGCCGTCGCATAGCGGTAATCTCTTCCGAATCGGCAGCAGGCTTTGGCGATTTTGTGAAGCAACTCAAAAATAATAACCGCGGTTTTAAGTTTAAAGTAAAACTGTTTCAGGCGTTTATGCAGGGGAACGATACCGAACGATCGGTTATACAAGCGCTGGAGCAGATTTACGAAAATTACACAGCTTTCGACGTTGTTGTAATAATTCGCGGTGGAGGATCGCAGGCGGAGTTAAACTATTTCAATAATTACAATATTGCTTTCCATATCACGCAATTTCCGCTACCCGTGCTAAGCGGCATTGGTCACGACCGCGACCAGACGATTGTGGACATGGTAGCACACACCAGCCTGAAAACGCCTACTGCCGTTGCCGAATTCATCATCAGCATGATGAGTGAAACGGTTGACTATCTGGAAAGTCTGAGAGAACAGATCATTGATCTATCGGCCAATAAAGTACTTGACTATAAAGATTATCTCAATCAATTGAGTACCCATATCCGGAATCTCAACAAAATGCAGGTAAGCCAAATCCGGAACAGATACATACTGCTTGAAACACATTTCGATCAACGGTTAAGGAATTTGCTTCCACAGAAAAAATCGGCACTGAATCAGCTACAGCAACAATTTGTATCACGTTTGAAATACAACCTGATGCTCCATAAACTGCATCTGAAAAGGATGGACCCAAAGTTACCCGGGGCGGCAAAATCAGTTCTCAGGAACGAAAAGTCGAAATTGCAGCTTGCCGATTCATTGTTATCGGCTTATAATCCTGAAAATATCTTAAAACGAGGCTATTCCATTACTTACTATAATGGCAAAGCCGTATATTCACCATTGGAAGTGGAACCTGGTGAAACAATTGACACACGGCTAAAAGATGGATGCATATCCAGTATTGTAAAATAATAATATCAATGGAAAAGAAGAAACTGACTTATAAGGAGGCTATTACTGAACTTGAAGAGATTATAGCCCAAATGGAGAACGAAGAAATGGATGTAGACGATTTAACCGCCAAAGTTAAAAGAGCCTCCCTCCTACTCAAGTTTTGCCGCGAAAAGCTTTTCGACACCGAGAGCGAAGTGGAAAAAATTATCAAAGAAATTGAGAAGGATCAAAAGGGAGAAAGATAGTTGGAAGCTCAAAAGCACTGTTTTTAAACCTTTTCCTTTGCTTTTTTTGATTCTGATTTGCCTGAGAGATAATTTCGAAGTGTAAAAATTTCGTGAGCAAAACCATAGTTCATTACCGCTGTTTTATAAAATTCTTTGCTTATCTGTTTCAACTGGTTTTGGTTGGCAATTAACACCTGTATGGGATCAATATCCATAATATTCATCTTACCTTCCGATTTTTTAAGTACACGCAGGTTCTCTTCGATAATATTTTTAAAAGCATCGTAAGCATTGGCAAAAGCAGAAAGTTTATAGCCAACAACACCAATTACTTTCCCCGTTTCAATATTAATAATCGGACTCCCTGAATTTCCTTGTTTAATAGAAGCTTCAAACTGAATATACCTTTTCCCGCTTTCCGCTTTTATAAACGACGAAATAATCCCCCTCTTTAGCGACATGTTACTTGCATCTTCATGGAAACCAATAATGGCAATATTTGACCCTATGTAATTATCCAGTTCAAATTCGGGTATAAGAGACGGAACATGGTCCATAACCAATCCATCAGTTGAAATCAAAGCAAAACCTTCGTTATCGTATTCGGCAACACGGTTAAGTCGGCCATTCAATTCGTCATATGATATTTTCAAAGCATGGGCGGGTTCATAACCATTCTCCTGAAAAAATTGAATTACAATTTCATGACAGCTTTTAGCTTTATATATACTCTCGTCGGTTACTATATAATTCTCAATAAAAAAACCTGTTAACGTATTCATTTTGATGCCATTTTCAGTAAAAAAACAGATACTGCAAACGGAACGGTAACAAAAATCCCAAACATTTTTATACATAAGGCACAGGTTTTTAATTAGTAATAATTGTTAGATAAAAGCTATCGGCAAAATATAAGATTTTGTTGAATAATAAGCTAAAATCTTTTGAAAACTACATTATATTTTTTGAACACGTTTTAAGCGCAGCAAATTCATAGCATTACCGCTGAAATTTTTAATGTTTACAGGGCAAATTCGTACTACTTTATCATAAAAAAGTGGTATAACAGGCGCTTCCTCAATAATAATCCTGTTCATTTTCCTATAGATGTCGTTTCGCTTCAACTCGTCGGTTTCGAGCAAAGCCATTTCGTAAAGCCGGTCGTATTCAGGGTTTTTAAAATGCGTTGTATTCGGTCCTGACGGACTGAAGTTCTTGCTGTAAAAGAGCGACAAATAATTCTCGGCATCAGGATAATCGGCAATCCAGGATCCTCGGAAGAAAGGCAGTTTCGAATGAGCTACCATTTCACGGAAGGTAGCACCATTGCTTACCTCTATCTGCACAGGAATTCCTATACCGGCAAGTTCGTGTTGAATATACTCGCAAATATCCACATAATCGGCAGTGGTGGTAAGAACAACAGGCGGGAGCCCCTTACCGTTCGGAAATCCGCTGCGTGCAAGTAACCGTCGTGCCGAATCAGCATTGTACCTGTAAGATTCAAAATCTTTATCGAATGCAGGCAATCCCTTCGGAATAAAGCCGTGGTATGCCGGAGTACCCAGATTATTCCTCAGATATTTGATAAGTTCGGTACGGTTAAAGCCATAATTTATCGCTTTACGTAAGGCCTTCTGTTGGTAGGGATGTTTAATCAGCGCAGGGTCGAGCATAAATCCCAGATACTCGGTATTAAGGTATGGTTGTGTAAAAAGCTGAAAACGACTTTCATATTTTGGGTTGAGCATACCACTGCGGGTAAACAGCACGTCCTTATAGGCAGTTTGGATACCCGACAAAAAATCGAGATTACCTTTCATAAACTCAAGGAACTCCGACTGTTTTTCGGTAATAAAAGTTACGGAAATAGCATCGAGATACGGCAACCGGCGGCCGGAGGAATCAGTTTCAAAATAATTAAGGTATTTCTCCAACACAAGTTTTTCGCCTTCACGCCAGATTTTAAATTTAAAAGGACCCGTTCCAACAGGATTGCTGCGGAAATCACGGCCATAAAAACCGGCAACTTCCTGTGGAACCACATAACAATAAGGCATGGTTAATAACCCCAAAAATGAAGCAAACGGGCGAATGAGCTTAATTGTAAAAACCGAATCGTTTAAAGCCCTGAAGGGCTCCCGGACTGTATCAACCTGCGAAAACACCCATAATCCGGGCGAAGCGATTTTAGGATCAAGAATACGGTTAAAGGAATAAACAAAATCGTGAGCAGTTACAACGCGGCCCTTACCTCCGGGAAACTTCGGATGATCGTGAAACCGGACATCATTCCTTAAAATAAAAGTATAGGTTGTGCCATCGGGCGATATTTCCCAGCGTTTAGCAATAGACGGCTTAATACGCAACGAATCGTCCATTTCAATTAGACCGTTATAGATCTGGGAAATGGGACGTATTTCATTTTCTCGGCGTGCAAAAGCCGGATCGAGGGTGGTTATACCTTTCGACTCGTTGTACCGGAATACTTTACGGGTTTCTACCTTTTTTTTATCGGCACAAGAAAATGCAAATATTAAAAATATCAATAGGCCAAAATAGCGCATAAAAACAGTTTCTTGCAAAATAACTTCAAAAAAGGAAATATATTGAAAGCAGGTTATAAAAAGTTAGCCTTAAGTGAAAGAAATCAGAACCCAGGCAGGAAAATCAGGGCACACATAAAGTACAAATTTCCCGCGGTTCTGAATTATCTCAAAAAGATCGCCAACCACTCCAATTCTTGCTCCCTCATGGAATTTAAAACTACCCTTGTAACCCATCTAAACATCACAGGGCAGACAGCTTATTGTGGTATATAAAATACCATACCTGTGGTATTTTAGGATATACCACATATTTGCACCTTTGTACCAACAAATTAATAAATCAATGAACTCATTCAAGCCGAAGACCTCAGCCTGCCTGGTGTTCCCGACATTCTGAGCCGGCTTTCGGTAGGCATTGAAGATTTTGAAGATTTAAACAATGATTTCAACGAGGGGTTTAGTAATTGATACGACCTTTAAAAAATCGGAAAATGGATTTTACAGAAGCACAAATAGAACGTTACAGCAGGCACATCATTCTCCAGGATGTTGGTGTTGAAGGCCAGCAAAAGATTATTGAAGGAAAAGTACTGGTGGTAGGGGCAGGAGGTCTTGGTTCGCCCGTAGCACTGTACCTTGCTGCTGCAGGAGTTGGCACCATCGGCCTGATAGATGGCGATGTGGTAGACCTTACCAACCTTCAGCGCCAGGTGATCCACCACACCCTGGATGTAAACAAGCCCAAGGTTCATTCGGCCAAAGAAAAGATAAATGCGATAAACCCTGAAGTAAAGGTGGTTGTCTATCATGATCTGCTTACGCCCAACAATATTTTCGACATTATAAAAGAATACGATTTTGTGGTAGACGGAACCGACAACTTCCCTACCAAGTTCCTGGTAAACGATGCCTGTGTACTTGCAGGCAAGCCTTTCTCCCATGGCGGGATTCTTAGGTTCGAGGGCCAGACATTGACTTATATTCCGGGAAACGCTTGTTACCGGTGTGTATTTAAAAATCCACCGCCAGCCAATGCTGTGCCAACCTGTTCCCAGGCTGGAGTCCTAGGCTCAATTGCTGGGATGCTCGGCACTATTCAGGCAACCGAAGTTTTAAAGTTCATTACAGGTGTGGGCGAACTGCTTACGAACAAACTCCTCGTGTTCGATGCCAAAACCATGAACTTCAGGAATGTGGCATTAAAGCGGAGCAAAAGTTGTCCGGTTTGCGGCGAACATCCTACTATTACGCAGCTTCAGGAGTTTGCACTTCCTGCATGCGATATAAAACTTTAATTATACCCTGGATTATTCATGGATTTTTTAAGACGAGGCTGTGTAATTAGTCCGTAACCGGAGGTTGAGCCTGTCGAAACCTCATTGTCACTTCGACAGGCTCAGTGTCCGCACTTCGATCTATAAATTTAAAATTATGGCAACAAAAAAACTTTCCATTATCATGTTCAGTGGCGATTTCGACAAGCTGGTGGCTGCTTTTGCACTGGCTTCCGGCTCGGCGGCTGTGAATTATGAGGTGAACCTTTTCTTTACCTTTTGGGGATTAAACGCAATCAAAAACAAAAAAGGAAGGAAATTCACGGGTAAAGGCCTCCTGGCCCGCACCTTTGGTTTTCTGATGGGCGGATTGAACAACCTTCCCCTGAGCAGGCTCAACTTTGCAGGAGCAAGCCCCAAGCTTATGACACATTTGATGCGCAAACGCAATGTTGCCACGCTCGGAGAATTGATAGAAGCATCGAAAGCCCTGAAAGTCAATTTCTACGCCTGCGAAATGTCCATGCATATTCTGGGGCTTACCAAAGATGACTTTGTACCCGAAATTAAGGAAGTGCTTGGTGTTCCCGGATTCCTGAAATATGCCGAAGATGGCGAAACCCTTTTTATCTAAATAACATGGCTACGACAAAATTGCTCGACATCACAAAAGACCATTGCCCCATGACTTTTGTAAAAACCAGGATAGAACTGTCGAAACTTCAGAAGGGCGATATACTCGAAGTTCACCTTACCGAAGGCGAACCGTTGGAAAATGTTCCGAAAAGCGCATCGGAACAAGGGTTTAAGGTACTCGAGATTGCCCCTCTGCATGGCAATATTCACAAGGTTTTAATTGAAAAATGATGGAGATACGGAAAGAAATACTGGATTTTTGAACATGCCAAAAGTGAACTCTCAAATGGGGCTTGCGGTTATCTGGCGGGAACAGACAATGCCATTACTCAGCATTCTCAGTTGACCAATATTGATCACAGTCCCGAGCATTTCTCGTTCGATTCGAAGGAGCAATTCGAGGCTGTAAAGGACGCGCAGGCAAAAGGGGTGCAGATCCTTGCCAATTATCACAGCCATCCTTCCACTCCTTCGCGGCCATCAGATGAAGTTCCCTAAACTCCCTGAATGCCAGAAATTGGAGATTAATTAAATGCGACAAACTCTTTCTAAAAAAAAGCCAGGCCGAAAATCCCGACCTGGCCTTACCCCTAAAACTAAACCTTAAAACTAAAAATTCAAAATAAAGCTTATCATATAGTTCCTTCCTGCCTGAGGATAGAAACCATCCATGATTTTTAGTTCATTTCCTTCTATATACTGGTACAACCATGCATTAGTTTCATATTCGGCATTAAATATATTATTCACCGAAACAACGATCTCTAGTTTAATTAATTTACCCAACTTAAGTGCAGTATTAATTCTCAGATCGTTTACCAAATAGGCATCAAGCACACGATTATCATTCGATGTATTATCAATATACTGCTTACCCACATATTTGGAGTTAAAGCTAACATTAACAACTTCAGACGGTTTATATTGAAACTGACTTGAAGCAATAATGGCAGGAGAAAATGCAATATCAGTCTCGCCCAATTTATCGGTTACCTGTAAAGGCTGATTTTCTGTATCGGCCCAGTAATCCCAGTTATCTATGTGATCGGTAAAGTTTTTAATTTTATTACGAGAGACGGTCAAATTACCATTCCAGGCAAATTGTTTCACAGGCTGAACCGTTGCCGAGATCTCAACACCCTGCCGGTAACTTCGGGGTACATTGGTCATCACCGGAGAACCCACGTCGTTAATTTCGCCTGTTAATACCAATTGGTCGAAATAATCCATAAAATAGAAATTGATATTGGCTTTCAGCAGATCGGATGAGAGTGTATAACCCAGCTCATAGTCGAGAAGCTTTTCTGAGACCGGAAGCGGCTTACCCGGATCCGCATCTACAAAATTATTGCGGGTGGGCTCTCTTTGAGCTATTCCCCAGAATGCATAGAGATTTTGATATTCGTTGATGTTCAGATTCAATCCGGCCTTGGGATTTACAAAGTTGAAAGTATGTTTTTGAGTAATATCACGCTGATCATCGTCAATTCCAATCATATTGTGCACAATATGGCGGTACTGCATATCGGCAAACAGGTTTATCATGCGGGTTAACTGATATCCCAATTTACCAAAAATACTATAGTCGGTTTTATTTCCATCGGAATAGTAGTACCGGTGGTTAGGATCGGCATTGCTTGCATATTTGGCCCAGATTACATTGCCATAATGCTGACCATAATAATTATTTACTCCTCCCCCTAGGTTGAAACTGATATTGTTCTGTTGATAGTTGAGTGAGTAAGTTATACCGTAAAAATCGTTATCGAGCCATTTGCGACGCACCAGGTCCGACTTTTTGATTGTTGAATCTTTGATAACCACATTTTGCAGATAATAATCACCCAGTTTTGCATTTTCCTTATATTCTTCATAATATCCTTTGCCGCGGGTATAATGCAGAGATGTGTTGAAACTCAGATACCGGTTTATTTCGCGGGAATATTGAATCTGGTAATGATCCTGCTGGTAATTATCCGTTTGATTATCATAGTACTTCAGGTTATTTTTATCGTCGTAATAAGCTCCCAAACCATTATAGCGGCGATTGGTCTTTAGAATTTCTCGTGGCACTCCGTCCCAGGCCTGATAAGTTTTCTCGGTTCCTGTAAGAATGTTGAACCGGAGAATATTTTTCTGATCGCGATAAGCTGCAGAAATATGAAGAGACTTGAGATCGGAGGATGCACGCTCGATAAAGCCATCGGAGGAAACTTTGGAAACGCGGGCATCAAAAGTAAAGTGGTCTTTTATGAGTCCTGAGCCCAAACTAACAGTATTTTTCCAGGTATTGTACGAACCGTAAGCCGAATTTACCTCGGCATGAGGGTCTTTATTAAGCGAAAAAGTCTGAAGGTTGATGCTTGCGCCAAATGCTCCGGCTCCGACTGACGAAGTACCCACGCCTCTTTGAATCTGAATGTTATCAACCGAAGACGAGAAATCCGGCAGGTCGACCCACCATACACCGTGCGACTCAGCGTCGTTTAACGGTATTCCGTTTACAGTAACATTAATACGATTAACATCGGTTCCGCGAATGCGAAAACTGGTGTACCCCACTCCTCCCCCGGCATCGCTTGATGTTACTAATGATGGGGTTAATGCAAGCATATAAGGAACATCCTGCCCTTGATTCTGCTGCCTGATCTCATCTCGCTTAACCGTTGCCTGTGCTACAGGGGTATTTCTGTTAGCACGTGTGGCAACAACAACCACCTCGTCGGCCATAATGGAACTGCGTTTCAGATTAAATTCAAGGTGAAGGTCTTTATTCACATCCACGCTCCTGCTTTCAGTTTCATACCCAAGAAACGACACTTTCAGTTCAATGTTACCGGCCTTAACACCAGAGAATCTGAATGCTCCATTTAAATCGGAAACAGCGCCTCTGAAGGAATTAGTAATGGTAATATTTGCCCCGGTTAGAGCATTGTTGTTTTCGTCTCTCACGGTACCCGTAACGGTATACTGCGAAAACGCTGTCAATTGCCTGCACAACAACAAAGCAAGCACAATGAAACTTTTCTTCATAATGCTTTAATTAAAAGATTAAAAAACAGGCAATGATATTCACTGCCTAAATCCCTCCACCGGCATTACCCGGATCAGGTTCCAAGGGTATGATCTCAGCCCGAAATATTAAGGCACCCCCTTAGGATAATTTGATGCAAATATAAAACGACTCCCTTAAAAAACAATAGGCCTGATTGCTCAGACCTATTATTTTAAGATAAAAATATCTTATTTTCCAGATGTAATTACACGAGATAACTGCTATTCAACCTGTAAAACCTCTTTAATTGCTTTTCTGAAAGTTTCTTTAGGAAGGGCACCCATGGCCATTTGAGGTTGTCCGGATACAGGAACAAACAAAAGAGAAGGGATACTCTGGATTCCAAACATACCTGCAAGCTCTCTTTCCGACTCGGTATCAATCTTATAAATATTGAGTTTACCATCGTATTCATTAGCGAGTTCTTCCAAAACAGGAGCTACCATTTTGCAGGGTCCGCCCCAGTCTGCATAAAAATCAATTAAACAAGGTTTATCACCTTCAAATTTCCACTCCCTGTTTGCTTCATAGTTAAAAACCTTGTTTTTAAAGGTTTCTTGTGTTAAATGTTCAACCATAATATATTTATTTATTTCGTATTTACGTATTCAGATATTTACATATATCAAAAATCGTGCCTGAAAAAAAATGCTTCTTTTTCAAATTGTTAAACAAGTAAAACATAGGTTTGTTATTACACTCGTTCAAAATCTGAGATTAAAAGCTAAAAAATAGTATTTTTGTGCCTCGGGTAAAGCTTCAAAAAAGAATATGCAAAATTGTCTTCAACATCCTGTTTTTAAAATTATC
>JAEYWD010000052.1 GCA_023429135.1 Bacteroidota bacterium | reverse complement strand
AAGAGGCTGTAAATGTTGATTGTATCCATTGCGACGATATTGACATGACCTCTTTGCTCAAATGTTTCCCGCGTCGCTGAAATTCATGCTCGATTTCATTCCGGGGGCTCCGCTTTGCTCCACCCCCGACTACGAAGAGGCCACTCCTACGGAGCTTTAGCAGCCACTCCTGTCATCCAGCTATTATGCGCCAAAATTATTTGGGGCCACCTGTACTTATGACAGATTTTTATAGCAAGCTGTTTATAAGGCATATGTCCTTAAGCTCAAATAAAACCGGAATGCCCACGGTTCGGGACCGGCCTTCTGAAAATTGCGTTAAGAAAATAAAAGATTTGACGTCATGAGCTCCACCCCCGCTACCATAATGCCGCATCTACTTGATACATGTCTGTTATCCACCCATTATAGCCCATTTCCTTCAGTTAGGGTCTACCCGTAACATCCATTCAATCTTTCTTCTAAAATTATGATGATTTATTTTATCCCGAATTTCCAACATAATTAATATGTTTGCTTCTTTAAAAAATGATAATAGGTTAGTAGTTCAACTAACTTTTTTGTTTAAAGATTCTATGGTTATAAATACCGGTGAAGACTATCATATTAAAATAAGTCAAGGCGATAAATCAGCCTTTGATGCGTTTTTCAGGACCTATTATATTCTGCTTCGTAATTATGCTTTTAAAATTGTAAAAGACTTTTCTCTGGCCGAAGATATTGTTCAGGATACATTCTTCAATATTTGGGTGAAACGGGAACAGCTTTCAAATGTGAAAAACATTAGAGCTTATGTTCGCACGGTGGTTCATAACGAAAGTATTTCGGCTCTTAGAAAAAAAATCGATAAGGGATTTGCTATTGATGGTTCCACCATTTACGAATTCGAAAAGCTGTATGCTGAAATCTTACAATATCACGACACAACTTTAAGCAAAGAATTATCTTTAAAAGTAGGAGAATCCATAGAATTATTACCCGCTCAATGCCGAACTGTCTTTATTTTAAGCCGTTCTTTTGGTTTTAAGAATAAAGAAATAGCCGATCAGCTCGGAATCTCAGTCAAAGCAGTCGAAAAGCACATAACCAAAGCCCTGGCCCATTTGAGGGAACATTTGAAAGATTATTTGTCTGCGATTATAGTGGCTTTGCTTTGGAGATAGAGAGATTGTCCATAGTTTTTAGTCGAGAGTCAATAGTTGAATGCAACAGGCATATTATCCATGCAGCAAAGCAGTCTACAATATTCACCCCTCTGTTTGGCTTCGGAGGTTGAGCTTGTCGAAAACCTCATTTCGATACTGAACCTGTCTGCGCCAAGACAGGCTCAATGTCCGGCACTTTTTCACAGCCTCAAGGGGTGAGGGTCTGGGTGAGGTATACATTCAGCTTCTGGCTGCAAAAATTTTTTCCTCTCTAAGGTAGGGTAACATCCTTTTTTTACGTCCAACTAATAGAGGCACATTTTTATGGAAACAGAAAAGAACATCGACGAGATTATTCATAACTATCTGGAAGGTAATGCTACTGAGGAGGAGTTGAAACTCCTGCTTGGCTGGATCAAAGAAAACAAAGAAAATATCCGGCATTTTAACAACATTTGCAGTATTTGGGAAAACTCCGGAAATATTTTCGATAAAGAAAACGACACCGAAATAGCCCTGAAAAAACTCAACGAACGTATCCAAAGCCTCGGCAAAGAAACCAAACTTGAACTCGAAGACGACGGAACGAATCAGTTCATTATATGGCGAATAGCTGCAGTAGCTCTGGTTTTAATCAGCTTAACAGCATTCCTGTATTTTGGCCTCACCAAAAGATCTCATAAAACTTTAGACGCTCAATATATAACTGCCATAGCTCCCAAAAGTCAGAAAAGTCAGCTTATACTTGCCGATGGTACCAAAGTATGGCTAAATTCAGGTACAACTTTAAAATATAAATCGGACTACGGAAATGTCGATAGGCAGATTTTCCTGGAAGGTGAGGCTTATTTCGAAGTTGCTAAAAACCCTTCAAAACCATTTCTGGTATATGCTTCCAACATTGTTGTGAAAGCCATTGGTACCAGTTTTAATGTGAAATGTTATCTCGAGGACAATATCATCGAGACTACACTTATAGAAGGGAAAGTGCAGGTAACAAAAAGCAACAACAACACAGTTAAAGAATCGGTTTATCTGAATCCTAAGGAAAGAGCAATCTTTAACCGGTTGGACGATAAATTGGTTGTCACCACCGAGCAGAAAAAGGAAAATGTAGAAAAAGATAAAGAAATTTCTACTTACAGTTATATCCAGCCTAAGTCTATTCAATCAGTAATTTCCTGGAAGAACGAAGAATTAATTTTCGAAAATGAACCTTTTGAAGAACTTACCAAACGTCTCGAACGTTGGTATAATGTACGCATTAGGGTTCTCGATCCGAAAGTGAATCTCGAGAACAGCTATACTGGAAAATTTGTACATAACGAATCGTTGGAACAGGTGCTTAAAATAGTATCCCGAACCACACCAATAAAATATACTTTCCGTGAAGGAGAGATTTTAATTGAATCGAAAAAATAACCCTTAAAACGTTTAGCCTATGACATAATTACACAAACTGCTAAAACAAGAAACCGGAAAATGTTTGCACCATTTCCCGGCTAATAAGATTTAATTCATTACTGGTGTCGCACTTTTGCACAGAGAGACACTAGTCAGTTAAAAACTTAATTACTACAAAAATATGAGAAAAAAGGTAATCTCATGCATTAATCATTTGAAATGCAATAAAAAACTTATAAAGGTCATGAAACTAACTACACTCTTCATTTTCGTGACAACACTTCATATTACGGCAAATATCTATTCGCAGCACACCAAAATAAATCTGAAAGTCACGGGTGGAACCATTGCCGATGTGTTTAATGAAATAGAAAAACAAAGTGATTTCAAGGTTTTCTATAATGTAAACCAGATCGATCTGAACAAGAGAATTAATTATGCTACTCAGAGTGAGCCCATCAACAGCGTTTTAGGCAATGTGCTGGACGAACTTGGAGTAACATTCGAGTTGTACGACAAAGTTATTGTTATTGTCCCCACTGAAAGCAAACAAACGCAGCAGATCAGTGGTACTGTAACCGATGGCGTTACCAGCGAGCCTCTTGTGGGTGTCAACATTACCATTGAAGGTACTACGCAAGGTGTGGTTACCGATGTTGATGGTAAATACACAATCAATGTACCCGGCCCAAATTCAATACTGGTGTTTTCGTTTATTGGCTATAACACTGAAAGAATTGTTTTGTCGGGAACAAATGTTATAGACGTTAAGCTTATTCCCGATATCAAAAGCCTCGAAGAAGTTGTGGTGGTTGGTTATGGTACACAGCGCAAATCGGATATCGCCGGTTCAATATCGGTAGCCTCGGCCGAGGATGTTCTAAAAACCTCTTCATTCAATGCTTTACAAGGCTTAAAAGGTAAAGCTGCCGGTGTGAACATTTTTACAAACTCCGGTAACCCTTCAGGTAATACCAGGGTTGTAATCCGCGGTATAAACTCTATCAATACCAACACCGAACCTTTATACGTGGTAGATGGTGTTCAGATGACCGACTTCCAGTTGGTAAACCCTAACGATATTGAGCGTATTGAAGTACTGAAAGATGCTTCGGCTGCTGCCATTTACGGTGCTCGCGGTGCCAATGGTGTAATTTTGGTTACTACAAAACGTGGTTCAGGGGAAGGCGACGGCGTAACAGTATCGTACAACGGCTGGGCCAGTGTAGGAGTTCTTGCCAAAAAGGTTGACCTGATGAATGCCAAAGAGTTCATGCAAATGGAAGATATTGGCTTTGCCAATTTATCGAAATACTCTCAAAGCGCAAGTAAGGCGGGTTTAACTGTCGATCGTTCCGATCCGCTTTTATTCGACTCAAGTGGAAACCCACTTTACGATACCGATTGGCAGGACGAAACAACCAGAACTGCCGTTTCATACAACCATCAGTTAAGTATTCAGCAACAGAATAAAAATTCGGCAGTTGGTGCTTTCCTTAACTATACCAACCAGGAAGGGATTATGCTGAACAGCTATCTGAAACGTGTAAACGGTAAACTTACCTTCGATGCGAATCCCAAAAAATGGTTATCTACCGGGGTAAACCTGATGGTAAACCATACCTGGGGTAACGACCTCGACGAAACTGGTGGTGGACAGGTTGCTCGCCGTACCATGTGGGAAATGCCTCCAATTCTCCCTGTGAAATTCCCCGACGGAAGGTGGTCCAATTCACAGTTCACCGGCAGCAAGCTCAATCTTGGTCTTGAGGCAATGGCTAACCCGGTACATGAACTTACTACACGTAAAATGGACAGGTACCGTACCAAAATTTTTGGTAATGCCTTTTTGAATTTCCACCTGGCCGAAGGTCTCGACCTGAAAACCCAGATTGGTGTGGATGCCAATAGAAACCAGGAAAAGAACTTCGCCCCTAACGACCTTATCAATATTTCTTCTCCGAATGGTCGTGCAAATATTTTCAACAGAGATATTTTCTACTGGCAGGAAGAAACTTATTTAACCTATGTTAAAGCTTTAGGAGTTCACCGCATTAACGCAATGGCAGGTTTATCGTGGTCGCAATCAACAACTCAGGATGTAAATACTGGTAATGTTTCGGGTTTTTCAACCAATTATTTTGGATATGAGAACCTTGGTGCCGGTACAACTCCTTCAGCACCATCGTCGAGCTACAGCCGCTGGGGTTTGAATTCTTACTTCCTCAGAGCCAGCTATACGTTGATGGATAAATATCTCGCTACCTTTACTGCCCGTATGGACGGATCGTCGCGTTTCGGTAAGAACAACTATTATGGTTTCTTCCCTTCTGCAGCTCTGGGCTGGATTATTTCGAATGAAGATTTTCTGAAAGATGTTCAATGGCTTTCGAACCTTAAACTGCATACCAGCTATGGACGTACCGGTAGTTCCGAAATTTCAACATACAGCACCCTGGCGAGAATTTCATCGGGTACCGTATTGCTGAATAATGCCCGTGCAACCAGTGCAAACATTTCAGGTTTACCAAACCCTGATCTCGAATGGGAAAAAACCGACCAGTTCGATATTGGTATCAACCTCAACTTATTCCGCAACAGAGTTAACCTGGAAATGGATTATTATTACAAGCTTACCCACGATCTTCTGTTGAGCAAACCAATTCCTTACAGCACCGGTTATAGCTCTGTTGTAGATAATATTGGTGAAGTGTCCAACAAAGGTCTCGACATCTTATTGAATACCGTGAATATAAGAACTAACGATTTTAGTTGGGAAACTACAATTAATGCCAACTATAACACCAACCGTATCGAAAAACTTGGCGATAATAACGAGGATATCTTAACTGATCCGGGCTTTGTTGGTGGTAATGTGATTTTAAGAGTAGGGGAATCATTGAGTTCTTTCTATGGCTATCGCCGCTTAGGAACCTGGGGTACCGATGAGGCTGCCGAAGCAGCTCTTGTAGGTGCTGTTCCTGGGGAGGCCAAACGGTCAAAAGATCGCGAAATCATTGGGAAAGGGTTACCTGACTGGACTGGTAGCTTTATCAATACATTTACTTATAAGAATCTCGATTTTACAGCCGACATTCAGTTTGTATACGGTGTTGACACATGGCAGCTTTATTTCCACTCGATGGAAGACCGCTCGGGGATTGCCAATGGTTTCTCAACTATTTTGTACGATGCCTGGACTCCAACCAACCAGAATACAATGGTTCAGCAGATACGTCAGCAAAACTATAGTGGTCAGAACAGTACCTCCGACTCACATTGGGTAAGCGATGGTTCTTATATCCGCGGAAACGTGTTCCAGCTTGGTTATACATTCAGTAATCAAATGGCAACCAAACTCAAAATTAAGAAACTGCGTGCTTATGTAAGTGTTAACAATGCATTCCTGATTCATTCGAAGGATTTCCTTGGATACGATCCTGAAGCTGTTTCTAATACCAGTCAATTTGGTCAGAACATTTTCTTCTATCAGTATCCTAAACCCAGGACCTTTACTTTCGGAATTAACGTTAGCTTCTAAGTAACTTTAAAATGAAACGATTATGAAAAAAATACTGAAATATATTTTCCTGTTCACAATTGCTGTGAATTTTACCTCATGTGAGGACTTCCTGGATGAGAAACCGAAATCAGCTATTGGAGCAGAACAATTCTTCTCATCGAAAGCTGATGCTATCAGCGCCGTAAATAACCTTTACCGCAGCGGATTTCCATCTTTGTATAATGCAGGTTCTGCTTATATGGGACCAACCATTATGTATGGCGGGTACATGTCCGGATTATTCGACAACCAATATAAAGGCCAGGAGCGTATTGTTCAAAACTTTCAAAATCTTGGCGTAGATCCTGTTGTTGATAATAATAGCCTCCTCTCTGTATGGCAAAACTGCTATATCGGCATTTCCCGTGCAAATGTTGCAATTAAAAATATTCCTACTACACCGGAATTAACCGAGGCTGAAGTAAAAAAATATTCAGCCGAAGCTAAATTCTTCAGAGCGTTGAATTATTTCGAGCTTGTTAAACTATTCGGTAAAGTACCGTTGGTGAAGGATGTTTATGAGTCCCTTACCAATTTATATGTACCTGCAAGCCCTGAGGCCGATATCTATAATTTTATTGTTGAAGATTTAACCTATGCATACAATGAAGGTGGCTTAGCCGATGCAGCCATGCCTGCCAATGGTTTCAGAATTTCGAAAGGAAGTGTTGGCGCCCTACTTGCCGATGTTTACCTGAATATGAGCGGATATCCGGTTCAGGCCAACAAATATGCCGATGCTGCCACTGTTGCCAAAGCGTTAATTGCCAATCCTGCTTACGGATTGATTCAGAATGGCCCATCTGCGGATCTGAGTGCTTACAATGTTCTGAGAACATCTGATAATCAGAAAGAATATTTGTATGTAATTGAATACGACAATACAATTGCAACAGGCGGATGGAGACCTATTTATAGTTTTCCTAATGAAGCGGCAACCTGGGGCGAATTTACCTATAATATCACCAACCTTTCGTACCGTCCGGTAGCCGAATTGTTAACCGTTTACGACAAAACAAACGATCTTCGTATTCAGGAAAAACAGTATTTTCATACAAAATACACCTACACAAAAGGCTCTAAAGCCGGTCAGACAATAGAATTCGGAGCATATTATCCTTATTTCTGGTTCGAAAGTGCAGCACTTTATACAACTAATATTTCAACCAAGGACCAAACTCATTACCGTTTGGCTGAAATGTATCTAATTGCTGCTGAAGCTATCGCTCAAACTGCTGGTGTAACTGCCGAAGCTGTGGATTACCTTGCAACCATCAAGGCCCGTGCTTCTTTGAATAAAACAAAAGAAGTGATTGCTGCAGAATTGTCAGCTCTTACAAAGGATGACTTTATTAAGGAAGTTTGGGCTGAAAAGATTCGGGAGCTGATTTTCGAAAATAAAATCTGGAACGATATTACCCGCACAAGAATGTATCCGACATCGGTTAACGGTCAGTTTACCTTTGTTCCTCTGGTTGGTGCTACTAATCCCTGGGGCAAAACATTCACAGAGAATAACCTGGTATTACCTTACCCTAACGACGAAGTTCAGCGTAACCCGCTGTTAAAAGGCACAAAGTAGTTAGTTAGTTCAGGCCCGCAGACGTAGAATTTATTCTATGATTTGCGGGCTTTTTTTTGTTTTAATTCTCCGCTATTTAAATTTTAAAACGTTGTTATCAAAGAGTTAGTCTCGATTTTTGGGTACACCTTTGGATCAAGTACTCGTTCAAGCTCAAATAAACCCGGAATGCTCAAGGTTCGGGACTGGCCTTTTAAAAATGCCGTTAAAAAAATAAAAGATTTGCCGTTATGAGGGGATTTGTCTGAGCGGGCAGATAGCGTCAACCTCAGGTTTTGGAAAGCTCTGTAAATAGTGGATAGATTGGATCTGCACAAAACATAGCGAGTTTAATCCCCGCAGTAGGCAAATCTTTTATTTTTAGGCATTTTTAAGAAGCCTTGAATTTTTGGTCCTTTTGTTTCAAGACAAAAGGACGAAAGATAAATATTACTAGGCTAGCGCGTTTGTAACGCGTGCACGTATTCGAAAGATGATTTTAACGTTACGCCTGTCAATCAAACAAAAGAGTACTAAACAAAGGGAATTGAAAATCTGAACAAAGAATTTTTTTGCTCTTTTTGCAAATAAAATTGTCCAAATATCATTGCAATTCCTGCTTATTTTATGATAAATTAGGCATTCTTCAACTATAACTTTTTATAATGAAAAATTACTTAACCGTTATCGCTCTGATTATATTGTTTTACCAGGTAAACCTGGCACAAACTGTTAACAACGTTCAGCATGTCGACCCCAATATTGGCGGAGTAGGACTCATTCTTGAGCCCACACGCCCCACCGTGCAGTTACCCAACCAGATGATCCGCTCCTATCCTGGACGTAAGGATTACATCGATGCCAAAATTACAAACTTCCCACTATCCCTCATTTCTCATCGCAACGGACAATTATTTAGCCTAATGCCCTTTACAGGTCAGGCTGATAAAACAACTCCTGTTTCTGCCTGGGATCCGGAAAATGAAATCACCACTCCTTATTACTATTCGGAATGGCTCGACGATTTCGATACAAGAATTGAATTCACTCCCGGAGCCAAAGCAGGTTTTTTCAAAATTACATTCCCTGGTAATGCAGATGCCAATTTCCTCCTCAAAATTGTCAATAAGGGTAAATGGACAAAGGTTTCCGGCAACTCTGTGGAGGGAATCGAAACTTTCAGCGGAATGAATGCCTGGGTTTATGGGGAATTCAGCAAAGAATTCAACTTTACTGAAAAAAAGAACGGTGAAAACCATAATGCCGTTATTTCGTGGCCGGCAAGTATCAAAACTGTCGATTTTAAATATGCTATATCGTACATAAGCCCCGAACAGGCCCGCAAAAACCTGAAGAACGAAATTGCAGCCTGGGATTTCGAAAAAATGAAAAATAACGCCAAAGGATCCTGGGACAAAGTGCTCAATCAAATTGAGGTTACCGGCGGAACCGATGCCCGCAAACGGACTTTTTATACAGCTCTTTACCGTTGCTACGAACGTATGACTGATATTACCGAAGACGGTAAATATTACAGCAATTACAACAAGCAGGTTAACACAGCCACTCGTCCTTTCTATATCGACGACTGGGTGTGGGATACATATCTTGCTTTACATCCGCTGCGGTTAATTCTCAATCCTTCTCTCGAAGCTGATATGGTGGACTCTTATGTGAAGATGTACGAACAAAGCGGTTGGTTGCCTACCTTTCCTTTGCTCTGGGGCGATAACCCATGCATGAATGGTTTCCACTCCACCATTACCATTCTGGATACTTACCGCAAAGGAGTCCGGAATTTCGATGTTCCGAAAGCTTATGAGGCAATGAAAAAGAATGCGCTCCAGGCTACCATGCTCCCCTGGAAAAACGGCCCTGCCTGCAGTCTCGATTCATTTTACCATCAAAATGGTTTTTACCCTGGCTTGCATCCTAACGAAAAAGAAACTGTTCCTCAGGTGCATGGTTTCGAAAAAAGGCAGTCGGTGGCCATTACCCTGGGACACAGTTACGATGACTGGGCTTTAGCTGAAATGGCCAAGGAACTGAAGAACAATACGGATTACGAATTCTTCAAAGTTAAATCGCAGAACTACAAAAACCTTTACTGGAAAGAGAAAGGCTTTTTTATGCCTAAGGATAAAGATGGCAAGTGGATCGATATCGATCCGGCATTCGACGGTGGTATGGGTGGTCGCGATTACTACGACGAAAATAACGGGTGGACTTACTTATGGCAGGTACAACAGGATGTTCCATCACTCATGGAGCTGATGGGAGGTAAAAAGGCATTTGAGAACCGCCTCGATCAACTTTTCAGCGAGAACCTGGGCAGAAGCAAATATGCCACCTGGGCAAAATTCCCCGATTTTACAGGTATTGTTGGCCAATATTCCATGGGTAACGAACCTAGTTTTCACATTCCTTATCTATATAATTTTACCGAATCGCCCTGGAAAACCCAGAAACGGATTCGTATGCTTTTAAATACCTGGTTCCCCGACAATGCATTTGGAATCCCCGGTGACGAAGATGGAGGCGGCATGTCTGCTTTTATTGTATTTTCGTGTATGGGCTTTTATCCTGTAACCCCAGGTTTGCCGGTTTATACAATCGGGAGTCCGGTGTTCGAAAAAAGCAAAATCAATCTGCCAAACGGTAAAACATTCACCGTAAATGCTCCCGGCTGCTCCGAAAAAAACAAATACATCCAGGAAGCTTTTCTGAATGGCAAACCCCTGAACACTCCCTGGTTTACACATACCGACCTGATGAACGGCGGCGAATTAAAGCTCGTAATGGGGCCAATGCCGAATAAAGCCTGGGGAACATCAGGGGTTATTCCAATGGCTCAGAATTAATTTAACAATAGAATATTTTTTATGCATTTTTTAAAATTTTCGCTTATCCCTGCCTTTTTGATAGGGATGACTGCTGCTAATGCTCAAGAAAAAAAGAATACGGGGAACCTGTGCGATTTTGTCGATCCTTTCATAGGTACACAGGAAATGGGGCACACGTTTCCGGGGGCAACCGTTCCTTTTGGGATGGTGCAGTTGAGTCCCGAAACAGACACGGTTCAGTACGAGAAGAACGGCAAATACAATCCCGATGTTTATCGTTATTGTGCCGGATATCAGTATACCGATAAAACCATTGTTGGCTTTGCGCATACACACTTTAGCGGAACAGGTCATTCCGATCTGGGAGATTTTCTGATGATGCCAACTACCGGTAAACTGAAGTTAAACCCTGGCACGGCTGATAAACCAGGAAGCGGTTATCGCTCTTCGTTCAGTCACGATACCGAAGTAGCTAAACCCGGATATTATAAGGTGAAGCTCAACGATTATGACATTACAGCCGAACTCACGGCAACAACGCATGCCGGTTTTCATAAGTACTCCTTTCCGGAAAAAGATACTGCACACATTATTTTCGATCTCAATTACAACATCTACGACTACGACGAAAAGGTTCTCTGGTCGTATGCCCGTGTTGAAAACGACACCCTTGTCACTGGTTACAGAATTACAAGAGGTTGGGCCCGAACCCGTTATCTTTATTTTGCCATGGTGTTTTCAAAACCCATTAAGAGCTATGGTTTTAAGAACGACGAAAACGTTGTTTACAAAGGGTTTTGGCGTAAGTTCAACCAAAATCACAATTTCCCTGAAATTGCCGGTCGGAAAGTTTGTGCCTGGTTCGATTTCGAAAACAATACCAACAAGGAAGTAAAAGTAAAGCTTGCTATTTCGGCGGTTAGTACTGAAGGTGCCTTAAAAAACCTGATGGCTGAAATTCCTCACTGGGATTTCGAAAAAACGCGCAATGAAGCATCAGAGGCCTGGGAGAAAGAACTTGAAAAAGTTCAGATAATCGCTCCGGCTGATCAGATGAAATCGTTTTATACTTCGCTTTACCATATTTACCTGAATCCGGTTACTTATAACGATGTCGACGGTCAATACCGCGGGTTGGATAACAATATTTACAAGGCCGATAATTTTACCAACTACTCGGTTTTCTCGCTTTGGGATACATATCGTGCGTTGCATCCGCTGTTTACAATTCTGCAGCCAAAGCGGGCCAACGATATGGTGGTTTCCATGCTGAAGCATTACGACCAGAGTGTTCATAAGCTGCTGCCCGTTTGGTCGCACTTTTCGAACGAAAACTGGTGTATGATCGGGTATCATGCCGTACCGGTGATTGCGGATGCTTACATGAAAGGAATCCGTAACTACGATGTGAATAAGGCCTTCGAAGCGATGATAGCCTCATCCACTCATAAAAGTTACGATGGTATTGGCGCTTACATGCAGTATGGGTACATTCCGTACGATCTTGCATCGAACTCAGCTTCTCTCACCCTGGAATATGGATACGACGACTGGACCATTGCCAGAATGGCTCAATCGCTTGGGAAAAAGACGGAGGCCGAAACATATATGAAACGCTCCATAAGCTATGTAAATCTTTTTGATCAGAATGTTGGCTTTATCCGTGCCAAAGATTCAAAAGGAAACTGGAAACAGCCCTTTAATCCGCTAAAAACTACAGGCGAAGGTTATATTGAAGGAAACGCCTGGAATTATACCTTTTACGAACCGCACGATATTGCAGGTTATATAAGCTTGCTTGGGGGAGAGAAAAGATTTGTTAATCGCCTCGACTCTCTTTTCACCATGCACCTTTCGGATGAGTTCTTTGAAGAGTCGGAAGATATTGACCGTGTTGGTATTGTTGGCGGCTACGTTCATGGTAATGAGCCCAGCCACCATATACCTTATCTTTACAATTATGCCGGCATGCCCTGGAAAACCCAGGAAAAGATTCATCAGATTATGCGAACCAAGTATATTCCAGCTCCTGACGGTCTTTGCGGAAACGACGATTGCGGTCAGATGTCAGCCTGGTACATTTTCAGTTCGCTCGGATTTTATCCTGTATGCCCCGGCTCCAACGAATATGTAATTGGGAGTCCTTGCGTAAAAGAGGCTTCAATCCGGTTAGAGAACGATAAAATATTTACAATGAGGGCGCCTGCTCTAACGGATAAGAATATCTATATTCAGAGCGTTACCCTTAACGGAAAGCCTTACAATTACACCTACATTACGCACGAAGCAATTATGAATGGCGGAGAACTCATTTTTAAGATGGGAGATAAGCCCAATAAAAAGTGGGGAACTTCCGTTCAGAGTCGTCCTTATTCTGTATTTTCAACCGAAATTATTAATCGATCAACTAAATAAACAAAAGAAAATGAAATCAATCTTTTCTGCTTTTCTGCTCATGCTTGCTGTGGGTGTCACAGCCCAAACAGTAAATCAGGTGAGCAATCCGGAGGAATGGGTGAATCCTTTGATGGGCACACAGTCCAAATTCAGTTTATCAAACGGCAATACCTACCCTGCAATAGCGCTTCCCTGGGGTATGAATTTCTGGTCGCCGCAAACCGGGAAAATGGGTAACGGATGGATGTATTCCTACGATGCCGACAAAATCAGAGGCTTTAAACAGACCCATCAACCCAGCCCGTGGATTAACGACTACGGACAATTTGCTATTATGCCGGTAACAGGTAAATTACGCTTTAACGAAGACGACCGCGCAAGCTGGTTCTCGCACAAAGCTGAGGTAGCTAAACCCTATTACTATAGCGTTTACCTGGCCGACCACGACGCCACTTTCGAAATCGCCCCCACCGAAAGAGCAGCTTCCATCCGCATAACCTTTCCTCAATCCGACAGCTCCTATGTTGTAATCGATGCCCTCGATAAAGGCTCTTTTGTGAAAATTATCCCCGGCGAAAATAAAGTGGTGGGGTATACTACCAAAAACAGCGGTGGTGTTCCCGAAAACTTCAAAAACTACTTTGTATTGGTTTTCGACCGTCCGTTCCAGTTTAAAACCATCTGGAAAGGCAAAGAATTAGCTCCCGACGTTCTTGAGCTGGCCGACAACCATGTTGGAGCTGTTGTAGGCTTTAAAACCCGTAAAGGCGAAAAAGTGAATGTAAAAGTGGCTTCTTCGTTTATCAGCCCCGAGCAGGCCGAACTTAACCTGAAAGAACTTGGCAACGATAATATTGATGCAGTGAAAGCCAAAGGTAAAGCTGCATGGAACAAAGAACTCAGCCGTATTAAAGTAGAAGGCGGTACCGTGGATCAAACCCGAACTTTCTATTCGTGCTTATACCGCACCATGCTTTTCCCGCGCAAATTCTTCGAAATTGATGCCAATGGCAAGGTCGTTCACTACAGCCCTTACAACGGTAAGGTTTTACCGGGTTACATGTTTACCGACAATGGCTTTTGGGACACCTTCAGGGCTGTATTCCCATTTTTTAACCTGATGTACCCCGAATTGAACTCCCAGATTATGGAAGGTCTCGCCAATACCTATAAAGAAAGCGGCTGGTTACCCGAATGGGCCAGTCCCGGTCACCGCGATTGCATGATTGGGTCAAACTCGGCTGTGAACATTGCCGATGCTTACCTGAAAGGCTTAAGGGGCTTCGACATCAACACCCTTTATGAAGCCATACTGAAGAACACGCAGCAGGAAGGGCCTTTATCGTCGGTAGGACGTAAAGGTGTTAATTTTTACAACGATTTGGGTTATATCCCTTACGATGTAAAAATCCGTGAAAACACTGCACGCACCCTGGAATATGCTTTCGCCGATTTTAATGTTTACCAGTTGGCCAAGGCTTTGAAACGTCCTCAATCGGAAATCGATCTGTTTGCAAAACGTTGTCAGAACTACCGCAATGTTTTCGATCCGGAAACAAAACTGATGCGTGGCAAAAACAAGGATGGCAAATTCCAGGCTCCTTTCAACCCGTTTAAATGGGGAGATGCTTTTACCGAAGGTAATAGTTGGCATTACACCTGGAGTGTTTTCCACGATATTGAGGGACTGATTGGTTTAATGGGCGGCCGTAAAAGTTTTGTGGAGATGCTCGACTCGGTCTTCACTGTTCCACCAATTTTCGACGACAGCTATTATGGGGGTACCATTCACGAGATCCGCGAAATGCAGATTATGAATATGGGTAACTATGCACATGGTAACCAGCCTATTCAGCACATGATTTACCTTTATAATTATGCCGGAGAACCCTGGAAAGCACAATACTGGATACGCGAAGTGATGAACCGCATGTACGCTCCAACTCCCGATGGTTACTGCGGAGATGAGGATAATGGACAAACATCGGCCTGGTATGTATTCTCGGCAATGGGATTCTATCCTGTAACTCCGGGTGTCGACCAATATGTGTTAGGGGCTCCGTTATTTAAAAAAGTTACAGTTAGTTTACAAAACGGGAAAACAATCCAGATTCTGGCCGATAATAATAACGAGAGTAACCGGTATATCAAATCGGTTAATTATAATGGTCAAGCTTATTCAAAAAACTGGATTAATTATTCTTCGCTTATGAACGGCGCCACAATTAAAATTGACATGTCGCCAACAGCAAATAAATCAAGAGGAATTTCGAAAGAAGATTTCCCTTATTCTTTCTCTACTGATCCTACCATAAAGGGAACGAAATAAAAATACATGAATTGAACAGATTTCAGCTTTTACCTTCGGGTAAAGGCTGGAACTTCAATTTTGAGGAATAATAAGTTTTTCGGTTACCATATTTTCAGTTTCGGCCACTCTCTGTAAAGCAACAACTCCAAAATTTTCAATGGTTTCTTTAAATTGCACAAGTTTACGGTCGGTAATACCATAATCCAGCAAATCAGCAGTATGCTCGGTTAATTTCTTAAAGAGCAACTGGCATTTTAAAATCAAAATCTCATTGTTATACTTCAGAAGTTCGGCTTCCGAATAGCAGAATTGCCCCTGCAAATCGATAATTTCCTCGAGCAAGGCAAAGGTCGTGAGGTTTTTCGAGGCTTCCACGGCTAATTTAATCAACTTTAGTTTGGTCTCCACATAGGAGTCCTGAATATTGGAATTCATTAGCATAGCTTTGAGTTAATAAAATTAATAAGCAGCTAAAACAAATTTCAGTTTCGGGAAGAAAAGAGCCGGGAGAGAAATCAACCCGAAATATAGAATAAGAACAAAATAAATCTGAACAATGTTAAGGGAAATTTAAGAAATAATATAATGTAAACCAATTTTATTTTGAACAGGTTATTAACACTTTACGGAAGGATAAATTTACAAATTACCGGATAATGATCTGAAAGTTCCAGCTTTGGGCTCTGGTACTCGTATGAGCGGAAAATCGGGTCATAAAGAATATAATCAATGCGATAGGAAGGGAACTTACCTCTGTAAGTATATCCTATGCCGTTGCCCGATTCAATAAATGCATCTTTCATTCCATTACGCAAAGTCTGGTAAGAGTAAGATACGGGAGAATCGTTGAAATCCCCGCAGATAATCACAGGATGTGGCGATTTGCTGATATGCACTGCTATATCATTAACTTGGATGGACCGGGTTTTAAAAGCATCGCGAACTCTTATAAAAATTCGTTGAATGCCAAGCATTTGTTTTTCGTTATATTTTAACTTCAGTGTATCAAGCAACCCGTAATCTTCTTTCAGGAATTTTATCGACTGAAGATGGCTGTTGTATACCCTGATGGTATCGTTCCCAATTTTTAAGTCGGTATAAATACAAATATTAAAAGTTTTTGGAAATTTGATTTCCCCGGCATCCACAATAGGATAGGTGCTGAAGGTAGCGATGCCAAAGTGCGAATTCGATTTTTTCTTTTTAAGGGAATAGTATATATGCGAGTTTTTATGCTTAAGCAAGGTTCTTATTCTTTCTTCGGAGACTTTGGAGCTATCGCGTGTGTAAAATTCCTGAAAGCAGATAACATCGGGTTCTTCGCGTTCAATAAAATGAAATATTCCCGAAACAGCATCGCTTTCTTTTTCCCACTTATAAAGATCGAACAACCTTACGTTAAAGGTTAAAAGCTTAAAAGAGGTGTTTCCCTGGATATATTTCTGTTTATAATAGTCCTTTGAACGAAAAGGATTTTCAATCTGAATGATACGACTTATAAACGGCAGACCGATAAGTATACAGATGAGCGAGAGCAAAAATTTATATTTTCTGAAAATAAGCCAGAAAATCATAAACAGAATATTCAATATTAAAAGGAAAGGATAAAAAAGGCCAAAGAAGGCCATAGGCCATAATTTAACCGGATTTACAAAAGCTGAAATATAACTGGCCAGCAATGCACCTGCAGCTATTATGTTGAGTATAAAAATCAGTTTCTTTACAAAACTCTTCATCAGTTTTTGTTTTGGCCCATCTTAAAAAGCATTTCCTTTTCTGCTTTGTTCAGACTGTCGTAACCTGAACGGGATATTTTATCGAGTATTGCATCGATTTCCTTTTGTTCACTGGCTTTTGCCTTTTTATAGTCGTAATCGTTAACAGGCTTGCGATGAGATACTTTTAGCCTTTTGCGTGGCTTGAACAAAGTTGCAAAAAAATCGAGAATTCTGTTCACTCCAATGGTAATATCGCTGTTTTTTTGTAACCTGAGAGCAAATATCCATCCTGCAAACATTCCTCCCAAATGCGCAATATGGCCGCCAGCATTACCTTTGGCCATGGAAATTACATCCAGCAGAATGTAAATGAGTGCAAGATATTTAAGTTTCACCTGACCGAAGAACATCATGTAAATGGAGTAATTTGGTCGGCTGAAGGCTACTCCGGCCAATATAGCCAAAACCGAAGCCGATGCTCCCAGAATAGGTGAAAAATTGTTTCTCAGAGGAATTAAAGAGTAATATCCGGCAACAAATAAAAGGTAGCCGAATATACCTCCAATCAGGTAGAGACCTACAAGCTGACGTTTACTAAAGAATTCGAGAAACAACCTGCCAAACCAGTATAAGCCCAACATATTAAAAGCAATATGGAAAAAATCCTCATGGTAAAACATATAAGTGATAATACTCCAGGGCTTTGTTAATAATTCGGGTAAATAAGATGGGGCCCGAAAAAGATCACCTATGGTTGTATATGCTTCGCTATATCCGGCAATCCAGTAAATTGTATGTATTAACCCGAAAACAATAAACACGATAATATTAATATAAAGAAGCCGGGTTACAGGACTTCCGTATTTGTATGAATCCTTAAGTTCCTTATATATGCTCATAGACTTTATGTCTCTTAATTCAAATCAATTAAACATCTATAAAATTAGTAAAAATTTGTTCGTTTGCTGTTCCAGTAACGAATGATAAAATATCCAAACAACATACCTCCAAGATGAGCTATGTGCGCAATGTCACTTCCAGGTTGGCTAAAACTTAAGTATAATTGAACCCCTCCCATAAACATCACCATATATTTAGCTTTAATAGGAATAGGTGGGAAAATAAGCATAAGAATTGTATTTGGAAACAGCATTCCAAAGCCTAATAAAACACCATAAACAGCTCCCGAAGCACCAAAGGAATAGAAACTCAAGGTCTCACTATAGTATTTTGTATAGACTAAATTAACGGCTCTTTTGGCAATTGCCGGATCATTAAACTGGCTACCAAATTCAGAAATGAAATTTAAAAGTTCAGAACGAGATGATGTGGATCTGACGAGATGATTTGCAAACTCTTTCATCATATCAGGGGTGGGAGAAATTGCAAATTCATGCACAAAGTTACGAATTGGCATTGTTTCAAAATAGGTTGATACATTATGACAAAGCGCAGCTCCAACACCAGTAATAAGATAGAAAATCAGAAATCTTTTACTTCCCCATGCATTTTCTAAAGCCCTCCCAAACATCCATAACATCAACATATTAAAAAATATGTGAAAAAAGTCCTGATGAATGAACATGTGAGTAATCACCTGATATAATTTGAAATTGTCTGATTCAGGATAATACAACCCCAAACTTTCTCTTAAGTTAATTCTGAAGGTACTTTCAACAACTAAAGTTGCAAGAAACATTAAGGCATTAATCCAAATTAAATTACTTACAACCGGGGCACTGCTTCCAAATCGGTTTATTCCCGCGTTAAACATTTCTAAAAATATTTTGCAAATTCAACAATATTATTCAATAATAGTTTTAAAAGTACTTATCCAGCTCTTCCAGTTTGATAATTGATATCACAGTTTTCCCCGTGGGCGAGTAATTGGGCAACGCCGAGGCGAAAAGTTTATCTACCATCGATTTCAACTCTTCGGGCGACAATGGTTTCCCATAAGGGATTGCGGCTGCCTGTGCCATTTTACATGCAATTTTTTCGCGACGGTCGCTGTTCAGGTCTTGTTCTTCGTCAAAAACTGCAGCAATTATTTCTTCGAGTAAAATCTTCACATCAACCGACCCCATATCCGAAGGGGTACCCGTCACTCTGATTTCGAAATTATCGTGAAACTCGAGCATAAACCCCAAAGCTTCCAATTCTTCAACCAAACCCTGCAGGTGAATATAATTATCCTGTCCCATCTGTAACACCAGCGGGAAAAGGCTGCGCTGTGTAATACCCCTGTTCTCCTGGAGTTTTTCCATATATTGCTCAAACAGAATGCGCTCATGAGCCCGTTTCTGGTCGATAATCATCAGACCCGATTTTACCGGGGTAAGTATGTACTTGTTTTTAAGCTGAATTATATTCGAAGGCGGATTATCCGTATGGTTCGTCCCAAAAGATGTCTGGCTGCTTGTTTCAACAGGTGTGGCAAACTCGTAGGGTTTCTGCTCAAAACCGGCATACAGCTTTTCCCAGTTATTCAGATTGTCGGAGTCGTCCTTGTCTTTGGCAGGCCGGTAATTATATACCGAATCGGGCTTATCGTTGTCGAAAGGATTATAGTTGGGGTTGATACTGATTTCGGGAACACGTATCTCCGTATCCTTGCCCAGATAAGGTATATTGATGCCGGCTTCACTGTCGAAATCAATAGAAGGTACAACATTGAATTTCCCGAGGCATTCCTTTACTGAAGCCTGCAAAATCTGGAATATGGCAACATCATCTTCAAATTTGACTTCCGTTTTGGTAGGATGAATGTTGATATCAATGGTCTCCGGATCAACTTCAAAATAAATAAAATATGCGGGCAGGTTATCGGCAGGAAGCAATCCTTCGTATGCTTTCATCACCGCCCGGTGGAGCATGGGGTGCTTGATGTACCTCCGGTTTACAAACATAAACTGGTCGCCGGGAGTTCTTTTGGCAATATCGGGTTTACTTACAAAACCGGATATTTTCACGATAGAAGTATCGGCATTTACCGGCACAAGAAACGAGTTGATGGATTTCCCAAAAACATTGCATATCCGCTGCCTGAAATTACTTTGAGGCAGATTGTAAATCTCAGTTTCGTTATGATGAAGCTTGAATTCGAGTTCGGGGCGGGCTAGTACAATACGTTGGAATTCGTTCAGAATATGACGGAATTCGGTATTGGTAGCTTTCAGGAATTTACGGCGTGCAGGTGTATTGAAAAAGAGATTTTTAATTAAGAAGTTACTCCCGCTGCTGCAGCTTACAGGTTCCTGGCCCGTAATCCGGCTGGCCGAAATATCGATCATATTCCCCAACTCGTCCTCATGACGTTTTGTCTTTAGCTTAATTTCGGCAATTGCGGCAATGGATGCCAGCGCCTCCCCCCTGAAACCAAGGCTTCGAATGGAAAATAAATCCCGGGCATCTTTTATCTTCGAAGTAGCATGTCGCTCAAAAGCCATACGGGCGTCGGTATCCGACATACCACAACCATTATCAATAATCTGGATAGAAGTTTTTCCTGCCTCCTTAATTAAAACGCCGATTTCCGTTGCGCCGGCATCAACCGAGTTTTCCACAAGTTCTTTTACAACCGAAGCCGGTCTTTGAATAACCTCACCGGCGGCGATCTGATTCGCGACAGCTTCGGGTAATAAGCGTATTACATCTGGCATGACAGAGATATAAATCTAAAAGTAACAAAGTTATTAAATTCCCCTTGATCAAAATATTTGCCACAAAGAATTTAGGAGGCTAAGCAGAGGCATTCCCAATTCCCTTTTACTGCACCATTTAGTCACTCAAAGCTATAATTCAAGGACATCTCACTTTTTTTCCTTAAGTTTACAGTTCAAATTCTAAACGCATGATCGATACTATAAAGGCCAATTTTATTGAGGCTCGCAGCATTCTGGACACATTTATTAATAATGAGTCGAACTGGGTAAATTTCGAAAAAGCCGGTAACATAATGGTTGATGCGATTAAATCGGGGAAAAAAATTGTTTCATGCGGAAATGGCGGTTCGTTGTGCGACGCAATGCATTTTGCTGAAGAATTGTCAGGCCGCTTCCGTGGGGACCGTCCCGCCCTACCAGCTATAGCCATTAGCGATTCTTCTCACATTACCTGTGTTGCCAACGATTACGGAATGGATGCTATTTTTTCGCGATTTATAGAAGGCCTCGGTAACGAAGGCGATGTTTTGCTCGCCATTAGTACTTCGGGAAATTCGCCCAATGTAATCAAAGCTTGCGAATCTGCCAGAAGCAAGGGGATGAGAATAGTAGCTCTCACTGGCCGTACCGGCGGAAAGCTCGCTTCAATGTGTGATGTGGAACTGAGGGCCCCTATGTCGGAGTTTGCCGATCGCGCTCAGGAAATTCATATAAAAATTATTCACTCATTAATTCAATTTATTGAACTACGAACTCAAAAACCGGGTTAGTCAAAATAATTAAACACTATCTCTTTTCGTTTGTACTATAAGTAGATCTGTTTTGAACCTGACTTGTTCTTAAAATGACGGTACAGATGTTATTTAGTTGAAACAAAACTTTACAAATGAAAAGTCCCGGATACTTTCCTGTTCTCTCAATACTAGCAACTATCTTATTAATAACTGGTTGCGTTAAAACCGATGAGGTTGACGACAACATGAAACAAACTTTTTCCATACCACTCGGAGAAAAGTCTTTGACGATAGATGCCCCTACCATTATCGACAATAACAGTACTTTTTTTTATAATGGTAAACCTTACAGGATAATTGGTACAAACTTCAGGAAAGATGATGAGCTAGATTTCGAAATGGATAGTATTACTGAAAATGATATAATCCGGGGAGTCGATTTCAAAATCAGGCTCCAGAACAGTTATCCCACCAATGCTTTTCTACAGGTTTATCTATTAAACTCAGCCAAACAAGTAACTGATTCTTTCTTTGTAAAAGGACTGGAGAAAATACCGGCAGGAGAAGTAAATGCCTTATCGGAACCCGACATTACCACAACAACAGTGCTAGATGCTCAGTTTCACGGTGAAAGATTAAACCATCTCCTGAGTACAAAGTTCCTCCATTATGTTTTTTACCTCGAAACTAAACGCCAGGATGGTGCCCCACTTAAGTTTACCAGTAGAAGCGATATGAAAATAAACCTGGCAATGCGATTATACCTGCAATATAACTTAAATGAACTTTAATGGGTAAATGCCTGACTTTTTTGCTTTTATTTATCATTGGCGGTAAAAATCTGTTTTCTCAGCAAAACTCTACATTGTTTTTTATGCCGGGAACTCCTCAGGCAAATTTTGTAAATCCGGCGGTGACTAACGATTGCAGATTAATTATCGGATTGCCTGTGTTGTCTTCAGTTCACCTAAATGCAGGAAACTCAGCATTCAGCTATAATCAGCTATCTACAAAAGAACGCATTGGCAATGTCAGCTATTTCGATTCGGAGTTTCATACTAATCTACTCTTTGCTGGCTTTTGGGTTAAAAAGAATTTTCTCACCTTTTCAGTAAACGAAAAGGCCGATCTGTTTATGACCTATCCAGGCGATTTGTTTGCTATCATTCAGAAAGGTAACTCCCAATTTGAAGGCGAGACAGCCAAACTGGGACGTTCGGGAACCTTTCTTAATTACAGGAGAGAATATGCCGTTGGAATTGCCCGTCAAACGAAATCAAAATTATGGTGGGGAGCCCGTGGAAAACTATTGTTCGGAAAGCTCAACACAACCATGACTAAGTCGAAAGTAGATTTATTTACTGATCCGGTTACATTCGATCTGACTTTTACCTCCGACTGGCAGCTTAATTCGTCCCTGCCAATGAATGTTACCAGAAACGCGCAGGGTTATGTCGAATCGGTTGAATATAACGACGCTTCTGTGGGAAGTATATTAATGAACCGTCAAAATATTGGTTTCTCAACTGACCTTGGATTTATTAAAAAAGTCGATGATTTAATAACAGTTTCGGGAAGTATTCTCGATTTGGGTATTATTTCCTGGAAAACCAATGGCACCTCCTTTGCACAAAACGGGACTTATACATATAAAGGTCCCATAGGCGATTCTATTGATAGTGAAAACTACATGGAAAACTTAACCCGCATCATCCAGGAAGAATTTGGAATAACAGCCACTCAAAAATCTTATATACAGCCACTAAGTCCCCGCATTTATCTGGGAGCTACCTATAAACTCCGGGATGATTTAACAGCGGGAGTTTTGGGTACAGCTAAAATAAACAGGTACAAAATAACAAAAGGACTCACACTTTCGCTTAACAAGCAGTTTAGCGAAAAATTTACCGGAAGTGTAAGCTACTCTTATTTATACCGCGATCTTCGCAATCTTGGACTAGGAGTCAAAATAGGGAAAAATCCGCTCCAGTTTTACGCCGTAAGCGATAATGTTCTTGGGTTCTTCAATCTTGCTGCTACCCATACTGCTAACTTAAGGTTCGGTCTGCATCTGAATTTCGGTTGCGACCGCGAATCGGGATTTGGAGGCTGTGGTTGTGCGGGTATGCAGAATTCGTCCAACCACCGGCAAAAAATGAATAAGCTTCTAAAGAAAAAGAAATAATAACCAAAGTAAATCCCTAGTTCCTTTCAATTCTCGGCAGGAAGTTTCCCTGAAAATCGGTAAAGTATGGTTTAAACCTTTCAATCATTCCTACGCCAAATTCGTAGTTCTTTATAAAAATCAATATCTCGGCAAGTGATTTGAATTCCTTGAGTGAAATTGCCTTTTTTTCAAATTGATAATCACTTAACGAGATGCTGACAAAACCTTCCTTATTCTTCAGCTTGAGAAAATCAAATCTCAAATTATTTTTTTCAAGCGTAACAAACTGCAGTTTCGGTAAACTGTAAAATTCATCGGGCAACGCCGTTAGTTTATTATTTGCAATGGACAGGTAGTTTAATTTCCAAAGATTTCGGATTTGAGGTGAAAGCTGTTCAATCTGATTATCATGGAGGTGTATAAAATCAAGATTTGTTAAATCATAAAACGCCTCAGGCAATGTTTTAATTTTATTTTGCGAAAGGGAAATATAGTCAAGTTTATATAATTTCCCGATTTCAGGCGAAATGTATTCAATCTGGTTCCCTTCCAGCAACAGATCCTGAAGTTCCACAAGTTCGTATAAACGCTCGCTCACTTTTTTAATCTTGTTTTCCCGTAGGTCAAGCGTTTCCATCTTTTTTAGATTTCCAATACCGGAAGGGATAGAATCCAGTAAGTTTTTACGCGCAAATAAACCTGTAACACTGGCGGTTGTATTCTGTGGAATATCAATTTCCGAGATTAGATTCTCATCGGCAATTAAGTCTCTCAAATTTTGAAGAAGAAAAACATTTCCAGAGAGTTTAGTGAGTTTATTCCTGTAAATATCCAGATGTATAAGAGAATCCATCCGGACGATATCTTCCGGTATATTTTCAATATAATTTGAACCAAGCTTCAATCTTTTTAAACTTTTTAAGAAGCAAACCTCTTTAGGAAAAGTGCGGAAAAGGTTTCCTTCGGCGTCAATAAACCTCAGCTTTTGCAATTTCGTTATCGATTCGGGCAGAATAGTTAAATCATTATCAGTGATACTTAGAATCTCCAGATTTTTTAGGAGATAAATATCCGAGGGAATTTCACTCAAATGTTTGCCACTCAGGCTTAGATGTGTTACCTCCTCAGGCTTGGAATTGCCGATAAAATTCAGGATAGAATTTGTTTGTCCAAAAGTTTGTGACAAAAGGAGTATAAATAAGCAAAGGCTTGCTGGAATTCTCATAGTTTTAAACTATTAATCATTAAATGATTTCCGAAAGTATAAGGTTTATCTGTAATTTGCAAAGAAGTTCCGAAAAGTTAATAGCTTATGTTTTTACAATATGTTGCGGATTTCAATATTTTCCTTAATATTGTCTACCACCAATTCCTTAACTAATGCTTGTTAAAACTTACGGAAGCGCTGTTTATGGCATAAGCGCCACCACGATAACTATCGAAGTCAATATTTCTCAAGGAGTTAATTTTTTTCTTGTTGGGTTACCCGATAATGCGGTTAAGGAAAGTCAACAGCGGATTGATTCAGCACTTCAGGTATTCAACTATCGTATTCCCGGGAAAAAGATTGTGATCAATATGGCTCCTGCCGATATCCGCAAAGAAGGATCGGCTTACGATTTACCTTTGGCAATAGGGATTCTGGCAGCCTCAGAGCAAATCCAAAATCAGAAGCTCGACGAATACATTCTGATGGGAGAACTGTCCCTTGATGGAAGCCTTCAGCCTATCAAAGGGGTTTTACCTATTGCCTTGCAGGCTAAAGAAGAAGGTTTTAAAGGTATAATCCTGCCAAAACAAAATGCCCGCGAGGCGGCTGTGGTGGAAGGGTTAGATGCCATTGGGGTAAGCAATATAAAGGAAGTAATAGATTTTGTGAATGGCGAAACAGATATCCCTCCTGTTGAAGTAGATATCCAGGAAGAATTTCTCTCCCGGATTAACAACTACGAGGTAGATTTCGCCGATGTGAAAGGTCAGGAGAATGTGAAACGGGCGCTCGAAATTGCTGCTGCCGGTGGGCATAACCTTATAATGATTGGCCCTCCGGGAGCAGGTAAAACCATGCTGGCCAAACGACTTGCCACCGTTCTGCCTCCTTTAACGCTTGATGAAGCGCTGGAAACAACCAAGATTCATTCTGTAGCCGGCAAAATTGACAAGAACTCGTCTTTAATTACATACAGACCGTTTCGCAGCCCCCACCACACAATCTCTGATGTGGCACTTGTTGGAGGGGGGGCGTTTCCACAGCCCGGAGAAATTTCATTATCGCACAATGGGGTTTTATTTCTCGATGAACTTCCTGAATTTAAGCGGACTGTGCTCGAAGTAATGCGTCAGCCGCTGGAGGACAGACTTATCACCATCTCCCGTGCAAAGTTTACCGTTGAATATCCGGCAAGTTTTATGCTTATAGCTTCCATGAACCCCTGCCCGTGCGGTTATTACAACCATCCCGAAAAGGAGTGCGTTTGTACTCCCGGTCTTGTCCAGAAGTATTTAAACCGTATTTCGGGACCGTTGCTCGACCGTATTGATATTCACATTGAAGTAGTACCTGTTCCCTTCGATAAACTCTCCGAAAGCCGGGTGGCCGAAAGCAGTCATGCTGTGCGGGAAAGGGTTGTTGCTGCCCGTAAACTACAGGCTGCAAGGTTCTCGAAATATGCCGGTGTGCATTGCAATGCCCAAATGTCGTCGAAAATGCTGCGGAAATATTGCGAAATAGATGCCGCCGGGCAAGGGATTATGAAAACAGCGATGGAAAGGCTGGGTTTATCGGCCCGCGCTTACGACAGAATTCTAAAGGTATCGCGAACAATCGCCGACCTGGACAGCAGCGATAAAATTGAAGCCTCGCATCTGGCAGAAGCCATTCAATATAGAAGTCTCGACAGGGAAAACTGGGCGGGGTAGAGCCAAGGTTTAAGAAACTGTTTAATAGGATAACTTCATGATTAAATATATAAGCAACTCAAAGAAGGGCATACAAAGAGATAAGAATCAAGATAGGGTACTTATCATCAATGCGGATGAATTTTATTTTTTTGCTGTTTTCGATGGTGTAAGTTCCTATCCAAATAGTTACAAGTTTATTGAACTTTTTAAGCGTAAAATATACAATAGAATTATAAAATCAGGTGCCAGAATAGATACCTTAAGGAATATTCTGTATGAAGGTAATCTAGAAGCTGCACTCTCCAATATTCAGGGAGCAAGTACTATATCTGCAATTTACATCCATCGAATTTCTAGCGTAACGAAATATTTGAATATTGGTGATTCTAGGATTTATGGATTTAACCATCAATTTCTGGAACCAATTACAGTGGATGATAGCTTGGGAAATGGGAGTAATATTATTACAAAATGTCTCGGTAGCTTGGATTTGAGGATTGAAGATTTTAAATTTAATAACTTAAACAATGCTTTCAATTATCTGTTATGCACAGATGGATTTCATAGTTTAATGGAGAAAGATATTAAAAAATATTTTCTTACTTTAAATTTTAAAAGACTTAAATCGATAAAGAGGAAAATTTCATCTTTTCAAAGACTTAAGAACATGGATGATTCAAGTTACATTATTATTAAAAATGAAATTCAAAGCTGAAGAAGATTTAATTAAGGTTCTAAAGAAAAAACTAAAAGAGACTTTTTTTAGAGAAAATATTGAAATATTTGAAGAAGTATCTTTGGGCTATGGTATTGCCGATATTGTGATTAGTGATATTAATAATCGGAATATTGAGAACTTTTCCGTTGGAGAGAGTTTAACAAAATCCGATATAAATATCTATATTATAATAAATAAAAATCCAAATGTGTCGTTCGATAATATACTTGATACTACAAGAACTCCAAGGAAAGCTATACTGAAATCCTTACGTAAACTAATTAATCGAGGTTTAGTAAAACAAAAGGACGATTCTTTCTCAATTCAGGAGCAATATCAATTACCGTTTAAAAATAATTTTGCTATTGAAGCAAAATTAAAAGATTGGAAAAGAGCACTATCCCAAGCTCATAGATATAAATGGTTTGCCGAATATTCTTATGTGGTTTTAGATGCACATTATTCACAACCAGCAATTCAAAACATTGGTTTGTTTAGAAAATTCAATATTGGTTTAGCTACAATAACTCCTGATGGGGAATTTACCAGAATATTTAACCCAATAAGACAAAAACCATTAGATGCAACTATGCAGATATTGTTTTCTGAGAAAATTATAAATGATTATTCTATATTCAAATAAGTTCTCCAAATATTTAGATGGTAATTGCTGCTTTCTTTATCTAAGTAGACTCCCTTTTGTTCCAGTATATCATAAATTTGATTTGCCTTTTCTATTTTTTCTGACATGAATTGTTTTCGAAGAGAGAGATCGTTTATTCCTGCGACATCTTCCAACAACCTTGAATAAGCTAGGAAAAAATTCTTATTCACTTCAGGTTTATGAATATTCCATGGATAGCCTTCACGAATAATTATATCGGAAAAAATATTCTTATCATTTTTAATTAGTTGTAGGTTGTTAGTTTCTCTAATTTGGGTCAAATCATCAGCTCTAATCATATTTAAAAGTTTTTCGGAATAATAATATCCTTTTGACCCACCACCAGATTCGTCTTCTGTAAATCTTTTAATATCAAAATTTCTTAAATTTTCATAATTGCCAATAGTAATATAATCAATGTCTGTTTTGGTAAGGAAAAGAACTGCATCCCAATTAGCATATGAGTAAATGGTTTTAAAATTTTGATCTTTAAGAGTCTTAAGAACTTTTGTAAGGTTTTTTAAAATTTTTAGTTCAGTAGTTACTTTCCTTCTGAATTCCGGCTTATTTTCACAAACAATATAAAAACCATCAAAACAAATATTTTGATCGGTACATTCAAAAAGAATAGTTTCAACTTTATCTTTGTCAATGATTATATGGTTTGCAAAAGGTAAGGTCATGAAATATCTTTCATTCCCCTTTTGTAAGGTTTTTACATAATTATTAATTTTTTTAATAGTCGAGATAATCCCATCTACTTCTTCATTGTCGTAGTAATGTGGAATAATTATGTTTCTAAAACCATTTCCCCTTTGAAATTCAATAGCTTCCTTTATGCAATTATCAAAATATACATTAGTAACATCTAAAGAAGAACAATTTGCTGGGTGAAATGAGAATTCTCCCAACTTTCCTTTATTATTCTTTTTACCATAAAATTGCAAATCTATCATCGATATTTCTTTTATATCTCTGAACGCAGGTTTCGTCAGAAATTTCATACCATGATTAAAAGCAATTATTAAAAAATAGTCTCCTATCTGCTGTTCATGATAGGATTCAATACTCCAATTAGAATTATGTCCTAATGCATGTGTTATTTTCATAAATCAAGATATTTCATTAAAATTTCTGAGGTCCTTGGTCTTTCAGATGGGTTAATCTTAAAAACTGAATTGCAAAATTTCTCTAGATTAACACTATCGATTTTAATTTTAACATTATTTGATAAAAAGGCATTATTAATCTCATGGACAGTAGTCCCAAAAGGTAAACGGTTCGTAAAAAGATAAAATCCTATTATACCTAAACTAAAAAAATCTGTCCTATAGGAAATTAGTTTTTTATTTCCGGCATATTGCTCAGGACTACTGAAAAAGTATGATAATGGTTGTGTGCCGGGTAAAGTTATTGTAGTTTCATCTAATGCTCGAGCAATTCCAAAATCCAGAACAACAGGCTCTCCATTTTCTCTTATTCTAATATTTTGAGGTTTAAGATCCCGATGCACATAATTTTCCTTCCAAATAGGAGTTAAGATCTCGCAAATTGAGTACAACAATTTGCAAATTTTTCTCTCTTGATTCATATAAGAAGTATAAACATCGCTTAAATCGTACCCATCAATATATTCTTCAAGTATTACTATTTCGCTACGGTAATTCTCAACACGAATAATTTTTGGAATTCCTGAGTTGTCATGGAATTTTTTGTAAATTTCAAGCTCGCGTTTAAATCTATCATCAAGAACTTTTACAACTTTCAGTGCATAAGAGGGACCTCCGATTTTTACATAAAATACAGTTTTTTGACCTCCTTTTTTAGGTAAGGAATATTCTGATATTTTAAAATGTGTTATTAGATCATTGGATAAAGTTAGAGTTGTTGACATGAATCCTAAATTTTACTTGAGTCGCTAAGTTACAAGTAAATGTATAAAAACTTATGAAATAAGTAAATAATTCTCAACTGATTCAATACCGCAGCCTAGACAAAGAAAACAGAGGGATGATATCATCAAGAATGGTTTCAGGAATGATTTAAGATCCAGTTCCAATCCAAAAACATGTTCTTCCGTCGCCATTGTTCTTCAGCGAAAACTTAAGATGATGGTTCTGCAATATCTCCCTCACCAACGTTAACCCTATCCCCTGCCCTGTTTTTTTGGTGGTAAAAAAAGGTGTGAAAAGCTGCTTTTGAATTTCAGCAGGAATGGGTTCTCCCGAATTATATATTGAAAGTCCATCGGGATGAGTTGTAGTGCTAATGCTGATCTCTCCTTTCGTACCGGCAGCTTCAACAGCATTTTTCAGGATATTGGAAATGACAAGTTCGAACTGATTAATATCCACTTGCCAGACCAGCGGATCAGATGAAAGTTGCAATGTAAGCGTAATTTCATTCTGGTGCATTTCATAATGGAATATTTTCTCCATCCTGAGCAACAGCTCGTTTATATTACATTTCTCTTTTATAGGTGGCGGCAGCTTAAACAGTTGCGCATAACGTTTTATAAAATCGTTCAACGCAAAGTTCCGCTGTATGGCTACTTCGATTGCATTTTCGAAATCGGGTTGCTGATCGGGAGCCGACTTTATAATATGCGTCTTTAACGAATCCAGCACCGAATTGATAGGTCCAATTGAATTATTAAACTCGTGCGATATGGTTCTGATTACTTTTTCGTAGGCTGCCCTTTCTATTCTATATATTTCGTTGCTCAGCTCTTCAATTACAAGAAATTGGTTACGAAATCCCTGGTTAACAAAATACGACCGGTGAACTTTATATTTCAAAAGTCCCGACACCAGCACTGTTTGAGTCTCATTTGTTCCAACACCGAGAAATTCTTTAATCAAAAGGTTATTATTGAAGCTTATCAAAGGAAAATCTTTGACATCGCTGAACTTTAGACCGGTAAAGGTTTCGGCTGCTGGATTCATCATTTTGATTTTTTCGTCGGGATCAAGGATAATGATGCCCGAAGGAGATGCCAGCAACAGCTTTTCGAGAAAATAATGCTGTTCCTGCTGCAGAGTTCTTTCATAACGGAGTCTGTCGATCATCTGGTTATAAACTTCGATGAGGTTGTCCAGCTCGGGTTGTCCCACTTTTACGAGACGCATGCTGAAATCTTTGTCTTTTATGGATTCTATTCCACTATGGATTAACTTCAGCGGTTTAGAGAAAGCGACAAAAAAATACACCGAGAACCCCAGGGAGAATACAATTAAAGCTTCGGCGGCAATGAACCATGCGGTATTTTTATATAACACCAGAATGGCAAGAGCTGCCTCAATCAGGTGAATTATCACCAGGAATAAAAAGAACTTAGTCCTGTATGTCATAGGGAATTCCGTATTTATCGAGCCGCCGGTATAACGACCCTCTGCTCAGTCCTAATGCTTTTGCCACCTTAGACATATTATTCCGATAAAGACCAATGTTTTTCCGTATCAGCAATTCTTCCATCTCATCAAGAGTAAGGTTGGATGCCGGAAGCTGGTCGGCCATATCGCCCATGGGAACTTTCTGCACATAAGCCGAAAAATCATCAATATCCAGTTGAGGTTTATTGCATAGAAGAACGGTACGTTCAACCAGGTTTTTGAGTTCGCGTACATTACCGGGAAAATGTAATTGCTGCAGCCAATTCAACGCTTTATCAGAAATGGTAAGATTTTTCATTCCATACGATTTCTTCAGGTTTTCCATAAAGTGAAGGGTGAGCAGCGGTATATCCTGCGGTCGTTCGCGCAATGCCGGCAATTTTATGTTGATAAGGTTGAGCCGGTAATACAGGTCTTCCCGGAAATGCTTCGATTCAATCATCTTCTCAAGTGAACGGTTAGTGGCGCTGATCACTCGAACATCCACACGACGTGTTTTGCTGTCGCCCAGTACCTCGTAGGTTTTATCCTGCAATACCCGCAGAAGTTTCACCTGCGAGTTAAGGTCGAGTTCACCAATTTCATCGAGAAAAATAGTGCCGGTATCGGCAATCTCAAAGCGACCTTTACGGTCGAAGCGGGCATCGGTAAAAGCGCCTTTTCTGTGGCCAAACAATTCGCTCTCGAAAAGCGATGAGGAAATTCCACCGAGATTCACCTTGACAAAAGGTTGTTCACGACGATTGCTGTTGCGGTGGATGGCTTCGGCTATCAACTCCTTTCCGGTACCGCTTTCGCCGCTGATAAGCACATAGGCATCAGTACGACTGATACGGCCAACGGTCTCAAGAACATTAAGAAAAGAAGGATCTTCGCCGATGATAAAATCGAACTGGTATTTCTGATCCAGCTCTTTACGCGATAATTTAGAATGAGAATTAACGCTTTTCAGACTCAGAATGGTTTTGACCGATTGCAGCAACTGCTGATTATCCCAGGGTTTAGAAATAAAATCGGCAGCACCGTTTTTCATTCCTTCAACAGCCAGGGGAACAGTAGCCCAGCCGGTAATAAGCATTACTGGCATATCAGGTTTTTTCATCCTTATTCGCTGTAAGGCTTTCAGTCCTTCGCGACCGGAATTGTCATTTGTAAAATTCATATCGAGCAATACAAGCTCAACAGGCAGTTGCTCGATGAATACTAAACCTTCCGCGGGGGTAGAGGCCACTTTCACATTAAAACCCTCCTGTTTAAGCAAAAGGTTGAGTGAGGCCTGAACAGCAGTATCGTCGTCGATGATAAGGAGCATGAATTATGGTTATTTGGTATGCTAATGACAAAAGTTAAAACGAGGAGACGCACTAGTCCCAAACGTAACGTTCATCATATTCAATATTATATTTTTTAAGAAACAACCTATATTCATCTTGAAAAGATATTTTAGCATGGTGCTCAATTTGGTTCTCGATGTATTTAGTTACAACATCCAATTCGGAAGGATTTACAGAGAAAGCTCCATATCCCAGTTGCCCGTAAAAATTCTGCAATGAATCGTCCTTGGTTTTAAACCACTTGGAAGAATGAGATTTAATCTCTTCTATTAATTTAATTAAAGTCATTTTTTTGGAGAGAAGGCATAGAATGTGCATATGATCGGCTATGCCTCCTATTTTTACAGGATAACATTCAAGCTTGTTACAAATACCTCCGATATAGTTATACAACTCATTTCTAAACCGCTCCTGGATAAATGGTTCGCGATTTTTGGTGCTGTAAATTAGATGAATGTAGTTCTTAACCAACGATTGTGGCATGATGATAATAATTGCGCCGGTTGAGGCTGTGAGTGATAATTGTTAAAAATACAATATTTTTCATTGACCAAATATTAGTCTTATTATTTTAATCCTTACTCCAAATTTCGCCCCTTCAGGGCTATTGTTAAATTGGACATTGTCATTTACCCCGCCCTCTTCAGGCGGGGCTGATATATTATGCTCCTTTGGAGCTAAATACAATCAGACTTATCACACTCCTAATTGTCTTTTAAGCACAAATGTTTGGCTTTTGAGCTGAATTAATTACCATCCATAATAATCACTTCTGTGAGATTAAAAAGCCTTGAAAAGGCGGTATATTACAGCCCGGCCTGATCAGGGCCGGGTTGTAGAACAAAAAAACAATCCAAAGCTCTGAAAGAGCGTGATAATATACCGCATCATTCCTCGTGCAATGCCTCGGCAGGTTTAAGCGTAGCCGCAATTTTTGCCGGCGACAACGCACTGATGGTACATAATAGCAAAATAATCAGAAAGGCAGCTAAATTGGCCTGTACCAGAGTAGAAACCGGCGTATTGTATACATTGAAAATAAAAACCTGAGAAGTAAGAATTAGCCCGAATATCATGGAGATGATAGCCAAAACATACGTTTCGCCCAGTATTTGCAACAATACCGATGTTGAAGAGCTTCCTACTGCTCTTCGTAACCCAATCTCAGGCTTTCGGCGCGAAATGTTGAGCCATAGGGTTCCGAAGAGGCCAAGCATAACATTTACAATAAGGAAGATGACTATGGCTCCTACAATAATAATAGGTGATAGTTCTCTGATAAGGTACTGTTTCCTCATTTTTTCAAGGCTTTCTAACCTGAAAATATATGTTCTGTTAAAAGCACTCAGATCCTTTACTAGCCGGGCTTCAAAAGATGAGGATAGGCCTCCTGCAAACTTCATGGCAATTCCTGAATAATTATAATGTTTGCTCGCGTTTGGATAATAAGCAAAATTAGGTTCCGGGCTAAATTCGCCATCTTTTTTTAGATTGGCAATTACTCCTAAAATTTTAAGCTTTTTCCCAATGCTATCTCCCCATTCCTTTTTAATAACTATTTTGCCAGCAGCAGGATTATTACCAAAAAGCTCCTTTTTCATTTTTTCGTTTATAACCACACTTTCGATTTTGGATAATTTATCACTTTCTTCTATCCATCTACCTACTGTTAATTTAATGCCTAAAGTTTCTTTAAGTTCAGCATCAGTCCAGCTTGTATAAAAAAGTATGTCTTTATCATTAACTTTTATCATCTTATTGCTCATCCAGTAAGAATAAGGATAACTGGAACCCATGACTTTTGAACAGGAAATGACTTCAGGATAAGAAGCTCGGATAAATTTTTCAATCGTATTTAATTTCTCAAATTTCACGGAGTCGGAGAAAACCTGATCAGGAGGGGTGTCGTTTGCCTGATATGCTTCCAGTATCCATACATTTTTTGGATTAATTCCAACATTTTCCTGATATCTCTTCCAGAAATGGATGCATACTGCCGATAGAATAAACAAAGCGACAAAAGAGAATAGCACTTCAATTAAGAGCAGACTGTTGTATTTGCGTTGCTTCCAAACAATTTTTATAAGTTGCTTAATCATTGTTTGCCTCCTTTCAAAGCTTCGGTAATTTGTAGTTTCGACATTTTAAGTGCAGGATAAAAGCCTGACAAAAATCCAAAAAACAGGATTACAATTAAACCATACATAAGTATCCTATAGCTGAAATTAATTGAGCCAATTTGCATCAGACCCGCTGCATTGATCCCTTTCAGCAAAAGCCAGGCTCCCACTAAACCAAAGAGACCACCCAGCAAACACACAATTATATTTTCATAAACAAATTGCCATATCATCATGGATTTGGTTGCCCCGAAAGATTTTCTAACCCCAATCTCTGATGATCGTTCAAATATCCGTGAAACGGTAAGGCTTGTCAGATTTAATAGTGGCAGCAGAAGAAACAGGCTGATCATAAATGCGGCTAAGCTGAGGTTCCTTATATTTTCCTTCTTATTGGAAAATGGGTTATCGCTGTCGAACATCCTAAAATTAACTTGGAATGGAGTTTTTAGTGTACCGTGGATCTTATATACATTTTCGGGTTTTAACTGGTTTAAATATGTGGTTAATTGAGACTGAATGTTCGCAAAATCCCTTTTACTACGTGCTATCACAATCGCCTTGTATTCTTGTGAATAGATATCTTTATTTTTGATGTGGTTCATATAACCAACATAGTTATAAGGTCTCCAGAGTTCGGCATATGCATTTTTATACAAAGCCGGCACGTCCTTTACAACGCCACAAACGGTGTAGGTGTCGTTGTTAAAAACTATTTTTTTGCCGATTGATTTTGTGTCGCCGAAACATCTTAGGCTAAGACTTTCGTTTATTACACATACTCTCCTGCCTGCTTCAATATCCTTTTTGTTGTAGGGATGCCCTTCAATAAATTTTAATGTGAATATTTCAAAAAAATTCTCGTCGGTTCTTTTGGTTTGGATATCAATCCGCTGATTATTTACATACGTAGTTTGAGATTGGGGCATATTGCTGAACATACTGTACATCTCAATGTTTCTAAGCTTCTTGATAGAATTTTCAATAACATATCCATTGGTAGGTCCAATGTTCCAGCTCGATTCAGAAATCTGTATGGGTACTTGGTTGAGATCAAGTGATTTTGAAAGCTTTCTTTCAATGGGATTATAAATAACCATAGAAGTATAAAGGGCGGTGGCAGCCAACAATATTGTCAGCGTAAAGCTAATGCCGAAAAGGTTGATGAAAGTAAACATCTTCCTTCGCATCAGCACCTTAAATGTAAGTTTTATGTAATTTTTGAACATGGGTCATAGGTTTTAAAGTTTAAAATTCTTCTCTGATTGCTTCTGCAGGTTTAAGATTCGCTGCCTGACGAGCTGGCAATAGAGCGCAAAAGGTTGAAAGTATAAAGATTACAAGGATAGAGGCTAAATGTCCAAGTATAAGGGCCGGCACAGGTATATCTAAAAAGTTATAAATAAATATTTGTGAGGAAAAAAAGAATCCGATAAGAATGGAAATACTTGTAAGTATATAAGTTTCACCAAGAATTTGCCATTGAATTAAACTTCTCCTGCTTCCTACAGCTCTTCTGATGCCTATTTCGGATTTACGTCGGGCAATATTTTGCCATAGACTTGCAAATAATCCAAGCATTACATTGATGATTAAAAAAGCTACAACAACACTTAAAATAATTATTGGTATTAAATACTTTCTCAGGTATTGCTGTCGCATCTTTTCCATACTGTAAATGTTAAAATTCAAATCAGATGCGTATTTTCTGAGGAGGGTCATCAATTCACCTTCAAAGGTTGGATAAGGTTTACCCTTTACCTTTATTAATAACCCGTTATGTTCCCAATTTGTGTCTTTAAAAAAGATAAAGTTAAGGTTGTCGGACAATTCACCATTGAATTTAAAATGATCAACAATTCCCAATACTTCATATTTTTGATCATCGCCAAAGGTTTTCCCAACCGCATCCTGGTTAGGAAATAGAATATCTGCAATTTTTCTGCTTAAAATTACTTGCTGCCGGGGTGTTGCCATATCTTCTTTGATAAACCAACGGCCATTTGTAACTTTTAAATCCAGATCTTTTTCTAAATATTCATTGGCATAACAGAATTGATATCCTATTTCCCTTCCACCGAAAACAATGGCATTATCCTCTCCGGTTCGATGCAGATAGGCCATTGTAGAGAAATGAACAGGATGAGTATATTCTACAGTTGAAAAGACATTTTTTATTTCCACTGCCAATCTTTCCATCTTTTCATTTCTTAATTTTTCACGCATATGTTCCTGTTTCCAATCTTCGTCAGTGTCCAATGGATAGTACTCCTTAGGAAAAGCATTTACCATCCATACATTTTTATAGTTAAACCCTAAAGGTTCAAGATATTTTTCAGTCTGCATTATAATAAAGGAAGACAGTGCAGTAAGTATTAAAAATGCAAACGATATCTCAACTACAGTAAGCACATTCTCTTTTCGCCTGTTCCAAATCATTTTGAAATAATGGATAATCAATTTGAACCTCCTTTCATGGCCGAAATAATCTGTAGCTTCGACATGCGTATTGCTGGATACAATCCAGCTAAAGCACCGAAAATAAAAATGATACCTAACCCATTCAGGGAAATTCTTAAATCGGGTTTAAAATTGCTATATCCCAACAATTCAGAAGAGTTAATTATCATGAGAATTAACCATGCTCCAACAAACGCAATGATTCCCCCAATGATACTTACAAGAATGCTCTCGCAAATGAATTGAACCATGATGTCTTTTCTGGTTGCACCAAAAGATCTTCGTAAAGCAATTTCGCTGTATCTTTCTATAATTCGGCTGGTGTTAAGGTTAGTGACATTGAGTAATGGTAAAAAAATAAAAATTGAAATAAGTGCAATGCCCATTTTAATATAAAAATCATCCTGAAGCCAATAGTAATCGTAATAGAGAGATTGAAAAGGATCTTTTAATGCTGCTCTGACTGCAACGTAATATTCAGGTCGATCCATCTGCTGAAGTCTTTTTTCAAATTCCTTCTGGATTGAAGCTTCAGTAGCACCCTCCTTCATGATAATTAAAACATTGTACTTCGATTTAATGTATTTCGCATTTAATTCCTTCAAGTAATCGATCCTGTTGTAAGGTATCCATACGTCAGCATATGCGGTATGAAGAATTTGAGACACATTACGCACAACACCTATGACTTTGTACTTCGCATTATCAAGAATAAGTGTTTTACCTATTACATTTTTGTGCCCAAAATACCTGTCCCTCATCCTTTCAGTGATTACGGCAACCTGCTTACCTGATTCAATATGACCTGAGTTGTATGGCAATCCCTCGACAAAATCGAAAGAAAAAATCTTCCAATAATTCTCATCTGTTTCACGGTATCTTATTTCTATTGGTCCATTTTTCACATATTCTGTTACTGGCTGAAAAGAAAGAGCATGTATTGAAATAGTCTTTACACCACTTAAAGGTTTTACAACCTTTTCGATAAAATACGGACCAACAGATGCAGTAAAATTCTCATATTTTCTGTCAATCTCAATATGATTTAAATAGAATGTCCTTGAAAGATTCTTTTCTACAGGATTCGAAACAAAGATGTAGGTATATAAAGCAGATAAAACAAGCAACACCATTAAAGTACAGCTAATTCCAAAAAGGTTTACAGCAGTAAACATCTTCCTTCGCATCAGCACCTTAAATGTAAGTTTTATGTAATTTTTGAACATGGTATTCGGGTTACGGGTTATGAGTTTCATGTTACGTGTTTTTCTTTTGCTACTGTCTATCGACTTAACTGCATTAGCTGTGGTCTGTGGTCCGTGGACTGTCGACTTCTTCAGCATTCATCTTACGACTAAATACTTATGACTAGAATCAATTCACCATACTTCCGTCGAACAACCTTATAATATGCTGCGTTTGGCGGGCAAGGCTCTCATCGTGGGTTACCATTACAATGGTGGTGCCTTCCTTGTTGAGATTCATCAGGATGTTCATAATTTCAGACCCCATTTCGCTGTCGAGGTTGCCGGTGGGTTCATCGGCAAGGATAATTTCGGGTTCACCGATAATGGCGCGCGCAATGGCTACACGTTGACATTGTCCGCCGGAGAGTTGCGTGGGATAATGTTTAACACGCGCATTCAAACCTACCTTATCAAGTGCAGCGAGTGCACGTTTACGACGCTCTTTTCCCGAAATCCCCTTGCGATATAGCAGCGGAAGTTCAACATTGTCGAGTACATTCAGATCGTTTATCAGGTGATAGCTCTGAAACACAAATCCGATTTTCTGGTTACGTAAATTTGCCAGCTCTTTGTCTTTTAACAGGGTAACTGTATTTCCGTCGATTTCGACATTACCTTTGGAAGGAGCATCAAGCAATCCCATCAAATTGAGCAGCGTACTTTTGCCACAGCCCGATGGTCCCATAATGGATATAAAATCACCTTTTTTTACATGCAGGTTGATGCTGTTGAGCGCTACCGTTTCGATGGTTGTGGTGCGGTAAATTTTTTCGAGATCAGTAAGTTTTATCATATGTTTGGTGTTACGGGTTTCGAGTTTAATAGATTTCTCCCTGCGGTCGAAATGACAAGACTTTTGATATTTTTTAACAGGAGGGGGTTTGAGGGGGGTTGGGC
>JAEYWD010000050.1 GCA_023429135.1 Bacteroidota bacterium | reverse complement strand
ATAACTTCGCACTCAATGGTAGGGTTGCCGCGTGAATCTAAAATTTCACGAGCATGGATACTTACTATTTGGCCCATAATCAATTAAATTAAATGTTAATATTCGTTTTTTATGAAAGATAAAAAGGGATAAGGTAAAAAATACCCTTATCCCTTTTATAATATTATAGTCAATACATTAAGACTCTGACGATTCTTTTTCGGGAGCCTGGGTTTCAGGAGCAGCTTCAGCTTTTGGGGCGGCTTCTTTTGCTTTTTTAGGTTCGGCAGCTTTCACTTCAGCACCTTCAACTTTCTTCTTGCCACCTCTTCTGCTCTTCTTAACAGCAGCTTTGCCTTTACCTTCACCTGCACCAGAAAGCATATTGAGGTTGTAGTCAACTAATTCGATAATACACATTTCGGCATTATCACCTTCACGGAAGCCAGTCTTAAGAATTCTGGTATATCCACCTGGACGGTCAATAATTTTAGCAGAAACTTCCTTGAATAATTCGTTAACGGCAAACTTATTCTGTAAATAACTGAAAACAACACGTCTGGAATGAGTTGTATTTTCTTTCGATTTATTAATAAGCGGTTCAACATACATACGTAAAGCTTTTGCTTTAGCAGTGGTTGTTGTTATTCTTTTTCTCAAAATAAGGTCGGCTGCCATATTCGACATTAATGCCTTACGATGAGAACTTGTTCTGCCAAGATGGTTAATCTTATTTAAATGTCTCATTGTTCTAATCCTTGTCTAATTTGTACTTGCTAATATCCATCCCGAACATCAGATTCATCGATTCGAGAAGTTCATCTAATTCTGTCAATGATTTCTTACCAAAATTTCTAAATTTCAGAAGATCGTTTTTGTTGAATTTCACGAGGTCGCCCAGTGTTTCAACTTCGGCAGCTTTTAAGCAGTTAAGAGCACGAACTGACAGATCGAGATCCACAAGTTTGGTCTTCAATAACTGACGCATATGAAGTATTTCTTCGTCGAATTCTTCGTTAGCTGATTTATCTTCCGAATCGAGTGTGATTTTTTCATCAGAGAAGAGCATGAAGTGATAGATAAGAATCTTAGCAGCTTCTTTTAATGCTTCTTTTGGATGAATAGAACCATCGGTTTTGATGTCGATAACTAGTTTTTCATAGTCAGTCTTCTGTTCAACACGGTAGTTTTCAACAGCGTATTTTACGTTCTTAACAGGAGTGTGAATTGAATCGATAGCGATCACTCCAAACTCACTGTCGTGCGGGCGGTTTTCTTCCGAAGGAACATAACCACGGCCCTTATTAACAGTAAATGTCATTTGAAGTTTAACTTCCGGTTCCATGTGACAGATTACCAGTTCTGGATTCAGAACTTTAAATCCGTTAAGGAAACGGTTCATATCTCCGGCTTTAAACTCGTTTTGGCCACTTATTACAATATGGATTTTTTCACCGTCAGTGTCCTCAACTTGCTTTTTGAAACGAACTTGTTTAAGATTGAGAATTATTTCAGTTACATCTTCAATAACTCCGGTAATAGTAGAAAATTCGTGATCAACACCTTCAATTTTGATAGAGGTGATTGCATAACCCTCGAGCGAAGAAAGTAGAATTCTCCTCAGGGCGTTTCCTACTGTGATACCGTACCCAGGTTCTAATGGACGAAACTCAAACTTCCCTGTGAAGTCGTCGGATTCGAGCATTATAACCTTATCAGGTTTTTGAAAAGCTAATATGGCCATATTATCAATATTGATTATTTCGAGTACAATTCAACAATTAACTGTTCCTTAATGTTCTCAGGAATATCTGCACGCTCGGGCATGTTCAGGAATTTTCCTGTCATTTCTTCCGAATCCCATTCTAACCAGGCATATTTCGATTTGCGAGCCGAGGATAAAGAATTGGTGATAACTTCCATCGATTTTGATTTTTCACGTACTCCAACTAAATCACCACTCTTTACTATATAAGAAGGTATGTTAACAACGTGACCATTTACAGTAATATGGCAGTGGTTAACAAGCTGACGGGCAGCTTTACGTGAAGGGGCAACGCCCAAACGGAAAATAACATTGTCTAATCTGGATTCCAAAAGCTGCAACAGCACTTCACCGGTAACACCTTTTGAACGAGATGCTTTGTGGAAAATATTAGCAAATTGTTTTTCTAAAACGCCATATGTATATTTAGCCTTTTGCTTTTCCTGCAACTGAACACCATATTCTGAAACTTTTTTCCGTTTCTTAGCCAAACCATGTTGACCCGGAGGAAAGTTTTTCTTTTCAAAATATTTGTCAGCACCAAAAATTGGTTCTCCAAACTTCCTGGCTATTTTTGTTTCGGGACCTGTATATCTTGCCATGTCTCTATTAAATTGACTTATTTAATTTGAAGTAAACTTCAATGCTTATTATTAAACTCTTCTTCTTTTAGGAGGCCTGCAACCATTGTGTGGCATAGGAGTAACGTCAACTATTTCGGTTACTTCAATTCCGGTACTATGGATAGTACGAATTGCGGATTCTCTACCAGCACCCGGGCCTTTCACAAATACTTTCACTTTGCGGAGTCCTAAGTCGAATGCAACTTTAGCGCAATCGGCTGCGGCTGTTTGAGCTGCATAAGGAGTATTCTTTTTGGATCCTTTAAAACCCATTTTTCCGGCTGATGACCAGGAAATAACCTGACCTGTGGAATTGGTTAAGGATACAATGATATTATTAAATGATGCGTGAATGTGTGCCTGGCCACTAGGCTCAACTTTTACAACTTTTTTCTTAGCTGCTGCTGCTTTTTTTGCCATCTTTACTCAACTGTTATTTAGTCGCTTTCTTTTTGTTTGCAATTGTTTTCTTCTTTCCTTTACGGGTACGGGCGTTATTCTTTGTTTTCTGCCCTCTTACAGGAAGACCAGCACGATGACGGATACCTCTGTAGCATCCGATATCCATCAAACGCTTAATATTCATCTGTACCTGGGAGCGTAATTCTCCTTCAACTTTGAATTCAGCATTCAATATAGCACGTATTTTACCAAGTTGTTCGTCGTTCCACTCGCTTACCTTGATATCTTTATCAACACCTGCTTCTTTTAATATTCTCTGGGCAGAACTACGACCAACTCCAAAAATATAAGTCAGCCCTACTTCTCCACGTTTGTTTTTTGGTAAATCAACACCAGCAATTCTTGCCATATAATATTAGTATTGTTAAATTAGCCTTGACGCTGTTTAAACTTAGGATTCTTTTTATTAATCACATATAACCGACCTTTTCTGCGGACGATCTTACAATCCTCTGAGCGCTTTTTAATCGAAGCACGAACTTTCATTGTTATAAATTTTATTTGTACCTAAATGATATTCTTCCTTTTGTTAAATCGTATGGCGACATTTCAACTCTTACTTTATCGCCGGGTAAAATCTTAATATAATGCATTCTCATTTTCCCTGAAATATGAGCTGTGATAACATGCCCGTTTTCCAGTTCTACACGAAACATTGCATTTGATAATGCTTCTATTATTGTACCATCCTGCTCGATGGAAGATTGCTTTGACATATATTATTTAGTATTCAAAATCTCTTCTATTTTATCAAAAGAACCTAGTATCACAGGATTTTGTTCGCCGACAACCACCGGTAACTCATAGTGAGCGGAAGGTTTTCTGTCATTGGTCCGGATAGTCCAGCCATCTTTTTCCTGTATAATATTTCGGGCTCCAAAATTAATCATTGGTTCAATACAAAGTACCATATTTCGCTTTAATTTTACGCCCGAACCTTTTTTTCCATAATTTGGCACTTCAGGTTCCTCATGAAGTTTCTTCCCTAAACCATGTCCAACCATTTCTCTAACAACAGAGAAGCCGTTTAATTCGGCATATGCCTGAACAGCATTTCCAATATCTCCGATTCTGTTTTCTTCTATGGCCTGTTGTGCTCCTTTAAACAAACAATCCTTGGTAACCTGCATTAGTCGTAAAAACTGTGGTTCAACAGTTCCAACAGCAAACGTATATGCACTATCGCCATAAAAGCCATTTAATATCGCACCACAATCAACTGACACAATATCACCCTCCTTCAGAATATAATCGGATGGAATGCCATGTACAACCTGAGCATTAACAGATGTACACAGGGTCTTGGGATAACCATTGTATCCAAGAAAACCGGGAATTCCTCCCTTACTTCTTATAAACTTTTCAGCAATTTGGTCCAAGAGAGCAGTTGTAACTCCGGGTTTGATTATTCCCGCAATTTCAGCCAGCGTATCCAGCACTAACTGATTGCTTTGCCTCATTAAATCAACTTCCTGATCAGTCTTTATTATTATCATCAAAGAACTTATATTCTCTACACTTATACCGAAGCAGTTGTGCCTGAGCGACCTTTTATGCGTCCTGATTTCATTAACCCATCGTAATGACGCATTAATAAGTGACTTTCTATCTGCTGTAATGTATCAAGTACAACACCCACCAAAATAAGGAGAGATGTACCGCCGTAGAACTGTGCAAATTGAGTTCCTACTCCGCCATGACGTGCCAGTGCGGGTAAGATAGCAACAAATGCAAGGAACAACGATCCAGGTAAAGTTATTTTCGACATAATTCCATCCAGATACTCAACAGTTTTTCTTCCAGGTTTAACACCAGGTATAAACCCTCCGTTTTTCTTCATATCTTCTGCCATCTGAGTAGGATTAATAGTAATGGCAGTGTAGAAGTATGTAAAAATAACGATTAAGAATGCAAAAGTAAGGTTATACCAGAATCCGTTAAAATCGGCAAAAGCTAAAGCAATTCCGCTTAACGATTCAGTACTGGCGAATCCAACAAGAGTTACCGGGATAAACATAATTGCCTGAGCAAAAATGATTGGCATAACACCGGCAGCATTAACCTTTAACGGGATGTATTGACGAACTCCGCCATATTGTTTATTTCCAACAATTCTCTTAGCATATTGAACAGGGATTTTTCGTGTTCCCTGAACTAATAAGATAGAGACTACAAATACAAGGAACAGGAAGATAATTTCAATCAGGAAGGCAACCATACCACCACCCATACTTTCAAGGCGTGCAGCAAACTCTGCTGTAGCAGCAAAAGGAAGACGCGCAATGATCCCGATCATAATGATCAGTGAAATACCGTTTCCGATACCTTTATCGGTTATTTTTTCACCCAACCACATTACAAACATGGTACCACCTGTCAATGTTATCATGGCAATGGCGGTAAACAATGTACGATTTTGGATGAGGAAAGCTTCAGGACGAATTTGTGCGTATAAATTGGCTACATAACTTGGAGCCTGAATTAAAAGGATACCCACTGTTAAATAACGGGTAATCTGATTCATTTTCCGACGTCCGCTTTCTCCCTCGCGTTGTAATCTCTGGAAAAAAGGAACAGCTATACCTAATAACTGAACCACGATAGACGCAGAAATATAGGGCATGATTCCAAGAGCAAAAACTGAAGCGTTAGAGAACGCACCTCCTGAAAACATATCCAATAATCCTAATACACCTTCTTTAGTTTGGTCTTGCAGGTCGGAATCAACAATGTGTGTAGGATCTATACCGGGTAAGGTAATAAAAGATCCCAACCGATAAATCACTATGATAAACAAGGTATAAAGAATCCTTGTCCATAGTTCCTCGATTTTGATGATATTCCGAATGGTATTTATAAAAGATCTCATTCAATTATATTTTAACAGCGGTTCCGTTGAGGGCTTCAATAGCACTTTTTGCTTTTCCTGAAAAAGCATGTGCTTTGATATCAATTTTCTGAGTTAATTCGCCATTTCCCAGTATTTTAACCGGGGTATGTTTTGGAGCTAAACCTGCATCAACAAGCACTTGTTCATCGATGGTTGTAACACCGGTCTTTTTAACAAAGTCTTCGAGGGTTGACAAGTTAATAGCTTTATATTCAACTCTGAAATGATTTTTAAACCCAAATTTAGGTAAACGACGTTGAATTGGCATCTGACCACCTTCAAAACCAATTTTCTTGGAATATCCGGAAATAGCCTTCTGACCTTTATGACCTTTTGTGGAGGTACCGCCTTTTCCACTGCCTTGGCCGCGTCCTAATCTTTTTCCCTGATGTTTAACCGAGCCGGGAGCTGGTGTTAGTGTACTTAAGTTCATATAAATATCCTTTCTGAATCTTATTCTTCAACTTCTACTAAATGCAATACTTTGCGCACCATACCTTTGATCTGTGGAGTATTTTCATGCTCAACACAGCTATCGGTTTTTCCGAGGCCAAGAGCTTCGAGAGTAGCTTTAACTCTCTTATTGCTTCCGCTGGTGCTTTTAACCAATTTTACTTTAATCTTGGACATAGCTTTTCGTTATTATCCGTTAAAAACCCTGTTAACATTAATTCCACGTTGCTGTGCTACTGTAAAAGCGTCGCGCATCTGGGTCAAAGCTTCGAAAGTCGCCTTAACCAGGTTGTGAGGGTTAGAGGAACCTTTCGATTTTGCCAATACATCTTTTACACCAACACTTTCGAGCACTGCACGCATCGCACCACCAGCCTTAACACCAGTACCACTGGAAGCAGGTTTGAGGAATACGAAAGCTCCGCCGAATTTGGCTAACTGATCGTGAGGAATTGTGTTTTTATAAATAGGAACCTTAATAAGGTTTTTCTTTGCGTCTTCGATACCTTTAGAGATAGCAGTAGTTACTTCGTTGGCTTTACCTAAACCGTAGCCTACAATACCATTTTCATTTCCTACAACAACTATTGCAGAGAAACTGAAAGTACGACCACCTTTGGTAACTTTGGTAACCCTTTGGATACTAACCAGCCTGTCTTTTAATTCGAGATCGGTTGTTTTAACTTTTCTGATGCTTGTTGACATAGTATTTTAGAATTTAAGTCCACCTTCTCTGGCGGCATCTGCAAGTGATTTAACTCTACCATGATAAAGATAACCTCCACGATCGAAAACAATGGTTGAGATTCCTTTTTCAAGTGCTTTTTCGGCAGCCAGCTTTCCAACTAACTTTGCCTGCTCTGTTTTATTTATTCCTTTTACTTTATCAGCTAATTCCTTGGTCTTTGAGGAAACCGAAACTAAAGTTTTTCCGGCAACATCATCAATAACCTGAACATAGATATCTGTATTGCTCCTGAAAACTGATAATCTTGGTTTTTCAGGCGAACCAGCAAGACTTTTGCGGATTCTCTTTCTGATACGATCTCTTCTTCCTTGCTTTGTTAAAGCCATGACTCTTAATAATTAATATTATTTAGCACCCGCTGATTTACCAGCTTTTCTTCTAACAACTTCACCAACAAACTTGATACCTTTACCTTTGTATGGTTCAGGTTCTCTGAGCGACCTGATCTTTGCAGCAACCTGTCCGATTAACTGTTTGTCGTGGCTGCTTAAAGTGATAATCGGGTTAGCACGTTTTTCTGTTACAGTTTCAACCTTAATTTCAGAAGGTAAAGCTATAATAACATCGTGTGAATAACCGAGATTGAGTTCCAGTAACTGCCCTTTAGCTTCGGCGCGGTAACCAACACCAACTAATTCCTGTTTTACTGTATATCCTTTCGATACACCAACAACCATGTTATTCAAAAGAGCCCTGTAAAGACCGTGTAACGACCTGTGACGTTTGTTATCAGTCGGACGGGTAACGGTTAGTATACCACTTTCAACGCCGATTTTAATATCAGGGTCTATATTCTGTTTAAGTTCTCCGAGTGGGCCTTTTACTGTAACAACATTGTCTTTGCCAACAGTAACTGTAACTTTCTCGGGTATGGTGATGGGTAATTTACCTATACGTGACATTGTAAATCCTCCGTGCGATTAATAAACGTAACAAACTATTTCTCCTCCAATGTTCTTCTGACGGGCTTCCTTGTCAGTCATCATGCCTTGAGAGGTAGATACTATTGCAATGCCAAGTCCGTTAAGAATACGTGGAATATCGGAATGGCCGGCATATTTCCTTAAACCAGGCTTGCTAATACGTTGAATAGCTTTGATTGCTGGCACTTTAGTTTCAGGATGATACTTCAGGGCTATTTTGATGATACCCTGAGGTCCTTCCTCATCTTCGAATTTATAGTTAAGAATATACCCTTTTTCGAAAAGAATTTTGGTAATATTCTTTTTCATATTCGAGGCAGGAACTTCAACCACCTTATGTTTAGCCTTAATACCGTTCCTGATTCTGGTTAATAAGTCAGCTATTGGATCAGTCATTATCTGATATATTATTTTTTTGTAAAATTATTACCAACTTGCTTTTTTAACTCCTGGGATTAATCCCTGAGAAGCCATTTCTCTGAAAACAATTCTGCTAATTCCGAATTGTCTGATGAATCCTCTCGGACGTCCAGTAATCAAACAACGGTTGCGTAAGCGAATTTTGCTTGAGTTTTTAGGCAGTAAACTCAAAGCTGCAAAGTCTCCATCTTCTTTCAATTTTGCACGCTTTTCAGCATATTTTTCTATTAATTTGGCACGTTTCACTTCACGTGCTTTCATCGATTCCTTGGCCATGCCTTAGTTCTTTTTGAGATTTTTAAATGGTAATCCAAATTCCTTTAATAAAGCAAATCCTTCTTCATCGTTTGGAGCGGTTGTGATAAACGAAATCTCCATTCCAAGAAGTTTTGAGATTTTATCGATATCAATCTCAGGGAAAATGATCTGTTCAGAAATTCCGAGAGTATAGTTACCACGGCCGTCAAATTTATTATTGATACCTTTGAAGTCGCGGATTCGAGGCAGAGCAACATTTACAAGACGCTCAAGGAACTCGTACATTCTGTCCTGTCTTAAAGTTACTTTTGCTCCAATTGCAGCACCCTTACGCAACTTAAAGTTCGAAATATCTTTTCTTGATACTGTTGACACAGCTTTCTGACCGGAGATATTGGTAAGTTCTGTAACTGCAGTTTCTACCAGTTTCTTATCGGCTGTTGCTTGTCCTATCCCTTGGTTAATCACAATTTTAGTTAACCGGGGAACCTGCATCACTGATTTATATTTGAATTCTTTCATCAGTGCAGGAATTACTTCTTCCTTATACTTTGTCTTAAGGTTGGGAACGTAGTTCATTATTTAATCTCCTCCCCTGATTTTTTAGCGTACCTTACCAATTTATTTTTACTGTTGAGTTTTCTTCCAATTCTGGTTGGTTTTCCCGAAGCAGGATCCAACACGTTAAGATTTGAAATGTGGATGGGGGCCTCTTTCTTAATAATTCCGCCTTGCGGATGTTTAGAAGTAGGTTTTGTAGCCTTGGATACCATGTTAATACCTTCAACAATAGCTTTGCTTTTACTGGTAAGAACTTCGAGTACCCTTCCTTGCTGTCCTTTGTTATCGCCAGCGTTAACAAAGACCATGTCCCCTTTCTTTATATGAAGTTTCGCGCTCATTTTCCTTATTTATTAAAGTACCTCAGGTGCTAAGGATATAATTTTCATGAAGCTGTCACGTAATTCTCTTGCAACAGGGCCGAATATACGGGTTCCTCTGATTTCTTCCTGTGCATTGAGAAGAACAACGGCATTGTCGTCGAAGCGGATATACGATCCGTCAGCACGGCGTACTTCTTTTTTTGTACGTACTACCACAGCTTTACTTACAGCGCCCTTTTTAACGTCTCCCGAAGGTATAGCGCTTTTAACAGATACGATAATTTTATCGCCCAGAGAGGCATATTTCTTTCTTGTACCACCAAGTACGCGGATGCATAAAACTTCCTTGGCGCCGCTGTTATCTGCAACAGATAATCTACTTTCTTGCTGTATCATGGTTATTTAACTCTTTCGATGATTTCAACCAAACGCCATCTTTTGAGTTTGCTGATAGGCCTGGTTTCCATTATTTTAACTGTATCGCCAATATTGCACTCGTTCTTTTCGTCGTGAGCATAAAACTTGGAAGTTCTGTTCACAAACTTCCCGTACATCGGATGTTTTACTTTCCGTTTTACAGCAATTACAATGGTATTTTCCATTTTATTGCTGACAACTATGCCTGTACGCTCTTTTCTTAGATTTCTGCTTTCCATGTTGTGTGTTAACTTTTCTTCGATTCGGCAATTTGACGCATACGTAATTCATTCATCAATCTTGCAACATCTCTCCGTACTTTACGGATCTTCATTGGGTTATCCAATGGAGATACTGTATGATTTAATTTAAGCTTTTGAAGATTTGCTTTTTCACCTTCAATGCGCTCGAGCAATTCTTTTGGAGATAACTCCTTAATTTCAGCTTGTTTCATTTCTTAAGCTATTATCAGATTTGTTCAGCGTAATCGTGACGTACTATAAACTTTGTTTTAACCGGAAGTTTCTGAGCTGCTAAACGGAGGGCTTCTTTTGCAATTTCGAAAGAAACACCTTCAGCTTCAATTAAAATTCTTCCTGGTGTTACAGGGGCAACAAATCCTTCAGGTGCACCTTTACCTTTACCCATACGAACCTCAGCAGGTTTCTTGGTGATAGGTTTATCGGGGAACACGCGGATCCAGATTTGACCTTCACGTTTCATGTAACGGGTAACTGCCTGGCGGGCTGCTTCGAGCTGACGACCGGTGATCCAGGCATATTCAAGGGTTTTGATTCCAAAAGAGCCGAAAGACAGATCTGCTCCTCTTTGAGCAACTCCTTTCATCTTCCCTTTCTGTTGCCTTCTGTATTTAGTTTTCTTTGGTTGTAACATTTCCTTTGAAATTATTCAATTACATTACCTCTTATTTTTCTTCTTCAATCCCTGTTTTGGTTTGGCTGCAGTCATTCCAACGTTTGGAGAAAGGTCACGTTTCCCATAAATTTCTCCGTTGCAGATCCAAACTTTGGTTCCAATCTGACCAACCTTGGTAAGAGCTTCTCCAAGTGCATAGTCGATATCGGCTCTGAAAGTATGGAGAGGAATTCTTCCTTCTTTATACATTTCGGAGCGGGCCATTTCAGCGCCTCCCAAACGACCAGAGATAATAACTTTTATTCCTTCAGCTCCCATTCGCATGGTAGATGCAATTGCCATTTTGATAGCACGACGGTAAGAAATTTTACCTTCGATCTGGCGGGCAATATTGCTTGCAACAATTGTGGCATCAAGCTCAGGACGTTTTACCTCAAAGATGTTAATCTGAACTTCTTTTTTGGTAATTTTCTTTAATTCTTCTTTTAACTTATCTACTTCCTGACCACCTTTACCTATGATAATTCCAGGACGTGCTGTATTTACAGTAACCGTGATAAGCTTTAAGGTTCTTTCAATTATAATTTTGGAAACGCTAGCCTTAGCAAGACGTGCATTCAAATATTCCCTTATTTTATAATCTTCAACTAACTTACTGGCAAAACTTTTTCCACCGTACCAGTTGGAATCCCATCCTTTGATAATACCTAAGCGGTTCGATATCGGATTTACTTTTTGTCCCATTACTGATTAATTATTTGTTTGATTAACTGGTGCATTATCAATATAAAGGGTAACGTGGTTGGATCTTTTCTTAACCCGATATGCTCTACCCTGAGGAGCGGTTTTGAGTCTCTTTAACATTGAGCCTCCATCAACAAATACTTCACTTACTACTAAGTTTGCACTTTCGATGCGTTCTCCTTCGTTTTTCTGTTGCCAATTTGCAATTGCCGATCTGAGTAATTTTTCAACCTTTTCAGAGGCTTCTTTATTGGAAAATTTAAGAATGTCCAATGCTCTGTTGATTTCTACACCACGTATCATATCAACAACATAACGCATTTTTCGTGGCGAACTTGGACAATTATTCAGAACTGCGAAATATTTACCTTTCAGTTCTTCTTTCCTTTTTTCGGCGCTTAATCTTTTACGTGCTCCCATTTTATTTCTTCTTTATAACAGGGATTAATTACTTGTCACCTTTTCTGTTTCCCGAATGGCCCCGGAAAGTACGGGTTGGAGCAAATTCTCCAAGTTTGTGCCCTACCATATTCTCGGTTACATATACAGGGATAAATTTGTTACCGTTGTGCACAGCGATAGTATGCCCTACAAAATCGGGAGATATCATCGAGCGGCGTGCCCAGGTCTTAACTACTGATTTCTTATCGGATTCGTTTAAAGTTGAAACTTTCTTTTCCAACTTAACATCAATAAACGGTCCTTTTTTTAGTGAACGGCTCATATGTGGTTCCTGTTATTCTGATTATTTTTTACGGCCTTCTATTATATATTTGCTCGAATCCTTTTTAGGTGCGCGGGTTTTATAACCCTTAGCCGGCTTACCGTTACGTGAACGTGGATGACCTCCAGAAGCGCGACCTTCACCACCACCCATTGGGTGATCAACCGGGTTCATAGCAACACCTCTGTTGCGCGGACGACGGCCTAACCAACGGCTACGACCAGCTTTACCGGATTGTTCGATAGAATGATCGGGATTGGAAACCGAACCGATAGTTGCTTTGCAGGTGGTTAACACCATTCTGGTTTCGCCAGAAGGAAGTTTAATGATTGCAAATTTACCTTCGCGGCTTAATAACTGAGCAAACGATCCGGCACTTCTCGAAAGAATACCGCCCTGACCAGGACGAAGTTCAATATTGTGTATGATAGAACCAAGTGGAATATCAGCAAGATAGAGAGTATTACCAACTTCAGGAGCTACATCTTTACCAGACTCGATTACCTGACCTACCTGTAATCCATTGGGAGCAAGGATGTAACGTTTTTCGCCATCTGCATATTCAACCAGTGCGATACGTCCGCTACGATTTGGATCGTATTCGATTGTTTGAACTGTAGCCTTAACGCCTTCTTTATCTCTTAAAAAGTCAACTATTCTGTATTTTTGTTTGTGACCACCACCAAGGTAGCGCATGGTCATTTTACCAGTGTTATTACGACCACCCGATTTCTTGATAGGTGCTAGTAACGATTTTTCTGGTTTTGATGCTGTAATCTCATCGAAAGTACCGATGATTTTATGCCTTTGGCCGGGAGTTACCGGTTTAAGATTTCTTACTGCCATGACTCAATTAAATATTGCTGTAAAAATCAATTTTATCTCCATCAACCAGGGTAACCATTGCTTTTTTGAAAGCATTTTTTCTCCCTGCGATGACACCTGCTTTGGTAAACCTGGTCTTGTTTTTTCCGGCATACCGCATTGTATTCACTTCGGCAACTTTCACTCCGTAAAGATCTTGAACAGCCTTCTTGATCTGAATCTTATTAGCGGTGCGTTCAACAACGAAACCATATTGATTCAGTTTCTCGCCAAGTTTAGTACACTTTTCAGTGACTATTGGTCTAAGTAAAATATCCATTTCTTTTTCTGCCTAATATATAGTTAATTACTCTGCAGGGCATTAATTGTGCTCTCGGACAACACTACAACTGAAGCATTCATTATGTCGTAAGTGTTTAAACTTGAGATATTTACAACTTTAGAACCCTTTAAATTTCGAGACGACAAATATATGTTTTTATTTGGTTCGTTCAATATGTATAAGGATTTTTTATCCAGTATTTG
>JAEYWD010000020.1 GCA_023429135.1 Bacteroidota bacterium | reverse complement strand
ATTATGGATCTGATTAAGAAAACTACGCTTTTTAACGCAAGTTGCGTTGCATTGGTTGTTACCGCGCTGGCTTTTGCTACCCGTGGAAGTTTTGTGAACATTTGGGCAACCGAGTTCAACCTTACCCATACTCAGGTGGGATGGATTGTTGGAACTGCCTTTTGGGGCTTTACCCTGGCTATGGTGTTTGGCGGACCGCTGGTTGATATTATCGGGATGGGGCGGATAATTACCATCGCTTTTATTTGCCACGTTGTTGGTATTGCAATGACGATTATGGCCACCGGTTTCTGGTCGCTGTTTATTTCGACATTGTTTATAGGTATTGCAAATGGAAGTGTTGAAGCAGCCTGCAATCCGCTAATTACAAGTATGTATACCGACGACAAAACACGCCGGTTAAACCGTTTCCATGCATGGTTTCCAACTGGGATCGTAATTGGCGGACTTATTGTTTACCTCTTCAGCAAAGTGGGAATCGAAAACTGGCGGTATTCCATGGCGGTAATGCTGATCCCAACCATTGTTTACGGAATTATGTTTTTTGGAAAACAGTTCCCGCAGACTGAACGTGTGGCTACCGGATTTACCTACAAAGATATGTTAAAAGCTTGTGTTAGTCCTTTGTTCCTGTTCATGGCTTTTTGCATGCTGCTCACAGCGGCTACCGAGCTGGGAACCAACCAATGGATAGCTGCATTGCTTTCGAATGTTACAAGTAATCCTATTTTACTTTTAGTATGGGTATCGGGTATCATGGCTTTGGCACGTCAATTCGGAGGAACTTTGATACATCATCTTAACTCCAGAATAGTGTTGCTGGTATCGGCCTCTCTTGCTTTTGTTGGTTTGCTTTTCCTCGGTTATTCAAGTGGAATTATGACATTTGTTGCCGCAGGTGTTTTTGCATTGGGTATCGCTTTCTTCTGGCCAACCATGCTGGGATTTGTTTCCGAAAACATTCCTACCAGTGGGGCTTTGGGTCTTGCGATCATGGGCGGAATAGGATTTTTGGGAGGTGCGATTGCACAACCAGTCCTCGGAGCTATTTTTGACGCCCAGACTGCTCAGGCTGCGGGCGATGCATTGATTGGCGGTGCCAATACTTTAAAATATATTGCTGTTATTCCGGCAATACTGATTCTTGCTTTTGGTTACCTGTATGTTAGCAGGCCTAAAAAATAGTTGAAATTTGAAAAGAGGCTGTTGGAACTGATATTTTCAACGGCCTTCTTTTTTGTTTCAATTTGTTACACGGAGAACCACAGAGAATACACAGAGGGCCACAGAGAAATACAATACTGTAAAGAATCCGCAACACCGGAATACCTCAAGCATTTCTTGCTAAACACCAATAATAAGATGAAATAAGGGTGTTTCTAAAAGTCGAAACTCACATTATTTTAAAATCTCCTTTAACAAGGATGTTTTTTGATTGATGTCCATTACAATAGCATAAACCGAGATGGTTGCTCCTGAAATGGCATCAACATTTTTATTCACCACGAGATCTTTACTGCCGTTATAACCTTTAAATTGTTTGAGCCAGTTTTTTGCGGTAACCTCCTGACCGTGGGTTGCCTGGTAATTGTAGATCCGAACCTGTTGAATATTGATCTGGGCATCAAATAAAATGTAATAGTCGAAAAATTCACTTTCTTTATCAGGGGCGGCATCTTTCTTTATGGAGCATCCGCCGGCCCTACAGGTGTTAACCCTCCCAACATAAACATATTTGCAAAGCTGGGAGGGCGAATTGACTACAACTGAATAAAACTTTCCTAGAGATATTTCACGTTCCAAAGCAGGTTCAATCTTAAGAAGGTCGAGACGGACTGAGGCTTTGTTGAGCTGAAATATATCAGTGGATAGCATTTTAGGTGAGAAATCGATATTTGTTTGAGCTTGCAAACAAATACCGATTGTACTTAAAACTATATAAATTATAACCCTTTGCATAAGAATTTGATTAGAACATCACGCCAATGCCCGCATTGAAGACTTTGGAATATTCATCGGCCTGTTTGGCTTTTACAAACTGAACATCGGCTTTAATAACTGCCCCTTGTGCAATTCTGTATGTTAGCCCGGTGGTAATAGCATTGTTGTTATAGGCTTCATTTTTGACAAGAGATCCGACTGTAGACTGATGTGTATTATAATTCTCCATCCTGACGAAAGGAATCAGTTCGTTTGTGGTTGATGATACACCTCGCAGTACATTGTAACCTGCTTCAACATAATAACCTGTCATTGCGCTTCCCAGATCGTTTGCAACCTTGTTTACTGCAGTAAACTTATTATATTCTTCAGTATTTGAAATGGCTGCATAGTAGAGCTGTCCTCTTAATTGCAGTCCTTTAATTCCATAGCGTGCATCAACTCCAAGCATTGAAATTCCAACCACCGACGAATCGGCCCTTGCAACGGCTGCACTGTTATCTTTAGCAATTCCGTTGTACAAGGTACTCTGGGTTTTACCAAAATAGCCTGATAAACCGATATTCAATCCTCGGATACCATAATATTCCGCTTTAGCCGTGAAATTAGGAGAACTCATAAACGATTCGGCACCGCGCTGCCTTCCGCTACGGAAACCATTTTTCCCATTCAGATTGCCTTTGCCGTTGTAACCGTTAAACCCGTTTACGATATAGGCCTGATATTTAAGAGAAGCAGGAATTATGTTTCCGCTTAATCCAAAACCAATTTCGCGCCAGGTGGTAGGAGCAATTTTGCCATCAATCAAGGGACGCTCCACACCGTTAAAAGTTGTTGGTTCGTGATATTCATTAACAATACCCATGGGAATTAGCAATAACCCGGCCCTGAGGTTGATAAAACTGTTCAGTTTATGCTGAAGAAATGCCTGCTCAACATAAACTTCACTAACATGCTCGAATTCGAGCTCAGATACGAACTGTGTTCTGGAACTGAAATTATATCCCAAGAGCATCACCATCCGGTGAACATCCAGAGTAGCATTACTCCTGATCTCAGAATTAAAAGGCTGATTATAATGAACTTCTCCGTAACCTCCAATAACCAGTTTACCGCTTGTTTGTAAAAGCTTTTCGGCACTGTTCTGATAAAAGTTTTGTGTTGTGTCCGACTGCTGAGCATACATCCCCGAAGCAAAAGTCAGCAATGTTAGAGTAAAAATAATCGCTTTCATGATCAAGTTTTTTGTTTGCGGCAAAACTACCCACTCAAACTGTTTTCCACAATCGCTATATATTGGGATTTTTAGGTCTTTATTTCCGATATAAAAAAGAAATAATAATCCTTCAACCTTTGTTTAAATCAGTTGTTTAGGAGAAAAAACAATAATGGATAGAAAATTTTTAGCAGCAGGTTCTTTCCTCGCTTTTTTAGCTGTTGCTGCCGGGGCATTTGGCGCCCATGGACTGAAAAATCACCTCGATACAAGTATGTTGGCCATATTTGAAACTGCAGTTAAATACCAAATGTACCATTCTCTGGCATTAGTACTTGTTTCAATGTTTCTTAAACCCAAAACAGGGATATGGCTTGTACGATCAGGCTGGTTATTTTTAACAGGAATAGCTGTTTTCTCGGGAAGTCTTTATGTCTTAAGCTTAACCGGAATTAAATGGTTTGGTGCATTAACTCCATTCGGAGGTTTGGCATTTCTGGCAGGTTGGTTTAGTTTGTTTATGTATGCTTTAAAGGAAAAACCAAAAACATCAGGAAAACTTTGAAGTTGGCTGTAATCAGCCAACTTCAAAATCGCTAATTTTACTGACTATCGGGATATAAGGCATGTAAAAGATTCCTCATTCCAGTTCCTTCCATTCGGAATGACTTGAGTCTGGGTTTTAGGGGTGGAG
>JAEYWD010000015.1 GCA_023429135.1 Bacteroidota bacterium | reverse complement strand
CGTGGCTCGGAGATGTGTATAAGAGACAGCATTAAGCCCCCTCCAATAAAAATTCTCTAAAGCCTTGTCATTTCGACCGCAGGGAGAAATCTTTTATTTTTAACAACAATGTAAAAAAAAGTTTATTTTTTGTGAGTATAAAAAATCATTTCGTCCGTGTATAAGAAAAACGGATGAAGAAAAGTATTGATATTTATGACTAACGACTATCAGAAATTCGAAGATTTTATCCTGGACGAGTCCTTTCGCGAATATATTTTAGGCTCGTCGGAGACATCCGTATCTTTTTGGAATAATTGGATTGAAACACACCCTGAGCAACAGGATGAAATCCGCAAGGCCCGGCAAATTCTTATTACTCTTTTTAATCACCACAAGATTGATGTAAAAGTTGATAAAAACCAGTCACTCGCCGAATTATTAGCTAAAATTGAATACGAGGAGGAGCTGTCAGAAAACCGAATGAGAAAACTGCCGGGCTGGGCAAAAATTGCTGCTGTAATATTTTTTTCAATAGGAATGGGTTGGCTGTGGAATTTAGCATACGATAAATTACTTATTAATGAGACACTTACTTTTAATGAGATAATTGTGCCAATAGGTGAAAAATCTCAGATAGTGCTTTCGGATGGAACTCATGTCTGGATTAATTCAGGAAGTAGATTCAAATACCCTGTTTCGTTTGGTAAGAAAACACGGCAGGTATTTCTCTCAGGCGAAGCCTTTTTTGATGTTACCAGGAAGGAAAAACAAACTTTTGTAGTTACAACTCACGATGCATCGGTAAAGGTTTTGGGGACAGCGTTTAATGTGAAGTCTTACCCGGAAGATGCGAAAACCCAAACTACTGTTGTACGAGGTCTGGTGAGTGTGCAACGCCTGAACGAGAATGAAGAAGTGCTTATCAGGCCTAACCAGATGGCAGTTATTCGAAATTCAGTACCAGAGATAAAGGATACGGAATCTCCACGTAAGCTTCATGTTTTAAATAACGTAAACACAGAGGCTGTAACCTGCTGGAAAAATCAGCTACTTGTATTTGCCGACGAGCCTTTGGAAGACATGGCTATGAAAATGGAACGCTGGTTTAATGTGAATATTGTTATAGAAGACAGTACTCTCAGCCAGGAAAGATACAATGGTAAATTTGTTCACAATGAGACCATTTATGAGGTTTTGGAAGCAATAAAGCATACTACGCCTATCAAATACTCAGTTGAAGAAGATAAAATTATTATTGATCGTAAATGATCTAAAAAATAAATACTAACACTAACTTTAATTAAAGGCCTATGACATAAGAACCATAAACAAAAAAATCGGAAAATGCGCTCACATTTCCCGATCTTCAATTAAAATGAAACGCTCAGTTTTTCGCTCAAAAAACTGGGTAATGTTAAACTTTAACTATTACAAATGTATGATAAAAAATTCATTTCTGCGTAATGAATATCTAAGTAATTGCGCATATAAGACACTACTAATTATGAAACTAAGTTCAATTTTACTATTCGTGTTTACCCTGCATCTTGCAGCGGAAGGCTATTCTCAGAACGCCAGAATAAGGTTGGATTTCAATTCGGGAACCATTTCCGAAGTTATTGACGCCATCGAAAATCAAACTAGTTTTAAAGTTTTTTATAAAACCGATCAGGTTGATGTAAAAAGAACTGTACGAATTTCGCAGAGCGAAACTACTTTGTCATCTCTAATGGACCAAACTTTGGAAGGTAGTAATTTAACCTATATGGTGATGAACAATCTTCTGGTAATTACTCCTGTAAACTCGGGCGCACAAATGCAAAATGTGAAAGGGTTAGTTACCGACGCTCAAACAGGCGAACCACTACCTGGTGTTAATGTGGTTGTAGATGGTACAACAATGGGTGTAGTTACCGATTTTGATGGAAAATACTCTATTGACGTTGCATCTTCTACTGCAATTCTAACTTTTTCCTATATAGGCTATACTACTCAGAAAGTTGAGGTAGCTGGAAGAAATTCAATTAACGTAACACTCGAAGCTGATATCAAAAGTCTCGAAGAAGTTGTTGTTGTTGGGTATGGTGTTCAGAAAAAAAGTGTTGTAACCGCAGCTATCAGCCGTGTTACAGTTGACGATCTTGCAAATTCAGCTCCTACACGTGTTGAAGATGTATTAAAAGGGAAAGTGTCCGGTGTACAGATTACACAAAGTTCAGGACAACCTGGAGCTGATTCCAAAGTAAGAATTCGTGGTGTGGGAACAGTGAATAACAGCGATCCATTATTTATTGTAGATGGAATGCCGGTTGATGGCGGTATCGATTATTTAAATCCTGTTGATATTCAGTCGGTAGAAATTCTTAAAGATGCAGCTTCGGCAGCTATTTATGGTGCTCGCGCTGCAAACGGTGTAATTTTGGTAACTACAAAAACAGGAAAGGCTGGTAAACCCAGCATTAATTACGATGTATTGTATGGCTTGCAGAATCCATGGAGGAAGAAATCCGTGCTCAACGCTACCGAATACATGACTATTATGAATGAAGCTGCCGTTAACGATGGTAAAGCTCCAATATATTCTGCGGAACAAATTGCAGGCGCTGGTACAGGTACCGATTGGCAGGACGAAACCTTTTATTATAATGCTCCTGTTCAAAGCCATCAGTTAAGTCTTAACGGAGGAACGGAAAAAATAACCTACTTCCTGTCTTTAGGTTATTTCGATCAAGCTGGTATTGTTGGCGGAAATTATGACAAATCGAATTTCAAGCGTTACAGTATCCGCTCAAATAATGTTTATAATGTTTATGAGAATAATAGTCGCGGGTACCTTAATAAGATTCGTTTAGGTATGAATTTAGGCTATTCACGCACAAAGTCTTCAGGTATCGAAACCAATTCCGAGTATGGCTCTATATTAGGAAGTGCATTGGCTTTCGATCCTACAATTCCTGTGTACGCTACTGAGCCCGATGCCGTCCTTGCAGCTCACCCCACCGCAGTTAAAGACGCAAGCGGTCGTGTGTTTTCTTTACCTCCCGCTGGTTTCCAGGAAATTGCCAACCCGGTGGGCATGTTAAATGCTCCTACCAGAGGCGAAGGTAATGCCGATAAGTTTGTTTCCACATTCTGGGGAGAACTTGATGTATTAAAAGATCTTAAATTTAAATCCAGCTATGGTGTTGACCTCGCATTCTGGGGTAACGACGGTTATACATTCCCGTATTTTCTGGCTAACCAGGGTAAGTCTATTACCCAAAGTTCTGTTTATTCTAACATGCACCGTGGTTTTACATGGCAGTTGGAAAATACATTAACCTACACCAAATCTTTAGGTAAGCATAACTTTGCTTTTTTAGTAGGTCAGTCAGCCAAAGAATACAAAGTAAGACACTTGTATGGTGACGACTATGATCTCTTGGAAAACGATCCTAACAAGGCTAATATAGATTATGCAACTGCTGATAGAAAAGAAGAACGCGTTGGCGGTGGTACCGATGGTTTTTCATCCTTAACCCTCGCTTCTTATTTCGGAAGGATAGATTATAACTATAATGAGCGCTATATTTTCCAGGCAACTTTACGCCAGGATGGTTCATCGAATTTTGGTGCTAAAAATAAATGGGCTTTGTTCCCATCATTTTCTTTAGGCTGGAATGTTTCGAATGAGGAATTTATGGCAAGTCGTCCGGCTTGGTTCAGTACATTAAAATTAAGAGCAAGTTGGGGTAAAAACGGTAACGAACGTATTGGTCAATTCCGTTATACAAGTTTAATGGATGGTGGTCAAAACTATTACTTTGGCGTTGGCGACAAACCGACTATGCAATACGGTAGCAGTCCATCAAAAATTCCGAACCCGGATGTTAAGTGGGAAGAATCGGAACAGACCGACCTTGGCTTTGATTCTAGATTTTTCAATGATGCCCTCACTTTTAGTTTCGACTATTTCAAGAAAACTACCAAAGGTATGTTAATGGATCAACCTATTCCTGCTTATGTTGGTAAAGGAGCTCCCATTGCAAATGCCGGTGATATGGAAAACTGGGGCTTGGAATTCGAAGCCGGTTATAAGTTTAATGTTGCCGGAGTATCTGTTAATGTTGGCGCTAATGCATCTTATCTGCAGAATAAACTTATTCAGCTTGGAAATGCGAGTGGTGAAGCTATTTATCAAGATGCCGGTGCCTCAGGAGTGGGAAGTTTCGTAAAAGGTAAAAACGGAGAAGTCTATCCGTTCTTTTACGGTTATAAAACTGCGGGAATACTCCAGAATCAGGCCGAAGCCGATAAATATAATGCAAAGTATGGTGAAAAAGCTCAGCCGGGCGATGTTATCTTCGTTGATGTAGCTGGCGCAACTGATGCTAATGGAAATTCAATTCCCGATAATAAAATTACCGATGCCGATAAAACCAAAATTGGTAAGGGTATGCCTGATTGGACTTACGGTTTTTCACTGTCGGCCGACTGGAAAGGTTTTGATATGAACATGTTCTGGCAGGGTTCTTATGGCAACGACATTTTCGATTTCGCACAAAGAGGTGATATTAACGCGATGAACCGTCCTTCATGGATCCTCGATCGTTGGATTGGCGAAGGCACTTCCAATACAATTCCACGTATGACGGCTGTTAACACAAACCGTAACTGGCGTTCGTCCGACCTGTACATTAAGGATGGTTCTTTCCTAAGGTTGAAAAAATTACAGTTCGGATATACCCTCCCACAAAACTTGTCCAACAAGGTTTCAATTCAGAAACTCAGACTTTATGTTTCTGCTGAGAATTTGTTAACTTTTACTAAATATGAAGGGTTTGAACCGGAAATTGCTTCGGGCGGATATACAACAATTGGTATCGACAGAGGAATTTATCCTCAGTCTAGAACCATTTCTTTAGGAGCTAACATTACTTTCTGATTTTAAAAAATAAGAGAATTATGAAAAAATACTTTTATATAGCATTGGTTGCCATTTTTGGATTGTCTTCCTGTGGCGAAGATTTTTTAACAATTTCACCTACCTCATCACAGGAAGTTGGAGGCGAAGTTACCGAAGGAGCAGTTTTGTCTAATCTTGCGGCATGTTATCAGATTTTGCTGTTCGATAGTTATGCTAACAACAATTATAACAGTATAGTATTAATGTCCGATTTACGTTCGGATGATATATTTAAAGGAGGTTCAGATGCAGGCGATCAGGGGCAATTGTATCGTCTCTCCCAACTTGACGCTACACCTACGGAACTTCCTGCAGGTTTATGGAACATTTACTATAGCGGTATAAGCAGGTGTAATTACGTTATTGGTGCCTGTGAAAAGGCAAAAGGAATTTCCGAAGCTAAACTTAATCAGTATAAAGCAGAAGCACATTTTCTCCGTGCTTACTATCTGCATTGGTTATGGAAATTCTGGGGCAATATTCCATATTTTGAAGAAGATTTGCTGCCTCCTTACATGGCTAAGCAGTACACTGCAAACGAAATTTATAATGAGATTATAGAAGATGTAAACTTCGCAATTGAAGGCGATAAACTACCTATGAATACTACCGGTACCGATGCCGGACGTGTTTCCAGAGCTGCTGCCATGATGTTAAAATCGCGCGTAGTAATGTATCAGAAAGATGCTGCCCGTTATGGTGAAGTATTGGCTGATATGGTGAAAATTATTAAGAGTAACAAATTTCAATTAGTTGGTTTTGGTTCTATGTGGCTAAATTCAGGAGAATTTGGTAAGGAATCTATTTTTGAAAGTAACCAGCTACCAGAAGGAAAAACCTGGTCATCTGGTTGGCAGGGTTATGGAACAAATCTTCCCGCATTTATTTCACCCAGCGAACTTAAAGGACAGGATTCGCTTAAAGGTGGATGGGGTTTTGGCCCTGTTCGTTCTCAAACATATGCTATTTTTGAAGAAGGTGATGTGCGTCGCGATGTTTCAATAAAAAGTTACGAAGCTGGTACTTATAACCCACGTTTTCAGAATACAGGTTTTTTCATGGGTAAATACGCTGCTCGCGTTGGTTACAACCCTCCTCCGGGCGATCAGGACTTAAACTATAATAACAATCTCCGTATTTTCCGCTATGCCGAAACCCTTTTGAATGCCGCCGATTTAATGGTTATCCAGAGTGCTGCTCAGGTTGACGATGTTACAGCCCAATGGTGTTTGGACGAAATTCGTAAGCGCGCAGGATTATCACCAATACCAGCATCCGTTGCAAATGTCAAACTGGAGCGCCGTCGCGAGTTTGTTGGCGAAGGAATGCGTTTCTGGGATCTGGTTCGCTGGGGCGATACTGATCTGTTGACCGAGAATATTCCTGCTTTTAGTTCAGTTAGAACATGGCAGCCAACTGACAAATATCTTCCTATTCCGGAATCGGAAATCTTGAAAACAGAAGGTGAATTTAAACTGAAACAGAACGACGGTTATTAATCAAAAACTATTGAACTATGAAGAAATTAATAAATATATGGACATTGGCTCTTACGGTACTTTTCGTGGTTTCCTGTGAACCTATGGAAGACTCCGATTATCAACTGGGAGGAAAGCCAAAAACTGAAGATCTGAAATTTACCTATACACCTACATCTGCTAAACCAAATATTGTCATACTGGAAAATACATCGGATGTTGCCGGTGTTGCAGTTTGGGAACTTGGAGATGGTTCTAAGGCAAAAGGTGATTCAATCGTTGCACAGTATCCTTTTAAGGGTAATTATACTGTTAAAATGACTCTTTACACTTCAGGTGGAGTTTCAGAAACTATTTCACAAACTATTGCAATTGCAGCCGATGATATGTCCCTCCTTAATACGCCAATGTATACCGCTTTAACAGGTGGTGCAAGCAATTTAGCCGGAAAAACATGGGTGTTCGACCAATATCATAACGGCCATTTTGGAATAGGCCCTTCTGATAAACCTACTGCCGAATGGTGGAATGCCAAAGCTGAAGAAAAAACCGAAAGTAGCATGTATTTTAATGAGTTTACATTTACTCAGGTGGGAGTTAAAATGGTTTGGAAAAATAATGGCTCGGTTTATTCGAACGGCCCTGGCAAAAATGCCCTGGCTGCTCTTGGATATACAAACTCAGTTGTGCCCGGAGCCGGAGATTTCGATATTAAATACACACCTGCCGCAGCTTACACATTTACCTTAAATGAAGCAGCAAAAACCTTGACTTTTAGCAATGATGCCTTTTTGGGTCATTACGCAGGAACCTCTGTTTATCAGATCCAAACTCTAAACGATACTGTTATGTATTTACGAGTGGTAAGTGCCGTTGAACCCGGAAACGCATGGTATTATCGTTTTGTTCCAAAAGAAAAGAATGTTAAACCCGTTGTAATTATTCCTGTTAAGGCTGTTCCTTTAACTGAAGATTTTGAAGCAGCCAAAGCAAAAGTTACTTTCTCGAAGGAAGATATGGACGCTTTGACTAGTTTCAGTTATTATAATCCGGCTCCGGTTCCAATTAATTCTTCGAGCAAAGTTACCTTGTATCAAAAGTCTGGAGGTTTTTGGTCCAATTTGTTCTTTATTGCATCGGGTTACAAATTCGATTTAACTACACAAAACAAGGTTAAGTTAAAAGTGTATATTCCTTCATATAACGACTATACCACCGATAATAATAAAGCTGGCGATTGGGTGTCAAATGCCAAACTGGATAAGAAAGTTGCTGTTAAATTACAAAACAATGATTTAGGAGGGAATGCATATACTACTCAAACTGAAGTATCGTTTTCGAATCTCCAGACAGATAAATGGCTCGATTTGACTTTTGATTTCAGCAATGTTAAAGATCGGAAGGATTACGATAAGATTGTAATCCAGATTGGTGGCGAGGGTCATTCCGGTAAAGGGATTTTCTTTATAGATGATTTTTCATTCACTGAATAAATTTTGGAGAAAGAGTTTTATTCATTGCTAATTACATAGCAAACTTAAAGAGGTTGTATCCCTCCCGGATTTAACAACATCGGGATTAAGGAGCAGCCTCTTTTAAGTTTAATAATTGTTTAATACAAAAATGTTATCGTGAGACTATTAATTATACTAAGCTTTTTTACTTTGTTTATCAACTGTAAAGAAGAGAAAACCGATGAGTTTATTACAATTGAACCCGCAGAAATTGCAGATCTGACATCAGAAGCCTCTTCTTTTAAGCTAAAAGCGACTTTAAATGCTGATTGGACTCTAGTTTCTTCCCAAAGTTGGTGCAAAATATCGTCAGTTAACGGTGGGGCCGGAACAATTGAAATAACTGTTGATGTGGATGCAAATAATACCACGCAGGCGCGTACCGCTGTTCTTACTTTCAGAGCTGGTTCTTCAAAAAAAAGTTATACAATTAAGCAAAACAAGTTTATAGTTCAGGTTTCGTTTGCCGACGATAATTTTAAGAATTTTTGCATTACCAATTTCGACACCGATAAAGACGGTGTTGTAAGTATTGATGAGGCCGCTGCTGTTACCACTATGAACATCAGCAATAAAGGAATTGCTTCTTTAGCTGGGATTGAAAGTTTTACTTCGCTCCAGACATTAAATTGCAGTAATAATAGCATTAGTTCAATTGATCTTACTTCGCTAAGTGCGTTAACCTCTCTGAATTGTGCCAACAATAAACTAACTATTCTCGACATTCAATATAACACAAATCTTACCACATTTGATTGTACTGGTAATACTTCACTTATAAAAATAAACGTATGGTTTGGTTTTGTCACTAAGGCCTCGTATTCGAAACCCGAAGGTGCTGCTTATATTACTCCCGAAGTTGCAACACCTCTTGGATACAAGCTCATCTGGCAGGACGAATTTAACGATCCTCGCATTGAAGGCAAAGCTGTTTTGCCAAAAGCAGCAAATTGGTGGTACGAAACCGGTGGGGGAGGCTGGGGAAATAACGAATTACAAAACTATATTCCTGCCGTTGCGGGAAGCGATACCTGTGCTAAAATTCACAACGGCACACTTAAAATTGTTCTCAAAAAAGTAGGCTCTCAAATCTTGTCAGTTCGCATGAATACTAATCAAAGCTGGACATATGGCTATTTCGAGGCGCGGTTGAAATTACCCGTTGGTAAAGGCACCTGGCCAGCCTTCTGGATGATGCCTAAAAATTTTACAGCTTGGCCCGATGATGGTGAAATTGACATTATGGAAGAGGTAGGATATCGTCCTAATTATGTTAGCTCTTCGGTTCATTGCAAAGCATATTATCATTCCATTGGTACCCAGAAAACTGCTGAGAAATATGTCGCCACGGCTCAAACTGAATTTCATGTTTATGCAGTTGAATGGACTGCCGATTTTGTGAAAGGCTATATCGATGGCGTAAAATACTTTGAGTTTCTCAACGACCACCAAGATAATAAGAATACATGGCCTTTCAACACACCATTCTACCTAAAGCTTAATCTTGCCTGGGGTGGAAACTGGGGTGGAGCGCAGGGAGTTGACGAATCGTTTCTTCCAGCAACATATGAAGTGGATTATGTTCGGGTATTTCAGAAAAACTGAACATCTCTTATATTGACGGATAGGGTAAGCCGCCCGCATCCCAGATGAAAACTATTATAACAATGTGTATCGCGGATGATGTGTTTGAAAACTTTTTTCAATACATCATTCGGGATGCTTAATAAAAAATATGTATGAAAACTAATACTACTAAGTTTTTATTTATAGTTTCTCTCCTTTTCATAATGTCCTCCTTAAAATCCCAGGGCTTTCTTCACCGCGACAATAAAAAAATTGTCGACGGGAATGGACAGGAAGTGATCCTGCGGGGAATGGGCCTTGGCGGATGGATGCTCCAGGAAGGATATATGATGCGTACCAGTGCCTTTGCAGGAACTCAATTCGCATTAAAGGCTAAAATCGCAGAGCTTATTGGAGAAGCAGGTATGAACGAGTTTTACGATTTATGGCTTCAAAATCATTGTACCCGTGCCGATGTGGATTCACTGGCGAAATGGGGCTTCAACAGCATCCGCCTCCCGATGCATTATAACTTATTTACACTTCCTATTGAGAAAGAACCAGTTCCCGGACAAAATACATGGTTCGACAAAGGCTTTAATTTGGTTGATAGTTTGCTGAAATGGTGTACAGTAAATCGTATGTATCTGATTCTTGATTTGCACGCTGCTCCCGGCGGACAGGGGCACGATGCAGCTATTGCCGATTACGACAATACCAAGCCATCTCTTTGGGAAAGTGCTGCTAATCGTGCAAAAACGGTGGAGCTTTGGCGGAAAATTGCCGAAAAATATGCCAACAATGGTATGATTGGCGGTTACGATATTCTTAATGAGCCTAACTGGGATTTACCTGGCGGAATTATGCTCAGGCAGCTTTACAAAGATATTATTGCTGCCATCCGATCCGTGGATAAAAATCATATCATCTTTATCGAAGGGAACTGGTTTGCAAACGACTTTACGGGTTTGCTTCCCGCCGGAATTTCAGATCCGTTGATGGATCAGAATATGGCTTATAGCTTCCATAAATACTGGAATGCAACAAATTCAGGATCTATTCAATGGATGCTCGATATCCGAAATAATTACAATGTGCCTATATGGTTGGGCGAATCGGGCGAAAACAGCAACGAATGGTTTTTCCGCACAATAAAGACCATGGAAGATAACAATATTGGCTGGGCATGGTGGCCATTAAAGAAAATCGGTTCAGTGACCGGCCCGGCAACTATTGTTGAAACCGAGGATTACCGCACATTGCTTAATTATTGGGAAAAGGGAGGTATTAAACCTACCGTTGATTTTGCGAAAAGCGCTTTATTAAACATGGCTGAGAATGCCCGGATTCAAAAATGTGTAATTCATCCCGAAGTTATGGACGCCATGTTCCGTCAGGTAAAGCAGACCGCAATTATTCCGTTCAGACAACATTTAATACCCGGCACAATTGCCTTTGTAGATTACGATATGGGTAAAGTGGGCAAAGCATATATGGATGCTGATTATATGAACGATAAGGAAACTTCATCCGAATGGAACAAGGGCTCAGCATATCGTAATGATGGTGTTGATATTGAAAAATGTACCGATACACAGTATAACAATGGTTTTAATGTTGGCTGGACCAACAAGAATGAGTGGATGAAATATACGGTTAATGTTACTCAAACCGGATATTACGATGTTCTTTTCAGAGTGGCTACCAGTAATAACGGCGGATTGTTTCATGTGGAAGTAAACGGACAGGATGTTACCGGAACAGTTGTTGTGCCCAACACCGGAGGATACCAGCAGTGGCAGTCGGTTACCATTACTGACATGCCTCTCACAAAGGGTGTGGATACGCTTACTTTGAAAATTGATCAGGGTGGATTTAATATCAGTTCAATGACATGGACTGGCCCAACAACAACGACATCAGCATCCTTGAAGTTGCTTTCAGCTTACACTAACGAGGATGGTAAAAAGGTTTATCTCACGTTTAACGAAAGTCTTAAAGCAGGGTTGTCACTTTCTGCCACCAGTTTCTCTTTAATGTCAGGCTCGGTGATTGCTATCGGGAGTGTTGAGCAGAGTACCTCCAACGATAAACTTATTGTTTTGAATATTAGTGGGAATATTCTTTGTGGCGATCAGCTTTCGCTGTCGTATACAGGCACTTCAATCTCTACCTCCGATGGAAAAACGCTGGCCACATTTGCGACAAAGCCTGTGATTAATAATTTGCCTGCAACCCAACCTATACCAGGAAGAATTGAAGCTGAAAATTTTACTGAGAACTATGGTTTATCAGTTGAGGATTGTACCGATACTGGTGGTGGAAAGGATGTAGGCTATTCTGATAATGGCGATTACCTGGAGTTTCTGGTAAATGTCCGAACGGCAGGAATGTATAATGTCGACATCCGGTATTCAACACCCGATAACAATACAAGAGCAGAGCTTGCTCTTATGAACAGCGGAGTTAAAACAGTGCTTAACACTGCCGATTTTACAGTAACGGGAGGATGGCAAAACTGGAGTACAAAGACTGTTTCGGTAAATTTACCTGCCGGAGTGCAACGTCTACGGTTTACTGTGGCTATAGGACGTTTTAATACCAATTATTTAAATTTCAGAGGAACTGCAACTTCAACCACCGATATTGAAACAGGTAAAAGTTTGATTGTTTATCCTAATCCTTCCGGTGGAGTTTTCAATTTGAAAGCCGATAACAATTTGGAGAAGAGAATTGTGCTTCAGGTAACTGATGGATGCGGGAAAATCTGCTTTCAAAAGACAGTGGAGCCGTTTCAGAACTATATGCTTGACTTGTCCACTTATAACAAAGGTTTGTATTTTTTGAGCATTAGTTCCGATGCCCTGATTCATCGGCAAGCATTAGTGATTCAGTAGGAAGGCTCTGATAATGTTGCTAAAAGTTTGGAACCTCTTTCAATAAGTGTTGATAAGTCTTCTTTTTTATAAATACTTTCCCAACGCAACCAATTCTGCTAACCGGCATCTGTTCTTATAATTAATCTACAAATGATGATGAGAACTTTATACTTTCTGCTGATTTTCAGTTTGACCACAATTCTTTCTCAGGCTCAGGACACTTATTCTGTAAAAAGAATTGGACTTACCTTTTCTTCATTTGGCGAAAACGATGTTGCCCGTGTTGGTGGTAAAGAGCTTATAGGTGGTCCCAGTTATTATGGTAAGGACTTTTATACCGTGGGTTTTGATTATATTCAATCTGTCGGAAAATTGCGATGGCTCGAATTAGAAACAGGAGTTGAATATTCCCGGCATAAAATTGAAATCAAACCGGCTCCTTTTATTGATGCAGCTCCCAGGAACGAAGATTTCAGTGTTTTAAGCATCCCGTTAACATTGCGTGCTAGTTTTTTGAAGTATCTATTTATAAATGGCGGTTTGATGGTCAATATCGATGGCGGCTCCATGCCAATTGACGGTCAGACGGGGCTGGGAAGTTTACTCGGAGTAGGCTTAAAATATGATTTTAAATCGGGCATAGGATTGTTTGCTAATCCTTATGCTAAAATTTATTCCCTGGTTCCATTTGAACACAAAGATAATCGTCAGCAGATCCTTGAGTCGGGTTTTCGGTTTGGGGTGGTTTATAAGTTAAAATAGTGGTTCAAAAATATCCGGACACTTCGACAAGCTCAGTGCCCGGATATTTTTTTATTGAACTGCCGCCTTCTTTTTTCTTCCAGCAGTAAATACAATTATAAGCGCAATAACTGCACCTCCCAAAAGACTGAACGCAATCACAGGCCGGTAATAAATCCAGGCTGTTGCAATAATTACTAAACTGATGGCCGTCGCAAGTAATCCTGAAATCAATCCTGTGCCGAATGAAACAATTCTCCCAATAAACGGAACAACATCGGCAATTACAGAAAGGATTTTGAAAACTGCTCCAAAACCGGCAAAGATCATGATAAATCCAACTAACCTTAATATCCAGCCCATTTTGTTGTTTGAGCTTATTTGAACTTTAAACATCTGGTCGGCAGCTATGGTGCCCGATTGCAAAAGAAATACCTGTTTGCCGTTTTTAGCGATATATGGTTCCACGCTGATACCTTTTTGTAAACCCACAATGCTCACTTGTTGAGGTTTAACTACAGAGTAGCTGATTTTAATATCTCCAACTTTTGGGTCTGAAGCAGTGCCTTTTCCTATGTAAATAGTAGAAGCGTTTAGCTGAGCATTTTTTGGCAACAATATGGCTGCCTTATTGAGTTGCAGACTTTCTGAGCCTGAAATACGGTGTACCAGCGACTCAGGAAGTTTATATGCTCCTAAATTTACATTGGCGGCATAAGTTGTATTTGAAGGATATGGAAATTCGGCAGGATTCTGATGTTTTTCCGGTTTCTGAAAATTCTCCGATTTATTTAACGAACCCGACCACTCTTTTGTATAAGTATATTTGGTTGTGGTTTCTTCTGAGCCTCCAAGCTTTTTCTTTGTGGTCGATTCTTCATTTTCTTTCCATTGATACATTTCTACTTTGCGCTCCAGGCTTATTGCTACCTCTGAGATGCCAAAGTCACCGTCGTAGACAGAGTCCGTGGTGGTGGCCATTCCTGTGAAATGTACCAGTTTCCCTTCATTTGCCTGGTCGATATTCTCGCAGGGTACGCTAACAACAGCTTTTTCGCCCTCTTGCAGGGCGCGTTTGTTTTTTACCGTTCTGCCTTCATTCCAAAACAGTAAGATTATCCCGGCAATAATCAGGATAATGCCAAAAAATATTCTCTTAAATGAATTTTTGAGGCGTGAACCCCACGATGTTCGGGTGGTTACAGTGTAAGTGTCGCTCATGGTTTGATTAGGTTTGGTTGATTTGACAGTCTAAATACGGATTTCTCGCAAGATAGTTTGTATTCATTTTTATTTATGTTCACAAAAAAATTATATTAAGTATTACTTCAGAAATTAAGTGCTAATTTTGTCCAAAATTTTGCTTTATGCAACGTATTGGAGAAAGAATTAAAAAAAAGAGGGAGTTTCATAATTTAAACCTGAATGAATTGGCCGAAAAGGTAGGGATTAGTGCAAGTGCGCTTTCTCAGATTGAAAAGGCAAAATCGTTTCCATCTATACTTACCCTTAAATCCATCGCTGAAAATCTGCATACCACAGTCGGAGAGTTAATTGGCGAGAATGAGTCGCTTGCCAATAATCCTGTTGTTTACCGGCACGACATCAAGTACATCGATCAAACGATTTCAGGAACTAAAATTTATCTCCTCTCGCATCACGATATGAATAAGCATATGGATACTTATCTGCTCCGGTTTACTAAAGATTCATCCATTAATGAATTTTTTGCACATGCAAAGGGGCAGGTTTTCTGCTATATCCTGAACGGGCAGATTCGTCTTGAACTGGATAAGAAAAGTTTCGATTTACGGTCGGGCGATAGTGTATATTTTAACGCCAAATCGGATTTTAAAGTTGCGAACTTTTATGACGCTGATACAGAAGTTTTATGGATTCAATCCCCACCTCATTTTTAATATTATAAACTATAAAATTAAGTACTACTTAATTTATTAAGTAAAAACGATTATCTTTGAATCGGAAATAAAAAGAGAAATATGAGTGAGTTTTTTAAAGTGCTGGAGAAAAAAAAGATTAGCTTGCCCGACGATGCTTTTGTTATTCTGAGTAGCTGCAAGTCTTTTCAATCTTTTGATAATGTAAAGGAATTGGCTGTTGCCGCTGTAGGTGGAGAAGGAAACTCCAGCTTCGAGGTGAAGTATAACATTCCTGGAAAAGGTGAGATTACCGAAGTTGTTGTTCATAGGGTAACTAATGGAATTTCTGCAAATTATACGGAGTCGTATATGCGTCGTCGCGATCCCGATACCATGGCCATTGCCGACGACCTTCCAAGTGATAAGGAAAAGTTTAAAGACAGGTTTGGTTATGAATTTGATTCGCTTAGAAAAGAAACTTTAAACTGGCTTAAAGAACAGGATTTGGCTGTTTTCTTCTACTTTGCAGGACGCGAGAAAATTGGATCGGGAGGTATTGCAATTGCTCCTGCCAACGCCGGCTTTTTTGCCATGGGACTTTCGATGCTGCAAAGTATAATCCCGTTAAATGAACTCCCTGCTGAATTTTCAATCGATTCGGCCATTTACGTTGCTCCAACCTTCCGCCATACTCATTTTAACGGAAAACAAATTGTAGTACATAAACGTTCCGAAAATCTTCACGAAATATTTTCCTATAACCTTTATCCTGGTCCAAGTGCCAAAAAAGGTTTGTATGGAGCCCTCCTTACCAAAGGCGAAAAAGAAGGCTGGATAACAGCCCATTGTTCAACCGTTCAGGTTGTGAGTCCTTACGATAATATTACAACCTTTATGCACGAGGGTGCCAGTGGGGGAGGTAAGAGCGAAATGTTGCAGAATATTGTAAGAGAACCTAACGGCCAGGTACAGATTGGTGAAAATATGTTAACCGGCGAAAAGCGTTTGATCAACTTCCCGCTTTTCTGTTCTTTCAATCCGGTTACCGACGATATGGCGCTGTGTCACCCATCCATTCAGAAAAACAATGGTAAGCTCACTGTGCTCGACGCAGAAAATGCATGGTTTATTCGCGTAGACAGTGTTAACGATTATGGCGACGACCCGTTTCTGGAAAAACTCACCATAAAAACTAAAGAGCCGCTTTTATTTCTGAATATACAATCCAATCCGGGAAGTACTGCTTTAATATGGGACCATACAGAGGATGCGCCTGGCAAACGTTGCCCTAATCCCCGGGTAATTGTTCCCCGCTCTATTGTTCCTGGGGTTATAAACAAACCTGTTACTGTTGATATCCGTAGTTTTGGAGTTCGCACTCCGCCGTGTACACGCGAAAATCCAAGTTATGGAATCGTAGGATTATTTCATATCTTACCGCCCGCTTTGGCCTGGTTGTGGCGTTTGGTATCACCACGCGGCCATGCTAATCCGAGCATTGTTGGTACAGGTAATATGGAAAGCGAAGGAGTAGGGTCGTATTGGCCATTTGCTACCGGGAAAATGATCGATCACGCGAATATGTTGCTCGAACAGATTATTCAAACTCCCCGCATGCGATATACGCTGGTTCCCAATCAGCATATCGGAGCCTGGAAAGTTGGTTTCAAACCTCAGCTTTTAATGCGTGAGTATCTTACCCGCCGCGGAAACGCGAAACTCCGTAGCGACCAGTATCAGCCATCGCGGTGTTCTTTGCTTGGTTTTGAACTCAATTATCTTACCATTGAAGGTGCTAAGATTCCTTCGAGATTTTTGCAGGTTCACCGCCAGATTGAAGTTGGAACGGATGGTTACGATGCCGGAGCAGAAATTTTATTTGAATTCTTCAAAAAAGAATTGAAGAAATATCAGGTTCCGGAACTCTCCGCCACTGGCAAAAGAATCATTGACGCCTGTCTTGCAGGAGCTTCGGTAGAAGATTATAATTCGATCATACCAATGAACTATCAATATTCATTTTTTACTATAAAAGACGATGAGCAAAGTAGTGATAATAATGGGCTCTAAAGCAGATCTCGATTGGGCCAATCAGATTAAAAAGGTACTGGATAGTTTCGAAATTGAAACTATTACTAGAATCGCATCAGCACATAAAGTTCCGCTGAAGTGTTATAACCTGATTAAGGAATATGAAAAGCAAAATGTAATTTTTATTACCATTGCCGGAATGAGCAACGCCCTAAGTGGTTTTGCCGATGCACAGACACATTGTCCGGTTATTGCATGTCCACCATACAGCGACAAATTTGGTGGTGCCGACCTCTATTCAAGTATCCGGATGCCATCGGGAGTTGCGCCTTTAACAATACTGAGCCCAGAGAATGCCGCTTTTGCTGCTGCTAAAATAATTGGGCTGTCAAATCCCGAGATACAAAAGAAAGTGGCAGCCTACCAGGCAAAGAAACGCGACGAATTGGAAGAAGCAGATAAATCAATTCAATAAAAATAGAATTATCGGACCAATAGATAATGCCGCTACCATCATTGCCAATGGAGGAGTAGTGGCTTTTCCAACTGAAACAGTTTACGGATTAGGCGCAAACGCGCTTAATCCGTTTGCTGTTGCTAAAATATTTCAACTCAAGGAGCGACCATCGTTCGATCCTTTGATTGTGCATATCGCCTCATTTGACGATCTGGCAGTGCTTACGTCGGGTGTTACAGGGAAAGTGATGCTCCTTGCCCGGCATTTCTGGCCAGGACCTTTAACCATCGTTTTGCCTAAAAGTGAAGTAGTTCCCGATATTGTCACCTCTGGTTTACCTACTGTTGGTATTCGTATGCCCGATAATGAAATTGCACTGGAACTGATTAAGAAGGCCGGATGCCCTATTGCTGCTCCCAGCGCTAATAAATTCGGACAACTTAGTCCCACCAGCGCTAAACATGTGAGTAAACAGTTGCCGGGAGTGGATTTTATACTCGATGGCGGAAAAACCAAAGTGGGAATTGAATCGACTATTGTTTCGGTCGAAGGGGATGTTTGCTCAATTCTACGACCTGGTAAAATTACCATCGACGACATTAAACAGGCTCTTCCCGGAGTTTTTGAGTTTAAAAAAGCCGAATCAAAGAAAATAGTTGCTCCTGGACTTCTTAAAAGTCATTATTCTCCCAAAAAACCTTTGTACTTTTGGAAGGATTCCGTTTTACCTGCGGGCTCAGGCCTTATTCTTCATTCGTTGAGGCAGGCTGATGTTGGAGCTGTGAGAATTATCTATACTTCACAAACGGTTAATCTGCTGGAAGTGGCATCAAATCTGTTTTCGGCCATGCATTCCATGGAAGACGATAATGAAGTAAAACAAATATTTATTGAACCTGTTGTAGAGGAAGGATTAGGCGTGGCAATTATGGACCGTTTGAAAAAAGCTGCTTATCAGTACACCGGAGAATAAATCAGTTTATATGAATAAAAAAGCCATCATTCTCGACCTGGATAATACCATTTATCAGGTTTCATCCATAGGCGATAAACTATTTAAAAGTCTTTTTGAGCTTATTGGGAAAAGTGGCGAATATAAGGGCGATTTCGAAAAGCTCAAAGCTGAGATTATGCGGAGGCCTTTTCAATATGTTGCCAAAGAATTTGAGTTCAGCGAAAAACTTTTCGGCGAAAGTCATAAATTGCTCGAAAACCTTACCTACGACGAGCCTATGGCTACTTTCGACGATTATAAGTTTGTGCGCCATTTGAAAATGGATAAGTTTCTTGTAACTGCCGGTTTTACCAAAATGCAGGAGAGTAAGGTGACGCAGCTTGGTATTTCTAACGATTTTAGAACCATTTATATCATAGATCCGGCTAAGACCAATATGGTGAAGAAGGATATATTTATGAAAATCATGGCGGACCATAATTTTCTACCAGCAGAATTACTGGTTGCGGGCGACGATGTAAATTCCGAGATAAAGGCTGCCCTGGAACTGGGAATAGATGCGGTTTTATACGACAGAACAGAAACAGCTCAACCAACAAATGAATTTCAAATTATAAGCCGCTTCAGTGAGATGAAGGTGGGGTGAGGTCAAAAGTTTACCCGAATACTTGACTTTAAAGCTATTTTGCCTATCTTTCCACTAGCCAATTAAGCTAACAAACCGTATGTTGCACACTCTCTTTCCGGTATATGGATAAAACAGTTTATTTTATCAGCGGCCTTGGAGCCGATGAGCGATCGTTTAAGTTTTTGAAACTGCCAGGTATAAATCAACGATTTGTTTATTGGGAGAAGCCCGTAAAAAATGAATCTCTCCGTGAATATTGCCGCAGACTGGCATTGCAAATAGATGTAACTAAAAAGGTAATAATTGTAGGACTTTCATTTGGCGGAATAGTTGCCCAGGAATTGTCCAAAATAATCCGGGTGGATAAACTTATCATTATTTCAAGTGTAAAATCGGAACGTGAATTTAGCTTTCAGTTAAAATTGGTAAGGCATTTAGGTTTGCATAAAATAGTTCCTTCAAGGTTTCTGAAATGGTCCAATCTTCTGACAGGCAATTATTATTTTTCTGTGGAATCGCCTGAAGAATCAAAACTCCTCAAACAAATTATTAAGGATACCGATCATCATTTTATGAAGTGGGCAATTGGAGAGATTATGAAATGGTCAAATCCGGTTCCTTTCAATGGTGTGGTTCATATTCATGGTTCTCGCGACAGAATTTTTCCTGTCGGAAATATTAAGAATTTTCTGCCGGTACAAAATGCCGGACACTTTATGATTGTTAATCGGGCTGAAGAGATATCTCAAATACTTGAAAGTGAAATATCAAAAATATACGCTGATGTGGAGAAAAATTAGTTTTTTATTTGCAGCCGCAGTTTTTTCGATAACCGTTATAGCTCAGGGCTACGAAATTAAAGTCAAAGTGCCAGCTTTTAAGGACTCGAAAGTTATTCTGGCACACTTTTTTGCACGCGAAGGTTCATTTTACCCCGACGATACGGTGGTTTTCGATAAAAATGGCGTAGGTGTGTTTAAAGGAAGCAAACCACTAATCGGAGGGATGTATATTGCCTATTTGCCCAATAGTCGTTATTTCGATTTTATTATCGGCGACCACCAGAAGTTTGCAGTGGAGGCAGATACTGCAAACCTTGCAACCGGAATTAAGTTTTCAGGCTCTCAGGAAAATAATCTGTACTATGGCTACCGTGCGCTAACAAACCGGGGATTCGAAACTGAACAGAAGTGGAAACTTGCTTCAGGAACAACGAAAGATTCTCTTGGCGGGATTATGAAATCCATCAATCAGCAGATTTCTTCGTTTGTTGAAAGGAGTGCGGCAGAAAATCCCAAATCGTATTTTGCAGTTTGGGCAAGAGCTTTACGGGATATTGAAGTGCCCGATTTTCCGCGCGACCAGAACGGTAATGTACTCGATTCTTCCTTCCGCTATAATTATTGGCACAAGCATTATTTCGACAATTTCGACCTGGCCGACTCACGGCTGATTCGCACACCCTTTTATGAAAATAAGCTTAAGTATTATCTCGAGAAAGTAATTCCTCAACACCCTGATAGCATGAAACAGGAGTTGGACATGATTATGAATAAAGTGAAAGGGAATAATGAGGTATTTCGTTATTGCCTGGGATTTTTATTTAATCATTATGCCGCCCTTGCCAATCAGATTGTGGGTATGGATGCCGTTTATATATACTTTTCCGAAAAATATTACCTGCCCAACGCTACCTGGATCGACAATGACTTTCGCGAAAAACTAATGAAAACCATTGAGCGGGTTAAACCAAATTTAGTTGGAAATTTTGCCCCGCCTATTTCTCTTCTCGAAGTTCCTGTGGGCCATTTTGTGACCGCCCAAACCGATACAGTTGTAAAAAACAGTCTCAGACTGGGAAATCCCTTACCCTTGGAAAGAATAGTGTCGGAATTTACGGTTTTGGTGTTCTGGAGCATCGACTGTGGCCATTGTCAAAAGGATATTCCATTGCTTAACGATTCAATTTATCCGAAATTAGCTACCATGGGTGTTAAGCTGGTCGCAATTCATAATATATCATCTGTAGAAGAGAAGCGTAAATGGATTGATTTTGTAAACCAGCATAAATTATACAACTGGATAAACGCAGTGCCTTATAATGCCGATTATCAGGAATTGTACAACGTATTTGTAAAGCCCACGATTTATGTTTTGGATAAGGATAAAAGGATAATCGCAAAAAGTATTGGCATCAGGCAAATTGAAGAGGTAATTGTACATGCAGCGAAAGCTGGAAAGAAGTAGAATGGAAATATTTCGGTAACACAAAACTAATCCGGTTCTTTTTTGAGCATGTAAAGTTTGTAATCAAATCGATAATTAATGGCTTGTCTGCAAGTGTTGCCTTTAACATTTATTATACCTTAAAAATTTTGCATAGTTCAATATATGAAAAAAGAAGAGGATGGTTTATATGCCATCCTCTTTGTTTTTATTTTTTTTGAAAAGTATTCCAATTGCGGACTAATCCAGAGCTTCTGCTTTTACAGTAACGTAGTATTGCACATTAAGTGTAAATGTTGCCGCGCCAGTAGTTTTACCTCGGAGGTAAACTTTAATTTCTTTTTTGTCTTTCATTATAGTTTGCACTGCAGCTATGATTGCAGGAGTTGCTGTGATCTTTGTTTTAGCTCCGTTTTCCAAAGCCAGGTTCGATACAAGTGCAAACAGAACAGGTGTTGAAGAAGAGACTTCGCTGTATTTTATAGCACCATTAAGCTTATTATTAGGAGCACCACTATAATCCGAAATGGAAAGTACAACACTGTCGATGGTTACATCTTTAAGCTTATTTTGATATTTTTCAATATCCGGATCATCCTTCAGATTAATAACCTTATCAAGCTTTGCGCTGTCATCAGTTACAGTAACATTGTACGATGCTGTAAAATCAGTTTTGAAATCAATATCGTCCAAATCCCCAAACAAGTCGCAACTTGTTACAACTAAAGCGACAACAGCCAACGATAATAGAAGTTTTTTCATGGTTCTACTGGTTTAATGGTTTGTTAAAATTCTGTATTAAATTTAATTATATTAAACCAAAATTAAATGCAAAGGATTCATTTAAGTCATATTATTTGACAAAGTAAATCCTTTGCCCGATGAAACCTTTGGTTTTCATATTTAATCTTTCTCTTTTGCTAAAGTTGAAAGATTAAATTCCGCAAACCTACTTTCCAAGTTTGGTTGTTATTTTTCTACTTCTATTTTACTTAATAAAACAATGTTCGGAACAGTTGAATAATCATACTGGTAGAACCCATCCTCTCCAATCATAAATAACAACCCGTCGACAGGTATTACATCTGTTGCCTGAATGTTTTTAAAGTGAGCAATGGGATTGCTTGTTATGTTATAGATATCTTTTGCATTATAAATTTTAAGCCCGTCGGAACCATCGCAAATAAATAGGGTGGTATTGTCAATTCCTAGTCCGTTTGGATTGGTAAAACTGTACGATTTTAAAAGTTTAGGAGCTTTTTTATCTTTAATATCAATTACATCGAGCTGGTTTGTAAAATTATTCCTGCATGTACTTCCCGAGCGCAGGGTAACATATGCATAATCGTCCTGAACCACCACCGGATCGCACGAGGTAATATGACTGAAAGTGGATAGTAATTTCGGATTCAGATTATCCGTTATATCATATATCGACATGCCACTGTTTGCTCCAATGTACATATAATTATCCTTCAGGAAAATAGTCTCAATTCCCCAGCTATTTATGTTTGTATTGGTTGTAACTGGTTGGTTAATATTGGAAATGTCGATTACCCTTATATTGGAATTTGTCAACACATACAATGCATTTTCCCTGATAGCAAAACGTGCCATTGATCCTCCTACACCCACTGAAGATCCGCTACTTACGCTACTGCTGGTAAGGGATCTGAAAGAGCCATTAAGGGCTTCTTTGGCAAATGCGAAATCGTCGTAAAACAATGGTTGGGGATATTGTCCAGGGTTGGTAATTTCCTTTTCAACTACTGTAACTTTCCACTCAGTTACAACACCTTTTGTTTGATCTATCGGTTCGTTTATAACTTCAACTTCTTTAGCCGGCACAGCATATGGAAATACGTTCTGAATGCGCGATGTTTCTTTAATATCGTTCATATTGCTAATGTCGAGTGCAATCAGATCGATGTAACTGTCAGCATACAGAGTCTGTCCCTTTATGGCGATGTCCACATTTCCGGGAATTTTTATAAACCCCTTCGAAACCGGACTTTTGGGATTGGAATTGTCGTAAATGTGGATTCCTTTAAAATATTCGTTTATAAAAATGAAATTATCTTTAAAGTAGATTTTGCCAGGATTCTTAAGAGGCATAGGTTCTTCCCTGGAAACAGATTTTCTTAGATCATCATACGAAAGATAAACCGGGGTATTAACCTGATAACGTTCAAGTACTTTGTCCTGACACGAAGTAGCTACCATGGCAAGCAATAAAATTACTGCAAGCGATTTACTGATTTGAAAGTAATAATTCAGTTTCATAATAAATGTTTTTAGATTACGGTTGTTTATTATCGGAGTAAGAATCCAAATTTGAGGTTAAACCTGTTCAACTGTTCAATTCTTGTATAGTCTATCAGGTTGGGTTTAATGCGTTTATAGCTGAATTCGTTATACCGGTACGAAAAGCTAATGGAAAGGGCAGCTTTTTCACTCATCGGGAAGAGTATTCCAATTCCTGGATTAATCATATACCCTGGCTTTGCTTCATAGGTAGTGCCCCATTCGATATCAAATTCTTTATCAAGTGGAAGAGTAAGGCCTCCTTGCACAAAGAGATAAGGCGAATAAAACTTTTTATTGATATAAAAGCGCGTGTCGGCATATATTGGTAACTGTGTGTGATTAAGAAATTCAAGTCCGGCTCCAAGTCCTACTGCAAAGTTTGGAATAATTCTGTAAGAGCCAATTGCATGAATCCCAAACGGCGATTTTTTTTCAACTCCTCCGGAACCAATCAGGAAACCGGCTTCTACTCCCAGTTGAAAACCTTTTCCATCACTTATCAGATTCCGGGATTTCATTTTTTCTTCTTTTGCAATAAGCGAAACATCTTTCATAGGGAAAAACCACATACTCCCATCCAGTTGTTTAATCTGTACAAGTGAGTCGGGATACAATTGAACAATGGAACCTTTGATTTTACTTCCATTCTTAAGGTAAATCACGTCGTCCATATTTTTTTGAGAGAAGGCAGTGAAAAAGGTAAAGGCTAAAAGCGATGTTAGTAAAATAGTTTTCATTGGAAATGTTTTTTCTAATGATGACTAAATAGTAAAATGGTTGCGCTTGATGTGAATTATTATTTTTTGTGATTGATTATATAAAAAAGGAGTTTGCATTATATTCATTTTCAATTTTATATTTAATTTTATTTAGACTAATAGAATAAAAAATCCAGCAATATGACCCTGAGACGAAAGTTACTTATTCTGGCTTATGTGCCAGCTTTGACATGTACCATCATTTCTGTTTCTATTGCATCTTTTAAAATTAGAAGTCAGGGTACCGGTCAGCTCGAGGAAAAAAGTGCCGCAATTTTAGCATTGAATATTCAGGAGTATTTAATTCACCACCAGGATGGTACAAGTGTTCTGGAACAGGATGGTCCGGAGGCAGCCATGTTTCGGAGTGAAACAGATCAGTCGTACAAATTTCGCATTTCATCGTTAGAACCAGAAAACTCACAACATACTGCTTTGCCGAAAGATAAAGTCTTTTTTGATCAATTCGAATTGGAAAAATCGAAACAGATTAGTTTTGTTGATAAGGAAACCGGCTCCCTAATGGTAATGCGGCCTGTTTTTATGGAAAAATCGAAAGGGTGCCTCGAATGCCATGCGGTTTCAAAATCGGGCAGACGGGTGGATGAGAATGAGTTGCGAGGTATTTTTGTTGTCACAACCAGCATGGAAAAAACTAACGATCAGATGCGAGCCGCAATACTTCAGATGGGAGCAGTTGGTTTGATTATTATAGTGATTGCTATTATTGTCGGGATATTGGTGGTGGTTAAAATTCTTGCGGCATTAAAACAGATTAACGGCGTGAGTAAAAGGGTTGCCGGAGGAGATCTTCAGCAAAGGGTGAACATAAATTCAAAGGATGAACTGGAGGAATTGGGCTCTTATATCAATAAAATGATCGAATCGCTCAATAAAGTTTTATCTGGAGTACGTTCTGCTGCTAAAGACCTTACTTTATCTACCAGGGAAATAACCGAAACATCAGAGGAAATTGCCAGTGGGGCTCAAAATCAGGCACACCATTTTGAACAACTTAACCAGTCGTTCCAACTAGTAGCGGAGAATGCAGCAAAGGCAAGCGAATTTGTTAATCAATCGGTTTCGCACGCCCGGGTGGCCGAAAGTGGAATGGACAAAACCATCGATTGGATGGAAAATTTAAAAGGGAGTTCCGTTAAAATCTCTGAAGCTGTTAAAATAATAAACAGCATCTCCTTTCAAACCAATATTCTGGCTCTTAATGCTGCTGTAGAAGCTGCTCATGCCGGACTTCAGGGGCGGGGTTTTTCTGTAATTGCATCGGAAGTGAAGAAACTCTCCGATATTACTACAACTTCATCAGGTGAAATAAATGAAGTTACCACCAGCAATCTGACACAGGTTGAAACTGGCGTTAATATAGCCAGGGATGCCGGAGTTAAAATTGTGGAAATTATGAAGTCGGTTTCTCAAATTTCATCTATGTTGAAAGAAATATCTCATACATTAAAAGAACAATCGCTCCATTTAGAAAGTAACCTGGAGGTTACCAGAATAAATTCCCAGGCATCGGAAAAGCTGAATACTTCAGCAGTATCGCTACATGGCCAGGCAAGCCATTTGCTCGAAATAGTCAATTATTTCAAACTTGCTGAGTAGCTCCCGATTTAACTACGACCTCCGGGTTTCTTTAGGCCTTTTATGATTAATTAACATCCAAAATAATTGTATTCCTTGCCATTCAGTTCAAAAAGCTTTTATTTTGAGCCGAAATACCGTAAAACTTCATTTATGAGAAGAACCTTGAGGATCGTAAAACCGGTCATTGTGCTTTTAACCTTTTGTATTAACCTCGTTGCCCAGGTTAAAATGCAGGAAACTACCATAACCATACCTTCTTATCCTATTGGTACTCCCGAGGAAACTCCTTTGTTTTACACTCCCGAAGTTTACCAGGGTGCGCAATTGCGTATTTATCCTTATCCATATCTGGGGAAACTTAGCAACCAGAAAGTCGATAAGATTTACAAAGCGCTCATTCTCGAAAACGAATACGTTAAAATTTGTGTATTGCCCGAACTTGGAGGGCGTCTGTATTACGCACAGGATAAAACAAACGGATACGATTTTGTTTATAGAAATAATGTAATCAAGCCTGCTTTAATTGGTATGACCGGAGCCTGGATCTCGGGCGGAGTTGAATGGAATGTGCCGCATCATCACAGGGCCTCAACATTTATGCCCCTTGAATATAAACTTGAAGAAAAAGCCGACGGTGCAAAAACTATCTGGGTGGGCGAATACGAAAAAAGGTCTCAAACGAGATGGGTAGTCGGTTTAACTTTATATCCGGGTAAGGCTTATGTGGAAGCAACCCTAAAATATATCAATGTTACGCCGGTTGCAAATAGTTTTCTTTTCTGGGCCAATGCTGCTGTTCATGCCAACGAAAATTACCAGGTTATCTTCCCTCCTGATGTGGAACGGGCCGTTTTTCACTCCAAAACGCAGTTTACTGATTATCCTGTGTCGCGACAGGTTTACCAGGGAATCGACTTCACCAAAGGTGTGGATATAAGCTGGTGGAAAAATACAACTTCACCTACATCTTTCTTTGCCTGGGGTACCGAAAAGGACTTTATGGCAGGAATTGATCATGGCAAAAAAGCAGGAACAGCCATTGTGGGCGACCATTATATCTTTTCAGGTAAAAAATTCTGGAACTGGGGCAATAATGATGTGCAACGGATGTGGGACCAGATGCTTACGGATGGCGATGGCCCATATCTGGAAATGATGACCGGGCTTTACTCCGATAATCAGCCCGATTATAGTTGGAATAATCCGTATGGTTTGAAAAGCGGTACCATGTATTATTACCCTGTTAAAAATATGACATCGGTAAAAGAGGCCAATAAGGACGTAGCAGTTAACCTTGAACTCAAAGGCGGGAAGGCGCTTGTTGAGGTTTATACAACTGCAAAATATCCGAATAGCCGTATTGTATTATTTAATAAGGGAAAGGAAATATTTACAAAGGAAATCAGTCTCGATCCTGTAACTACATACTCTACGGAGGTGAAAGTTCCGGCGGATGCTGTTCCGCAGGATTTTACTCTGGCATTGGTGTCTCCTGCCAACGAAATGCTTGTAAGTTATACCCCTCCTGTAAAGAAAAATCTGCCTGAACCTCCTAAATACCAGGTTCCCGAAGATCCTTCCAAAATAACCCAGGCCGATTTACTTTATCAGAAAGGATTACGTCTTGAGCAATTTGCCAATGCCTCATATAATCCTGAGTTTTATTATAACGAAGCGCTGAAACGCGACTCAAATCATATTTTGACCAATACCCAACTTGGTATACGATATCTTAAGCCGGGGTTGTACCAGAAATCGTTTCAACACCTTGATAAGGCAGTAAAGGCAGTAACTGCCAATTATACATCAGCAAAATTCGGAGAGCCGTTGTATTATATGGGTCTGAATTTGCTTTATCAGAACCGCCTGAAAGAAGCCTACGACATGCTTTATAAAGCCACCTGGAATCAGGAGTGGACTTCGCAGTCGTTCTATTTGCTAGCTGTTATCGATTGTTTGAATGGAGAATATAATGCCGCTATCGATAAATTGGGAGAATCGCTGAGTTCGAATTCCAACAATGTTGAAGCAATAAATCTCATGGCTATCATCCTGCGCAGGAATGGAGAGATTGATCTTGCAAAACAAACTTTGAACGAAGCGACTCGCATCGATCCGCTTAATCTTACTTCTGCATTTGAAAAATATCAGATGGATAAAAAGAGCACCGGGATGAAAGCACCTTTTATGTTGCGTGAGTTGTTCCGCGACGAAGCCGACAATTATCTCGAAACAGCTTCCCGCTACCTGATGGCGGGATTCTACAGCGATGCGGCTGAACTCCTTCTTCTTGCCAGCGTTCCCGAATTACCTCATTCTTCCAAGAATCCTTTGATCCATTATTACCTGGGATACTGTTACAGCAAGAGCAATCAGTTAGCCGATGCTGAAAAATTGTTCAGCAAAGCTTCGGGAATGAGCGCAGACCTATCTTTCCCCTTCGGGCCAACTACTTTTGCAGTGTTGTCCGAAGCTTTGAAGATTAATAATAATGATGCTACGGCTCATTATCTCATGGGGAATCTGCTGTGTAACGATGCTCCGGGTCTTGCTCTTTCTCACTGGAATCAGGCAGCTTCGGTTAAGAATTCGCCTATGATCAGCAGGAATCAGGCTTTTGTTCTGGCCAACATTAACGATAATCCAAAAGAAGCAGTTACGATGATGGATTTGGCTCTCGGAAACAGCACGAACCCGATGTTTTTGCTGGAGCGCGATGTTTATGCTGCTTATGCAGGTGAAAGCCCCGCATCGCGTTTAGCTTTTATGGAGAAATATAAATCTGTTTCGGTAACATGGGATAAAACTGAATTGCGGCGGGCCGAACTTCTGAACCTTACCGGTAAATTAGATGAAGCTATTGATATTCTGAAGAAACAGCATTTTTATATTGCTGAAATTACCACGCTTAATCCTCACATTGTCTGGTCGAATGCCTTTTTGTCCAGAGGTATTAAATATTTAAAGAATAATGATGCCGATAGAGCTATTGCAGACTTTTCCGAAGTTTCAAAATTTCCACGTAATCTTGAAATTGCCCGCGATTCCCGGATTGCCCTTGCCAATTATTGGCTGGCAATGGCTTATAAGCAAAAGGGAGATAAGAAGAAAGCCCGGGAGTATTTCACATTAATGGCCAATATTTCCGAAGGAGCTTCGGGTTGGGGTGCAACAGGAACAGCTCTTATTCCTTTTTACCAGGCACTAAGCTGGATTGAGCTTGGTGACAGGACTAAAGCTGAAGAGATTTTTCAAAGATTGATTACGCAGGGTAATAATATATTGAATACAAAATATCATGAAGCTTCCGACGATAGATCGGTAAATATCCGTCAATCGCGCAATTACAAGAAGGCTGAGGGGTATTTTTATATCGGACTTGGAAATAAAGGCTTAGGAAATCAGGCCGAAGCGGAAGCCAACTTCAAACGCACCCTGGAAACCGATCCTGCATTTTTCGATCTCAATCTGGTAATTGATTAAATAAATTAATTTTACTTTGATAGATAATAATAAACTGTTAAGGTTTAATAATTAAAAGGTTCAACCCTTCCAGGGTTGTAGTATCTATGCCTTTATCTTCCCGTGGGTTGACACCCACGGCTATTCATATTTAACCCTTATCAGGGTTAAAGCCTGGAAGGCTTTAATTTGAATAGCCTCCGGTGAAACCGGAGGTTGAAAATGATAAATTTTGGAACCCTGAAATGGGTTCAATTTTATAGTTAATCAATATTCTAAGCGAGAGTTTATATAAATGAGTCAAAGTAGGATTAACTAATAACGGACTTATATCATAACTGTTATGGACTGTTCCGGAAAAAACATTTTGTATTATGGCAATCCGGCCGATTTACCACGGAAATACTTTCTCAAGTGCGGTAATCTGGATGTAGTTTATGAAAATGGAAGTCTTCGCTATATCTCAACCGGTGGAACGGAACTTATCCGTAGTATTTATTCCGCGGTTCGCGATCGAAACTGGGGTACGATTCTTCCAAAAATAGACAATGAGAAAATTGTAAAAAATAGTGATGGCTTTTCAATTTGCTATGAAGCTCATTATAAAAATGCTGAAATTGATTTCGTGGCAGAGTATCAAATCTTAGGCGAATGCGATAAAATTGAATTTTCTTTCACAGGAAAAGCGTTGAAAAGCTTTTTGAAAAATCGCATTGGTTTTTGTGTTCTCCACCCGCTTTCTGGGGTAAAAGGGCACGATTTGAAAATTATTCATCCGGATAATCGGGTTTCCGAAATAAATTTTCCTGAGATAATAAGTCCACACTCTCCTGCAACCAATATTGTGTCTATGGAGTGGGAAAATGAGAAAATATCATGTCGGTTGGATTTTGCAGGCGATGTGTGGGAGATGGAAGACCATCGCAACTGGACCGATAGCTCTTATAAAACTTACTGCACTCCATTATCCATTCCTTTTCCTGCTACGATTCGTGAAGGGGATCGGGTTGCTCAGAAGATCTCCTTTTCTTGTAATTCCGGTGTAATTTCCGGGAAATTGAATAAGGAGCTTATTTTAGCAACAGATGGTAAAAAAGTTGATCTGCCAGAAATTGGAACAGCATTGGATACTTTTAGTCTGTCAGCGCCGGTGTGCGATATTCTTAAACAGGCTGGATTGAAACATGTACGCTACGATTTGAAATTCTCAAAAGCTGATTGGGCTCATTTATTCTCAGTTGGGATTTTAAACGCATCGAAATTAAATATTCCAATTGAACTTGTATTGCATTTTACTGAAAATGCTGCTGAGGAAATAAAACTGTTGCAAAGGTTTGTAACCGGAGTTAAGTTCAAACCGAAGTATGTGTGGTTTATTGATGAAAAGTCCCGGCTCACCCATAATAATCTCATAAAGGAGGTGTGTCCGCTCTTGCGCCAGATATTCTCTGATGTTCCACTGGGAGGAGGAACCGATGCATACTTTGCCGAGTTTAACCGGAACCGTTTTGATGCTTCGCAATTGGATTTTGTTACCTATGCTGTTTGTCCCCAGGTGCATGCTTTTGATAACGACAGCCTGGTTGAAAACATGGCTTCCCAGGCCGATACTGTTGAAAGTGGAAAAGCGCTTTATCCTGGGAAAGATATTCATGTGTCGCCTGTAACCCTGAAACAGCGTTTTAATGTTGTGGCTACAGGTGAAGATACTCCTGTGCCCGGAAATCAACTTCCAACGCAGGTAGATGAACGACAAATGTCTCTTTTTGCTGCCGGATGGACGCTTGGTAGTTTGGTTTCCCTGGCAGATGCGGGAGCAAAAGCAGTTACATACTATCAGGCTACCGGTTGGAGAGGTATTATTCAGGGTGATTTAGAAAATCCAAAACCTCAATTGTTTTTCGGTTGCAGAAATGATGTTTATCCTGTTTACCATTTGTTGAGGTTTCTTTATAAAGTAAATACTGCAAGTGCGAGAATCTGCATAAGCAATTATCCGCTTAAGTTTACCGGTTTAGTAGTAGAGAATAATAACGACCGTTTTTTAATAATTGCCAATCATACAAGCGAGTTACTGAAAATAAAACCTAAGGGACTAACACCTTATCGTTTTATAGAACTATCGGAAGATAATATGGAGAAAGCTTTGAAGGATGATGCTTTTCTGGATAAAGCCGAATGGGAAAGTATTAGTAAGGAATTTGTTGAGGTGAAACCTTATGCTTTGTTCTTTGCGAAAATAACGTGAGTTTGACGTAAATAAATCTTCTTAAATGCATGATAATAAGGTTTAAATGACACGGGTGTTTATTCTACTAAGTTAATTGGGGTTGTTGAATCCAAACATCTCTGGCAGATAACCTAAGGTTTTCAAACAGCCATTTGTAACTTTTTTGTGACCAAAAAAGTCACCAAAAAAGTCTTTGACGGCGGAAACGCGGTCCGTCTCCTTCGTCGACTTCCCTTGAACGGCCCGCCGCCAGCAAGGA
>JAEYWD010000119.1 GCA_023429135.1 Bacteroidota bacterium | reverse complement strand
GATAAATTGTTTCAGTGGCTCGACAAAAAGCTATTTCCTTTTAAACACGCTTAATTCAATGCTATGAGTGTTCAGTTTGTAAATACACCTCTGCCCGATATCATCGAGCTTCGCAATATCAATCAATCTTACGACGGAGGAAAAAGCTTCATTATTAAAGATCTTAACCTTTTAATAGAAGATAAACCTGATCAGGGTCAATTTATAGTTTTGCTGGGTGCCTCGGGATGCGGAAAATCCACTATTCTCCGATACATTGCAGGCCTGCAACAGCCTACATCGGGCGAAACTCTTATCAAATCGGTCCCCCGCAACGAGAACATGCGCATTGGTATGGTTTTTCAGCAATACAGCTCTTTCCCATGGATGACGGTTTTGGAAAATGTTTCCCTGGGTCTTAAATATAAAGGTATACCCGAAAAAGAAACCCGTGACAAAGCCATGGAAATGATTAAAGTTGTGGGGTTGGAAGGTCACGAAAAGAAATTTGCCAAATATCCGACACTTTCCGGCGGTCAACTTCAACGTGTCGCCATAGCACGCAGCTTGCTTGTTAACCAGGAAATACTCCTGATGGATGAGCCGTTTGGAGCTTTGGATACTTACACCCGTTTAAAGATGCAGGATTTTCTGATCGATATCTGGGAAAAAGTTCATCCCACCATTATTCTTGTAACCCACGATATTTCAGAAGCGGTTTATCTTGGCGACGATATTTATATCATGGCGGCCAACCCCGGAATCATTATAGAACATATCAAGGACGATCTGCCAGCGCATCGCACCCGCGAAATAAAACGCGACAAAAAATTTGTGGATATGGTTTATCATATCGAAGATAAAATGATGCAGTTGCAGGGAGCAAAAGCATAAAATGGTACCATAAGTTTTAAAGATAATGTCAGGATTACCCAACAATTCTGACATTATCTTTTTATACAAGTCTTATTTTTAGTGTAAGTTTATAACATGCGTTTTCAGAATTTCCTGATACGTTTACATCGAAAACCAATACGACAACTTAATCAGAAAAACATTATGAGGTTGCGTATCGAATAATTCACGCATATCGGTTTTATATGAAAACATACCATGGTTATCAGAATGTGTGCGGCCTTGCGACCAAACCAGGTAAAGAGTTGAGCCGGGAAGATATTCCCACCGGATAACGAGGTTTGACCGAAACTGCCGAAAGTTAAAATCGGGATTGGAAACAGCATACTGTTCTATCCCGGTTTCCTGAAGCAAATACTCATTATCAGCCAGGATGTAGCTAATTTCATTTTCTGTAAATTGATGATACCTTTCCTTAAATGTTTTAGCATCAGGCTGAGTAATTCTTTTGAAATTTTTGTACTTCCCATCCGAAACAAAAGGCTGTCCATAATATTCAATGGTTAAGTCGGGATTTATTGTATAGTTCAACCTCATGGTAAAACTTACAGTTTTTTGGTCCAGTTCAGCAAAAATGTATTTTTTGCCATTTCCTGCTGATTGTGTGCTGACAAATTGAAGCTTATTATTCTGAATACTGTAAGATGGTTCCAAAGATATTGAAAACGAATTTAGAGGACGTAAAAATGTTCCCAATGAAAACTCTTGCGATTTATAACTCTTAACGTCTCCTAATCCTAAGTAACCTCCCATGTAGAACCATACTTTTTTTGATTGATCCGTCATAAAATTCAGGTTAATGTCTTCCGATCCGGGTGTTATAAACGCCTGGCCACCACGTAACATATTAATTGAAAGGCTCTCACTGGTCCGGGTAAGACTCCCGTTAATCCGCCACCGGTTCTTAAACTGGGAATTGAAATTCATGTTAACATGTTTCGATAACATTTCTCCACCAAAATTCCAATACATCCAATAGTTGGTATTAAGATAAAAGTTATTGAAGATTGAGAACGGATCCCGTATGTAATAGGCTACCCAGGTTCCGTGATGGATAATATCCGAATACCTCATATAACCAATGTCGTTAAACTCCAAACCCGGTGACCGAAGTGTTGCACTGGTTTCGAACTGAATGCGCTTTTTGCTGCTTTTACCTAGCTTTATTGTTCCACCATAGCCGGAGAGTGACGTAAGAGTCGAATCTACCGATAGATAATCTGCCCCTGGGCGCTGAAAATACCGGGCCGAAGATGTTTGGGTATTAAGGATTGCTTCTCCTTTTCCGCGTACATTGCTGAACTCAGCATTTCCTGCCAAATACCAGGTGCGTTCCTTCCAGTTATGCTGGAAGTTTATCCCTCCGGTATATGCAGCCCTATGGAGATAATAAAGGTCTTCACTGTTTATATCCCTGTTTACGGCAGTAAACATTCCACCCAGAACTGTTTTACCCTTATTGAAATCCTGCTGCAAACGCGCCACATAAAAATTTGTAAGGGGCTCAACGGTTTCTTTTCGACGTTGACCTTGTAAATCAATTTCAGCATATTCATTGGCAGTAACACTCTCCAGAATGCCAATTGACAGACCTCTTTTTGTTTTGCCCGATAATTTTACAGCCCCAAGTATAGAAGTTGACTCGGGCATTTTAATAAACTCTCCGTCGGAAGTGGATGGAGTAAAATGAGGATACCTGCCTATTCTCCTGGAATAAAACAGATTATCGGAGTACATATTATTGATAACTATAGAATTATTCGGCTGGAACTGGTAAATATTTTTGCCTTCAATAAAAAACGGACGTCGCTCGGAAAAGAATGTTTCAAAAGCAGTTAAATTCACTTCTGAAGGATCAGCCTCTACTTGGCCAAAATCGGGATTAATGGTAAAATCGAGGGTCATATCATTAGTAATCGCAAGTTTACCATCCAGCCCTCCTGAAATATTGCCCGACTTTCCTTTTTTAAAAGGATTGCCTTCTTGTTTTTCGAAACGCTCGGCTTTGGCAACCGCATAAGGCATAAGTTCCAATGGCCTTTTAGGTTTTATATTCTCAATCCCGTGAAGCTCTCCGAAAAGATGTACCATGCCTGGAGCTCCTTTGGGAATAAACTGCCATGTTGAACGTTCCTCCAATCTGTAAATGTGGCGCATAACCTGTATACCCCAGGTGTGCATATCCTTCTTCCCAAATCTAAGTTGACTGAATGGAATTTTCATTTCGGCACACCAGCCTTTATCATCAATTGATGTTGCCAGATACCAGATTGGATTCCAGCTTTCGTCCCAGTTTTGTCCATTCTGGGTAACAGCCTCATCCCCTTTGACACCTGAAGCTGATGCAGAAAAAGAAAAAGCTGTTTGCTTGTCGTAATAACTGTCAATATTGATCTCCACTAGGTCACCGGCAAAGTTATCCCTGCGTGAAGCAATTCTGCTGATTTTATCAGGCTCTGTATCGTAGGCCCTGATAAAAACATAAAGATTATTGTCGTCGTACAGAATTTTAAAAGTTGTCTCCTGCGAAGGAGGCTTATTTTCCGAAGGTTGAATCTGGGTAAATTTATTGCCCCATTCAACAGCATTCCAGCACGAATCGTTCATCAAACCATCTATTAATGGCGGCACACTTGTAAATGCTGTTGTATATGTACGTGTAGGAATAGAATCCTGAGCTCTGGCCCCAATCACAAAAAGTAATAGTATTAGTATTCCAGTAGTTGTTTTCATTCATAGTGAGGTAAAGGGTTTACAAATAGTAATTGCGCAAAAAAACTTTTAGTTTATTGGAATACCATCCAACCATGAAATGGTTACCCAAAAAATGTAATTTTTTTAAGATTTTCTTTCGGCAATCTTTCTGTTCACCAGATAAATTCCTGTCAGCACAATTATTCCGCCCGTTATTTCAGCAGTAGTCATAAATTCTCCCAGTACAGGAATTGAAAATAAAGCCGTAAAAACCGATTGTGCTAGAAGACTCACCGAAGCAACCGTTGGCTTGATATAAGCAAGAGCGAAATTAATGGTAAGCCAGCCTCCAAGTTGAGAAATCAATCCCAAACCAGCTAAAGACAACCACGACTGCCAGGTCTGCACTTTGAGGTCGGTGCCGTCGATAAGGCAAAAAACAAAAAGGACGACGGTACTCGAAAACATGGAAATAGCCGTAAACGAAATGGTATCCAGATTAAGCCGGCCTTTGCGGACAGTTAGAAGATATGCTCCATAAAACATACTGGCTAAAATGGCATAGAACTGTCCTTTGGTAAAACTTATTTCCGAAACATTACTTAGCCCAATAATCATAGCTGTTCCAAAAAGAGCGACAATAGTTCCGATCCAGAAAATTCGTTTTGGCTTTTCTTTCATCAGAAATAAAGCGCCGAGTCCAACCCAAACAGGAGCCAGATTTCCAAGTATAGTGGCAATGGAAGCCTTGGAAAGCACAATGGACGTATTCCACAAAGCAATATCACAGGCAAAAAAAACACCGCATATGATGGCAATCCAAACTGACTTTTTATCGGTTATCGGTTTGCGTTTAATTATCCAAATTGGGATTACAGCAATTGATCCTATCAGCATCCGGTAAAAACCGGAGCTTAAACCTGATACACCGGCAAGCTTCACAAAAATGGCCGACCACGCAATAAACAGAATGCCCAACATCAGCATCAGATACTTCAAACTCAATTGTTTGGACGGTTCCCCCATAGATAGAAATATGCAGTTTTAGAGATGAAACATAGAAACGTCCAATTTAGCGTAAATTATTCAATGCTCACCGGTTTTGTGTAATCAAAACAAAATAGAACTCTATTTTCACAAACTATAATTTAACTTTTCTATTTTTACATTTCGTAAGCTTAACCGTTTTAAGAAATTATGAATATCAGACTAACTACTTCATTACTGTTTTTATTCTTTTTGAATAGCCTGCAGATAATAGCTCAGGAAGAAAAGCTCATTCCCTTTGAAGAAGCTTACAAAAGAAAATACTACACTGTAAAGCTTCAGGGCGAGGCTCCTGTAATTGATGGAAAACTTGAGGATGCCTGCTGGAAAAACGAAGGAAGCTGGTCGCAGAATTTTCTGCAGAATACCCCTGTGGAAAGAGCTCAGCCCACTTACCCTACCCGCATTAAAATTCTTTACGACGATAAAAATATCTACTTCGCACTCCGTGCCTGGGATCCGGAACCCGATAAAATAAACCGTTTTGTCGGTAACCGCGACGACAACTCAATAGGAGACCTTATCAGCGTTTGTTTTGACACTTATCACGACTATCGGGCAGGAACTGAATTCAACATCAATGTGGGAGGAAACAAAACTGATCTGATTGTTTCCGATAACTTAACTATAAACCTCAACTGGAATGCTGTTTGGGAAGGAAAAACTGCCGTAAACGATTCGTCGTGGACAGTGGAGTTTAGAATTCCCCTGAGTCAGTTACGGTATAATCACAGCGACACCGGTATGGTGTGGGGATTGCACGTTCGACGCATTGTTCGACGTATCCAGGAAACCGATCAGTGGAGCCTTATTCCGCGTAAAAACAGCGGTCACGTTTATTCGTTTGGGGAAATGTTTGGTTTGAAAGACATCCGGAAACCGCGGCTGGTGGAGTTTTTACCTTATGTTTCCGGGAAAATTACCAGCGAACCTAAAATTGCTGGAAGTCCATATTACAAAGGAATACGTAAGAATGGCAATGCCGGTATCGATGGAAAAATCGGAATCGGCAATTTCACCTTCGATATCACTGTGAATCCAGATTTTGGACAAATTGAAGCAGACCCTTCGGTGATGAACCTGACTGCCTTCGAGACATTCTACGAAGAAAAACGACCTTTCTTCCTGGAAGGGAAGCATATTTTTGATTTTTCGCCCGACCAGAATATGATGTTCTATTCCCGTCGGATTGGCCATACTCCCTCTTACTCTCCACAGATTGACAATGTTAATTCTTTCTCCCGGATACCGGAGTTCACAAATATCCTGAATGCCATAAAACTCACCGGAACCACACGCAACGGCGTTTCGGTAGGAATTCTACAAAGTACCACCCAGGAAGAAATTGGTAACGTAACAACAAACGGAGTGGAAACCAAACCCGTTGTGGAGCCACTTACCAACTATCTTGTTGCCCGCATTCTCAAAAATGCGAACAAGGGAAATACACAAATTGGAGGTATGGTAACTTCTACCAACCGTTTACTCAATGAATCCCAGCTTTATTATCTTAATCGCAATTCGGTAACGGCCGGAATTGATTTTCTCCACTATTTTAAGGACCGGGAATACTATATTGATGCAAAAGGCATTTTGAGTTTTATAAACGGTAAAGAAGCTGCAATGCTGGCACTACAGCAAAATCCGTTACATTACTACCAGCGGCCCGATGCACAAAACTATCTCGGAGTCGACTCGAGCCGCCGCTCTCTTAATGGTTCCGGAGGTTATGTTAGTTTTGGAAGAAAAGGGAATAAACGTTTTATCTTCTCTGAAAAGTTTAACTGGTGGTCACCCGGATTCGACCTGAATGATGTGGGATATTTGTATATGGCCGATCTGATTGAAAATCATCTGAAATTATCGTATCGTCAAACTGAGCCGAAAAGTATAATCAGAAATTATACCCTTTCCCTCGGTCAAAACAGCTACTGGAATTACGGAGGACTAAATACACATAACAACCTAAGTGGTGAATGGATAGCAATGTTCCAGAATCGTTGGGAATTATCGGTAAACCAAATGTACATTCTTTCCGATCTTGGAACAAGGTTGCTGCGTGGAGGTCCGGCTTTAAAAATGCCTTCATCGTGGGTGAACAACACCATTTTCAATACGGATAAATCGAAAAGAGTCTCCTTCAAAGTTCACAATTCGAGTACAGTAAGTTCCGATGGTATTACCCGGAGCCTTACGTTAGAGCCGGGATTAACTTTCAGAATCGGGAATCACATTTACCTGATGAGTGAGTTTAATTACACAAAAAACACAGATAATTACATATATGTTGGTCAGCCATTGGCTCAAACGGGCAAACAATATATTTTGGGAAGAATCAGCCAAAACACTTACAGTCTGATATTAAGAATGAATTATAACATAACCCCTGATATTTCCATTCAGTACTATGGCAGTCCTTTTATGTCGAGCGGAACATACAGCGACTTTAAACGTGCAGCCGATACCCGGTCGGATGAGTTGAAGGAAAGGTACCATACAATTACCTCGTCCGATATGACATATGATGGAGCCTCAAATAAGTACTTTGTCTCGGAAAATGGTAACAGCTACTCATTTACGCGTCCCGATTTCAGCTTCCGCGAATTTCGTTCCAACCTTGTTGCCCGATGGGAATACATGCCCGGATCGACCCTCTACCTGGTGTGGGAAAATAACCGACGCAGCCGGGATAATGTGTACTATTCCTCTCTGGATAAAAATATGGGTGAATTGTTTGGAGTAACTCCTACAAACATAATTATGGTCAAACTAAGTTATTGGTTTGCAATATAGGCCTCACCCCTACCCCTCTCCTGAAGGCGAGGGGAGTAGATTCTGCCGGAATTTAAAGGAGTGTTACGAAAAGTAGGTTTGAAACCGGATTACAAATCCCCCAAGAGCAAAGATTTAAGCCTGTTATTCGATAAAAAACTTCACAATGACAATGGTGAAGGTCCATATGATAGTTGACATCAGGATTCCACGGGCAGTTAAATAATAGTTTTTTCTGATATAAAGAAAAAACACCAGCAGGTTAGGTAAAAGTGAAAGACTCAGAACTTTTGTAATGGCGGCTTTTTGAATCACAAAATCTACAAAAACTGAAAAAGGCCACTTTGTGAAATTCCAGAGATAAAAAATAAGAAATCCTAATAATGGAACCACCAGTCCCATTATAGTTCCCATTTTTAAGTCGTCGAACCGGTTCTTCTTAACCATAATAGTCAGGTTTTAAAAATTCCACTTACGCAGGTTGTCTAAGCTGGTATATGCTGTCAGGTCAGTTTGTACAGGAACAATCGAAATATATTTGTGATGCAGCGCCCATTCATCGGTATCTTCAGCTTCCGGTTCCAGGTTATAGAACTCACCGGTAAGCCAGTAATATTCCTTATTATTGGGGTCGGTGCGTTTATCGAATTCCTCACGCCAAACACCCCGGTTCTGACGGCATATACGAATACCGCTCATTTCTTCTTCCTTCACATTGGGGATGTTCACATTCAGGCAGGTTCCCTTTTCGAGGCCATTCTTCAGGACATTTTCCACAATTTTCTGAGCAGGCTTTATACATGCTGAAAAATCGGCATCGCGTGAAAAGTCGAGCAACGAAAAGCCAATAGAAGGGACTTCGTACAAACAACCTTCCATGGCGGCTGCCATAGTACCCGAATAAACCACACTCGACGAAGAGTTTGCACCATGGTTAATTCCGGAAACCAATAAATCGGGTTTACGCTTAAAAAGCTGATTCATGGCTATTTTAACACAATCGACCGGAGTTCCGCTGCATATATAGAAAAGCACATCATCTGTTTCCTCGTATTTTTCGAGGCGAAGCGGATATTTTACTGTAATTGCGTGCGACATTCCCGATTGCGGTTCGCTTGGCGAAACCACAACCAATTTTCCGTAAGGCTTCACAACTTCTATTAACGCCTGGATTCCTTTGGCCCTGTATCCATCATCGTTTGTAACCAAAATTAAAGGCCTGTCTTCGTGTTTCACTTGCATTCCATAATTATAATCGACAAATATAACGAATCAGTCGAAGTTTAAACAGGAAAAAATCCATGCTTTGGAACCATCCATTCCAACATTTTATTTTTCAGAATTAATTTTTCAACTCCTTTTCCAAACTTAATCCACAATCTATTTCAGCAAAGAAAAGCGCCAGAAATAAGCTTTTATAAATTTATAAAAATTCATATGTTGTTTATTTTAAACATTTACTATACATTTGTTGAAAATAAACAACATAAGGTGCGGACAAAAAAACAGACATTACTTCCCCGGTTTCAGAAAGTGCTGGAGCAGATGGGTGAAAACATTAAACTGGCCAGGAAGCGAAGAAACCTGACTACCATTCAGGTTGCCGAGCGGGCAGGAATAAACCGTTCAACACTGTATTACATTGAAAAAGGAAACCCCAGTGTGGCGCTGGGAGCCTACTTTAATGTGCTCCGGGTATTAGGCCTACAGGATGATTTTCTGAAACTGGCAGCAGATGACGAATTTGGCAGAAAATTGCAGGATTTGAAACTAATGGGTAAATAAACATGGCAGACAAAACGGATATTTGGGTGTACGCAGATTGGAAAGGTATGCCTTCGCCAAAATGTATTGGAATTTTATCGGTACAACAGGCTAAGGGAAGAAAAGCATTCAGCTTTTCTTATAATACCGACTGGCTTAATTCCCGGGAGCAAATATTACTCGATCCTGACATTGCATGGTACAGCGGTCACCAATACCCTAATGCAAAAGAAAATTTTGGTATTTTCCTTGATTCTATGCCCGATACATGGGGAAGAACATTGATGAAAAGACGTGCATCAATCTATGCAAAAGAAGCAGGTGAACCAGTACCGAATTTGTATGAAGCAGACTTTTTGCTGGGAGTACATGATTTTTGCAGAATGGGCGCTTTACGTTTTAAGAGAGAACCGAACGGGGAATTCCTGGATAATGACCCGATATCTCCAACTCCTCCATGGACAAGTATCAGGGAATTGCAATACAGTGCTGGTCTGGTTGAATCTGATACAGATACTGCCGAAATTAAAAAATGGCTTGCCATATTGATGGCCCCAGGGTCTTCACTAGGTGGTGCCAGGCCAAAAGCGAATATTCTTGACACTGATAGTCATTTATGGATCGCTAAATTTCCATCAAAAAGCGACATCATAAATAAAGGGGCATGGGAGTATCTGGCATATCGGCTTGCCATTAACGCAGGTGTTGAAATGGCAGAGTCACGACTGGAACATGTGGCGGGGAAATACGATACATTCTTCACAAAACGATTTGACAGGAATAAGCATGAACGTATCCATTTTGCTTCTGCCATGACCATGACGGGCCTCAATGAGAATCTTATAAAAGACAAAACTCCCTCCTATCTTGATATTGTAGAGTTTATCCAGTTCTCAGGAGCACATGTGGATGAAGATTTGCATCAACTTTGGAGAAGGATCGTTTTCAATATTCTAATTTCCAATACAGACGACCATCTGAGAAATCATGGTTTCATTCTTACTGAAGGTGGCTGGCGTTTGTCACCGGCATATGACATGAACCCGTCGCTGGACAAAGAAGGTCTGGCATTAAATATAGATATGGATAATAATATGCCTGATATCGTACTGGCCAAAAGTGTAGGTTCTTATTTCCGATTAGGAACAGTGGAAATGAATAATATTTTGGAAGAAGTAATGTCATCAGTTTCTGAGTGGCGTAACATAGCTAACCAGATTGGCATACCTCGCAGCGAACAAACCCTGATGTCAGGAGCGTTTAAAGTCTGAATGACAATTTTAAAGCATATCAATTATATTCCGTAACTTTCCATAGGGTTTTAGCTTCAGAACAGATCTTACAAACGTTACCAGTATTGAGACTATGACTGACCCTTTTTCCAGTATTCGCAAATTTCGAAATTACTGCAGGAGTAAGCTGTCCTGGCCGGTTACAATCTTATTTGTCCTGAATATAATTAATTGTTTACCTGCTTCTTCTCAGAATTACATTAGTCTCAAAGGAAAAATCATCAATTCAGAAAACGATGAACCCGTAAATGCCGCCGGTATTTACATTAAAAATACAGGAATAGGGACTGTTTCGAACGAGGAGGGCGAATTCACTTTTCATATTCCCGCTGAATTCGAAAACGATACCATTTACATTTCGGCACTGGGATTCAAAAATTACCACATTCTCATCTCCAGAAACAAAGACCGCGACAACCTGAAAATTAAGTTGAAGCCCTTTCCTCATGTGCTCGATCAGGTAGTTGTTAAATCCAAAAACAGAAAAGGAACGGCACAAAAACTTATTAAGAGGGCTATAGACTCCATGAAATTTAACTATCCGCAGGAGCCCTTTCAGATTGGAGGATATTACCGGGATTATCTTCAAAAACAACAACAATATTTTAATTTACTGGAAGCAGCAATTGAAGTGGAAGATCGCGGCTTTGCGGCTGACGATATTAAAACATCGCGGCTAAAACTGCTGCAGCTCAGGTACAATTCGCAATATCTGTACGACAGTACAAACATTATGCTGTACGATAATAAAAAGATAAAATTTATCCCGGGTGCCTACATCCACCCTATGGATGGTAACGAATTTTTGATTCTGAGAAGTCATGATGTACTCCGCAATTATAACCGGTTCACCCTTTCCTTTATCGATATCTTTTCGAAAAGCTTTGTTCATAATCACGACTTCAGAATAGACAGTATTACCTACCTTAACGACACCCAGGTATATAGTATTAGTTTTGAGTATAATAACCGGTATGGATACGATTCAACCGACAATTTTTCTGCAAAAGGATATCTTGTCCTTCGGAAAGACAATCTGGCCATTTCCAAAATAGTTTATAAAACCTACATTTTCAATAAAGATTATGACGGACGGCTCTACAGTCTGAATATTGACTATAGGGAAGTGAACGGGAAATATTACCCGCAATATGTTTCGTTCGGGAATTACTTCAAAATCAGAAACCGGGTAGACACTTCCACTTTTGCACTACGGCAAACTGTTCTGCGAAAAAACCTTAAAACTCTCGAGCTTAATTTCAACCGGCCGGTTGACTCCATTACAGGAGCGGATACATTGAATTTTAGCGTCCGTTATGGAAAGACCAAAATTGCCCTGGAGAAGTCGGAAGTTTCGAAAAATATTGTAAGGCTGTACCTTAAAATCAATAAAGAAACTCTTAAAGATCTGACCGATGCCGGAGATCTTAACCTTACGGTTTCCGAGCTGGCCGATGCTTCCGGAAACCGTATGGCTGGAAAATACAACGGTTTTTACCAGCATCGTGAGTTTTACGTTAATAAAGTTATTCCTTCCATCTCAGAAGAATTTCCCTATTCGCAGATTATACCCAAAACCACTCCCCTCTACTGGAACCCAGTTAAACCCGACCCCGACTTCTGGAAAACATACAATATTGCATATGAAAAGAAGCTAGAATGAAATGGTGGTGAGGTTGTGAAGTGGTGAAGATAACCCAAAACACGTAACTCGTAACCCGCAACCCTTATTAAGACCCGTTCTATATTGCAAAATATGATATTTGCTGTTACTAAATTCACAACGTTTTTTGTATTTTCGTTTGGAGCCTGAAAGCAATTACCTGTACCCTTATTAATCGGGTATCCGGAACTTACAACTACTGTTTATGAAAATTCGCGATATCGTCACTATTCTTGAAGGAACCGTAATTAACGGAAGCGAAAAGCTCGGCCATGACGTTGAGTTTGGTTTTGCATCGGACCTTATGAGCGATGTCCTAACGTTACAAACGGAAAACCTGGTGTTAATCACGGGGCTTGTAAATATTCAAACGATACGTACCGCAGAAATGGCCGATATCAGTTGTATTGTGTTTGTCCGCAAGAAGAAAGCTTCGCCTGAGATTGTCGACCTTGCCAAAGAAAACAGTATGGTAATTATCGAATGTCCATATTCTATGTTTAAAACCTGCGGCTTGCTTTTCAATTCAGAGTTAAAACCTGTTTATTAAACCGCAATGGATTTTAAATATACCATAGAAGGAGGCGATTTCTCGCGGGCAGGTCATGCTTCAAGTGATGTTAAGAAGTTACTCAAACAGCTTAATATAGATAATCAACTGATTAAACGCATTGTTGTTGCCTTGTACGAAGCTGAAGTAAATATTGTGGCACATGCCAGAAGCGGAGTAATTGATGTCTCTATATCACCTGATAAGGTTTTCATAAGATTAACCGATCAGGGACCAGGCATTAAAGATATAAACCTGGCCATGCAGGAAGGCTATTCCACAGCATCACAAAAAGTGCGTGAAATGGGTTTCGGCGCAGGAATGGGTCTTCCAAACATGAAAAAAAACGCCGACAAACTGAATATCGAAAGTACTCCGGGAGTTGGCACTACGGTTGAATTAACAACATATCTACAATGAGTGAACCTCTGCAGGAATTCCATCATGCCCTCAAAATAAGGGAAGATGTGTGCATCGGATGCACGCACTGCATGAGGGTTTGTCCCACTGAAGCTATACGCATCCGCAAAGGTAAAGCCGTTCTTTTCGCGAACCGGTGCATCGACTGTGGCGAATGTTTCAGAGCCTGTCCGGTTTTAGCCATTATTATCGAGCAGGACGATTTTGACAGAATTTTCGACTACACAGTCCGTATCGCCCTTGTGCCATCGGTTTTTATCGGTCAGTTTCCTAAAACCATTACCACCGAACAAATTTACAGCGAACTCTTAGGATTGGGATTTACACACATTTATGAGGTTGAGCATGCTGCCGAAATCCTGGCAGATCGCATTAATTCATACATAGATGATAATGAATACAATAACCCCGTAATCTCATCTTTTTGTCCGGCCATTGTCCGGTTAATTCAGGTAAAGTTTCCGGCATTGGTCGAAAACATTATGCATCTGAAAGCTCCATTGGATATTGCTGCTTTATACAACCGGAAGAAATTTCTGGAAGAAGGCTATAGAAATGATGAAATTGGAATTTTCTACATCACACCTTGCGCAGCCAAGATAGCCGCTGTGAAAAGTCCTGTTGGGGAAAAAAAATCGGATGTGACAGGGGTTATCAATATGAATACGCTTTACAATAAGGTTTACTCGGCCATTAAGCAAAGTTTAAAAGATACATGCCCTGTCCCTACCCGCAGATTCTTATCACCTCAAAACATTATGTGGACGCTTACACGTGGCGAGTCGGGTATAGCCAAGGGACGCAGCATCGCAGTTGACGGAGTACATAATGTGATCGAATTTCTTGAAAAACTCGAAAACGAAGACCTGCCCCAATTCGATTTTTTAGAAATGAGAGCCTGTGACGAAAGTTGTGCCGGCGGAGCTTTGATATCGGGCAACCGCTTCCTTACCGTTAGGCGTTTGCACCTGAGAGCCGAAGCTGCTGCCCGAAAAATTGTGAGAGGCGAAGATTACAAAGATGAAATTTTGTTGGAGAAAGAGTTTCTGCTGCAACATATCGGCGTGGAAAAAGTAAGGCCGCGCTCCATTGTTAAGCTCGACGACGATATGGCCCGGGCCATGGCGAAAATGAAAAAAGTACATGAACTGATGCGGCATTTGCCACAAACCGATTGTGGTATCTGCGGATCTCCTAAATGCTCCACACTGGCCGAAGATGTGGCGCAGGGAAGAGCAAACATAACCCAGTGCAACTTTGTGCAGAAAATTCTGGAAAAGCGCAATATTTTCTCGAAAGAAGAATCGCATCAGATAATTGAAAGTATTTGGGGTACCGACAAGTTGGATAAAAAATGGCTTGTCGACCTTTAACTATAAAGTTTTGAAACATGAAAGTTTCTGATTTAGTCGAAAAACTGGAGCTTGAAGTTTATTCAGGCGAAAAAGGCCTCTCCAACCTTGTGTCGGGAGGGTATACTTCCGATTTGCTAAGCGATGTAATGGGCCATGCCTCGGAAAATCAAGTCTGGATAACCTTGCAAACCCACAAAAATGTGATGGCTGTGGCTTCGCTGAAAGACCTTGCGGGAGTAATTCTTGTAAAAGGTTTTAAACCTGATGCCGACATGGAAGCAGAAAGCAACACGCATAATATTCCTGTGCTGGGAACCAAACAGGAAGCTTTCGAGATAAGTGGAAAGCTCTATGGAATACTAGGAAAATTATAAACTTCAATTCGGTTCAGATGATAAAGTTATTCGAACGGAGTCAAGGTAAGAAATAAAAAAACAAGTTAGCATGAATTTTTTCCGGGCCGATCTTCACATCCATACAGTGCTTTCGCCCTGTGGCGATCTGGAGATGAGTCCGGTGAACATTATAAAAACGGCAGTTGAGCAAAAGCTCGACATTATCGGGATAACCGATCACAATTCGACGCTTCACGGACCGCTGATGCGAAGACTGGGAAAAGAACACAACATTTATGTTCTCACCGGAGCTGAGGTCACCACCCGCGAAGAAGTTCACTGCCTCACGTTCTTTGAAAATGATAAAATGCTTGGGATCTTTCAGGAATATCTTGATTTTCATCTTCCTAATATAAAAAACAAACCTTCTGTATTTGGTTACCAGGTTGTTGTGGATGAAAATGATAACATTCTGAAAGAAATAAAACCTTTGCTGATCACAGGTATTAATCAATCCATTGAAGATGTGGAAAAAAAAGTACATGAACTGGGAGGTATCTTTATTCCGGCTCATGTGAATAAAAAAGTAAACAGCCTTCTTGCAAATCTTGGATTTCTTCCTCCCAGCTTAAAGACCGACGGCTACGAAGTTACAGGCGATGTTGCTGATTTTTTGAGCAAACATCGGGAGTTTTCAGGAGCTACAATTCTTAAAAATTCTGATGCACATCAACTCAATTTCATTGGAAAAAACCATAATATTTTCGAAATTGAACAGCCGGACTTTGATGAAATCAAAATGGCACTTCATCACATTAATAACCGCAGCCTGACGCACGCATGAAAGAAATTTCCCTGCATATCATGGATCTGGTCCAGAATTCGATTCGGGCTAAAGCTTCGGAGATTAAGGTCATGATTAGTGAATCATTAAAAGATAACTTTCTGAAAATTGATATCAACGATAACGGTTCGGGAATGTCTCCTGAGATACTTCAGAAAGTAACCGATCCTTTTTTCACATCACGGACCACCCGTAGCGTAGGACTAGGAATTCCCTTGTTCAAACAGCTTGTGGATCAATGTAACGGCAGTTTTATGATCCAATCAACCGAAGGAAAAGGAACACAGGTTTCATCGGTAATGGAGCTCCGTCACATCGATCGTCAGCCCATAGGCGATATTGCGGGAATAATGGTTTTGCTCATTTCGGCTAATCCTCACATCAGGTTTTTGTATAGCCACAAGACCGATTCGGGAGAATATAACCTGGATACCCATGAAGTCAAAGAAGCACTTGGAATTAACGGATCGTACGACCCGGGCATTTTAAAATATTTAAAAGAAATGATTTATGAAAATTTGAAAGAGATAGAAACTAGTAGTTAGTAAATGTAATGCCTCACCCTAAAGAGGCTGTGTGAAAAGTGCCGGACACTGAGCCTGTCGAAGTGTAATCTTACTGATTTACAATGAGGTTTCGACAGGCTCAACCTCCGGCTATGGACTAATTACACAGCCTCCTTTGAAGAGCAACTAACGTAAACTTGTGGGTTCTCTCTCCCCTCTTTTACGAGAGGGACCGGGGGTGAGGCTACAAATACAGAACATCTTACGACTAAAAACTTACGACTAAATTTAAACATATGACAAAAGTAAAATCACTGGCCGACTTGAAACGCATGCAGGAAGAACTGCAGGGCAAACTTAAAGTCAGGGAAAGAGCAACTAACCCCGAAGGACATGTTCAGGTTAAAGTTGCCATGGCAACATGTGGAATAGCTTCCGGAGCCAAGGGGGTTATGGAATTTATGATGGAAGAGCTCGATAAGCGCAATATCGATGCGGTAATTACCCAAACCGGCTGCATGGGTTACTGCTATGCCGAACCCACCATCGAAGTAACCATTCCCGACAAAGAACCCGTTGTATTTGGATATGTCGACATCCGCAAGGCCGATGAAATTATCGAAAAATATATCAAAAGCGGAGAGTATGTCGACGGCATTATCCCGGTAAATTATGAATCAATCGACAATAAATAGGAGGTTTCTATGGCTAAATATAAAATGCACATTCTGGTTTGCGGCGGTACAGGCTGCAAATCGTCCTTAAGCGATTCGATTGTCGAAAACCTAAGGGCTGAATTGGAACATCACAACCTCGAGGATGAAGTTCAGGTGATCATGACCGGCTGCTTTGGCTTTTGCGAGCAGGGTCCCATCGTGAAAATGATGCCCGACAATACTTTTTATGTAAAAGTTCAACCCAACGACGCCCGCGAACTTATCAAAGAACATATTGTAAAAGGTCGTAAGGTTACCCGCTTGCTTTACGAAAATCCAGTAAACAAAGAATCTGTTCCCGATTCCAAACACATGGGTTTTTACAGAAAGCAAATACGTGTTGCTTTGCGTAACTGCGGTTTTATCAACCCCGAAAATATTGAAGAATATATTGCCCGTGACGGGTACAGCGCTATTGCGAAAGTACTCGGCGAGATGACTCCGCAGCAGGCTATAGATATTATAAAGAAATCCGGTCTTCGCGGTCGTGGTGGTGGAGGTTTCCCTACAGGATTAAAGTGGGAAATAACCAGTAAAAATCAGGCTGATCAGAAATATGTGGTTTGCAACGCTGATGAAGGCGATCCCGGAGCTTTTATGGACCGCTCTGTATTAGAAGGTGACCCGCACAGTGTTGTGGAGGCGATGGCTATTTGCGGATACTGCATTGGCGCTACAAAAGGATTGGTTTACATCCGTGCAGAATATCCTCTGGCAATCGAACGCTTAAAAATAGCTATTGAACAGGCCAGAAACTATGGTTTGCTTGGAGAAAACATTTTGGGGACCAATTTCAGTTTCGATATTTCTCTAAGGTACGGTGCAGGAGCCTTCGTTTGTGGTGAAGAAACTGCTCTGATTCATTCCATGGAAGGAAAACGTGGCGAGCCCACTGTAAAGCCGCCATTCCCTGCAGAATCAGGTTATCTTGGAAAGCCTACCGTAGTAAACAATGTTGAAACTTATGCCAATGTTCCGGTGATCTTTAACAAGGGAGCCGAATGGTTTGCATCCATAGGTACTGAAAAATCGAAGGGGACCAAGGTATTTGCTCTTGCCGGTAAAATCAATAACGTTGGTTTGATTGAAGTCCCCATGGGAACTTCTTTGAGAGAAGTAATCTTTGAAATTGGCGGCGGTATCAAAAACAACAAGAAGTTCAAAGCTGTCCAAACCGGTGGACCTTCAGGAGGTTGCCTCACAGAAAAGCACCTCTCCACTCCTATCGATTACGATAACCTGATTGCCAGCGGCTCCATGATGGGATCGGGAGGTATGATTGTTATGGACGAAGACGACTGCATGGTTTCGGTAGCCCGCTATTATCTCGACTTTACTGTGGATGAATCGTGCGGAAAATGCTCTCCATGCCGCATTGGGAATATGCGTCTCAAAGAAATTCTCGATAAAATTATAGTCGGAAACGGCACCATGGAAGATATTGACCGACTGCGAAATCTGAGTGCCGTTATAAAAGACAGCTCTCTGTGCGGACTTGGCCAGACAGCTCCGAATCCTGTTCTCTCAACTCTTGATAATTTCATGGATGAATATATTGCCCATGTAAGGGATAAAAAATGTCCTGCCGGCAGATGTAAGTCTCTTATGAAATATGAAGTGATCCCCGAAAATTGTGTCGGATGTACAGCTTGTGCCCGTAATTGCCCTGTAAATGCCATCTCGGGCGAACGCAAGCAAACTCATTTTATCGATACTGCTATCTGTATCAAATGCGGAGCCTGTATCGAACGCTGCAAGTTCAATGCAATTGAAATTAATTAATCTGAAGTCTCGATGGAAAAAATAAAATTAACTATAGATAATAAGGGAGTTGAAGTAGAAAAAGGTACTTCAATACTTCATGCCGCAAAAAGTGTCGGAATAAAAATCCCCACCTTATGCTATTTTAAGCTGGGCGATATGCCTATTGAAAACCGTCCGGGTGGTTGCCGCGTTTGTGTGGTTGAAGTTCAGGGACGCCGTAACCTGGCCCCTGCATGTGTTACCGAAGTTACCGAAGGTATGGTTGTAAAAACCCATACCATACGAGCTCTGAATGCACGCAAAACAGTTTTGGAGCTGATCCTCTCCGATCACCCGACTGACTGTCTTGTTTGTGCCAAATCAGGTAACTGCGAACTTCAAACACTGGCGCAGGATATGGGAATCCGTCAGTTGCATTACGAAGGACAGCAGTCGCATTACCGTGAAGACACCTCGCCCTCCATTATCCGCGACATGGACAAATGTGTGCGTTGCCGCCGCTGCGAAATGATGTGCAATGAGGTTCAGACAGTTGGTGTACTTTCGGGTATCAATCGTGGTTTTAACTCAGTGGTTTCACCTGCTTTCGAAATGAACCTCGACCATTCTGTTTGTACATACTGTGGCCAATGCGTAGCAGTTTGTCCTACCGGTGCATTAACTGAGGTAGATCACACCAATGCAGTGATACGGGCCCTGGCTGATCCAACCAAAACCGTTGTTGTACAAACAGCACCAGCCGTTCGTGCTGCCTTAGGTGAAGAATTCGGGATGAAGCCGGGAACGCTTGTTACTGGCAAAATGGTTGCTGCACTTCGTCAGCTTGGATTCGATTATGTTTTCGATACCGATTTTGCTGCCGACCTCACCATTATGGAAGAAGGTACTGAACTGCTCAAACGGTTGGGCGAATACCTTGCAGGCGACAAGACCAAGCTTCCTATTCTGACTTCATGCTGCCCGGCCTGGGTAAAATTCTTCGAACATCAGTTCCCCGATATGATGGATATTCCATCTACTGCCAAATCGCCACAGCAAATGTTTGGCCCCATTGCCAAAGAATATTTTGCACAGAAAATAAACGTAGATCGTAAGGATATGGTGGTCGTTTCCATAATGCCCTGCCTTGCCAAGAAATACGAATGTTCCCGCGATGAGTTCAAACACTACGACATGCCCGATGTGGACTATTCGATTTCTACCAGGGAACTTGCCAACCTCATTAAGCAAGCAAATCTCCAGTTTGAAACACTAGCAGACGAAGAATTTGATCAACCATTGGGAGAATCAACCGGAGCCTCGGTAATTTTTGGAACCACCGGCGGTGTTATCGAAGCTGCTGTAAGAACAGCTTATGAAGTGCACACCGGGAAAAAACTTCCAAAGCTCGACTTTACAGAACTGCGCGGTATGGAAGGAATACGCTCTGCAACCATCGATTTCGACGGACTGCCCATCAGCATAGGCATCGCTCATGGATTAGGTAATGCACGCAAACTTCTGGAAGATATCCGTGCCGGCAAGTCAACCTTCCATGCAATAGAAATTATGGCTTGTCCGGGAGGATGTATCGGTGGCGGAGGTCAACCGCTTCATCATGGCGATTTAAGCATTCTCAAAGCCCGTCAACAGGCTCTGTACCGAGAAGATGCAGGCAAACCACTGCGTAAATCGCACGAGAATCCTTTTATTATTCAGCTATATAAAGAGTTCCTCGGGAAACCTTTGGGCGAAAAATCGCATCATTTGCTGCACACAAGCTATTTCGATCGCAGCAAACAGCCGATTTATATCCAGTCGAAGGACAAAGAATAACACTTCGACTCCGCTCAGTGTGACCAACAAGGTCATCCTGAGTGGAGTCGAAGGATGACAAAAAGATGAATAAAACTCAAGTATTATCAAATTCAGGAGGAAAAACAATGTCCAGTATAAAAGTCGAACTCAAACAATGCGAGATCGAGAAAATCAGAGAAATATGCCAGTCGTTCAATAACGATCCAGGAGAACTAATAAATGTTCTGCATAAAGCCCAGGGGCATTTTGGTTACCTGCCTGCTGAAGTGCAGGAACAAATTGCCGACGAGCTGAAAATACCTGTTGCAAAGGTTTACGGTGTAGTAACATTTTACTCATTTTTTACGATGTTGCCTAAAGGTCAGCATCCTATCTCCATTTGCACCGGTACGGCTTGTTATGTGCGTGGAGCAGAAAAGGTGCTCGACGAATTTCGTCGTATTCTTAAAATAAAGGTAGGTGACACCACACCCGACGGTAAATTTTCGCTTAGCTGCCTGCGTTGTGTGGGTGCTTGCGGATTAGCTCCGGTGGTAATGGTAGGAGAAAAAGTTTACGGCCGTGTATCGCCCGATGGCGTGAAGGATATTTTGGGAGAGTATACCAAATAGAAAGACCACTGTCGACAGACTACAGTCAACAGCAAAAGAGGATTTATTTTTGGCTGTTTTCTATCGACAATGACCTGTTTAATGGTCAATTCTAATATCCTATCGTAAATCTTTCTTTGTGGTGAGCGGGCTGTTCCATTTCATCAATCATGGCTTTTGCATAATCTTCAACCGAGATTGTACTTTTGCCTTCCGAATCTACGATCAGGTCGTCTTTACCGAGTCGATAAATGCCGGTGCGTTCTCCGGGAAAGAGCATACCTGCTGGCGAGAAAAATACCCAGTCGAGTTCCTGTTCAGGTTTTAGAAAATCAAAGTAAAATGTGGCCAGAGATCTCACTCCCGGCATATACTCCTCAGGTATAGCACCCGTATCCATCAATCGCACTCGGGGAGAAACAAACAAAGAGCCTCCTCCTCCCACAATCAAAAGTCGATCGGTACCCGATTTTTTGACTCCTCTCAGAATTTCGGGGTAAACCCTGAGGGTATCTTCATAAATATTTGGATTATTCCACCCGGGATTATACGCGCTTATCACTACTTCAGCCAGGGCACAGATCTCCGCAACAGAGTCAGATGTTGATACATCTGCAGGTCTTAAAATAAAATTCGGGTGTGTCACTTTTAATTTGTCGGGATCGCGAACCACACCCGTGACCTGATGCCCTCTGCTCAATGCTTCCTTTAGAATTGCCGATCCAACAAAGCCACTTGCTCCAATCAAAACTAACTGCTTCATAAACCATGTTTTGCTATAATTAACACGAATGAAGCTAAAAAGTAAAATTTTACTGCAATTTTAATTGAAAATTATAGCTCCCGGCTTTCAGTGAAATAAACCCGTTAACGGCTTTTATGCTGTTATCCAACAGGGTGTATTGCGACGGAATATAAAACGATGCTGATGAATTTGCCGGAATTTTAACCGAATACCGAACGATATCGTTCTCCCGTAACCAGCCTGAAACAATATCGCCATACATGGATTTATGCGATGCCTCAAAAGAATCCAACCCTTTGGGAAATGTTGGTTTCAGAATAATATTCTTAAATCCGGGAGCTGCAGGATCAGGGAAAATTCCACCAAGGGCTTTGTACATCCAGGCTCCAATTTCGCCAAACATGATATGATTTAGCGAAATGTCGCTTTTTGCATCCAATGGCCAATTCTCATAGAGGGTGGTGGCTCCGTTTACAATCCACCATCCCCATGAAGGAAATGTTTCCTGCGAGGCAACTTTATAGGCTATATCCGCATATCCGTTTTCGCTTAAGGCATTTAGAATGGATTTTGTACCTAAAAGTCCGACATTAATATGATAATTCTCCTGCTCTATTTTTTTGGTAAGGTTAGCTGCAACCTTTGTCCTCAGATCATTGGGCACGAGATTCCAATACAGTGGCATGCTAAGCTCCGTTTGCGAACCTTTTCCGTAAATACCCTCCTGTACATTCAGGTATTTGGAATTGAATGCATCCTTAATTTTCAGTGCAAGAGCAGAATACTGTTCGTAATCCTGCTTCTTTCCAAGAATTTTAGCCGCATTGGCCAGAATAACAGCATCGGTGTAGTAATATGCTGTTGAAGTGAATTCAACGGGAGGTTTGGTTGATACCGGAACCCAGTCGCCTAGCCCCCAGGTGGTAAGTCCTGTGGGATAAAGATCGGCAATATGATCCACGTATCGTTTGATATTATCGTAGCAGTTGGCCAGCAATCTTGAATCGCCATAAAACAGATAAACGTTCCAGGGAATAATGGCAATAGTGCTTGTCCAGTCAGGACCATTTGCCCACTGGTAGCCCCAACCGCTGGTTGGAATAATTGCTGGTAACACGCCGTTAGGCTGCTGTTCGTCACGATGATCGGCCAGCCATTTTTCATAAATGGTTATTCCGTCGAAATTATATAAACCGGTTTCAATGGCAATATGTGCATCGCCCGTCCAACCGTTCTTCTCTCTCTGGGGACAATCAGTCGGATACCCGAATAAATTCGACAGGTAAGAATTATTGGTTGCCCACCACATCTGGTTTAGTGTGTTGTTCGAGCTGGTTACTTTTCCCACTGCCGGGACATCGCTATGCATAAAATATCCGCAAAGGTTATCAACATTGAGATTTACCGGCTTATTACAGGTAACTTCCACGTATTGGAAACCTTTGTACCCGAATCGTGGTTTAAATGTTTCTCTTCCCTTTCCGTTAAGTATATAAATATCAGTCTGAAAGGGATCATTATCGTCAGTAGGACGATAATGAACATCGATGTTAGATAAATCGACACGACCATTTTCATAAACCCTTTCCCCATGTTTGAGTCTGAAAACAGTGCCGGCCTCTCCTTCAACCGCAAACTCGCTCACACCCGAAATATTTCGTCCGAGATTAAACACATAAATGCTGTCGTTAATCTTCTGGATACTTTTAGCAGGAATCATTTCAACATCTCTTATGGGATGCAGATTTTGAGCCACTATCAACGGTGATGGGGCCGCACGCACTTCGGCATTTTTCCATTTGGAATCGTCGAATCCCGGCTTATTCCAGCCAAGAGGTTCTAAACGCGCGTCGACATGCTCGGCAGTATAAATGCTGTTAAAGATTATTGAACCGGTTGAAGTTTTCCAGTCGGTACCGGTGTAAATTGTTTCAACAGAGCCATCATCGTAGGTTATTCTTAAATCGAGACAAAAAACCGGCCTGTTGCGCCAGGGAGCCTGATGAAAAAACCATACTGCAGTGGACTGATGATTATACCATCCGTTTCCAAGCATAACACCAAGGGCATTGTTCCCGTTCTGTAGCTGAGAAGTTATATCATATGTAATATAAAGATTCCGTCTGTCGAACCTGGTGTAGACAGGATCCAGGCGATGATCTCCTATTTTCGATCCATTAACAAACAGTTCATACAATCCTCCGGCGGCAATATAGGCTCGGGCCGATTTCACCTTCTTAGTTACCGCAAATTCTTTCCGGAAATAAGGCGCCGGCTTAAGATCGTGGTTAATGCCATCCGAAATCCAGTTTCCGTGCCAGTTAGCCTGTTGCCTCATCCCTGTTTCGAATGAAGAAACGGCGGATTTAGCAGGTTTCCCTTTTAAATCCCAGCACTCCACACACCAGTAATAGCGGGTAAAAGGTTGAAGCTGATTACCCGAATATGTTACAAGCATATTATCCGATTTAACCTTTCCGGAATTCCATACTTTGCCTATTCCATTCACTATTTCCATGGAATCCGTACCTACCAGAATTCTGTAAGCTTTTTGAACTGCCCCAATCCGGTTATCATCCATCCGCCAGGAAAGACGAGGGAAGGAAGCATCTACTCCCAAAGGGGTATGAAGATATTCGCACCGGAGATCAGAAATTTGAACAGCATTTGGTTGGGTAAAATGCGATTCAGGTTCAACCTTCTCCTTATTATCAGTTCGTTGAGAGTAAACTGCGGAGGAGAAGATCAAAAGGGCCAAAAGACAGATAAAACGCTGAGAAATAATTAAGCAGTTCATGTTAAGTTAATAGCGGGATTATTAATTCAATTTACAATAACTGTTTTTAACTTTTTAAAGTCAGGTAACAAATGCAAATATAAAAATTAATTGTTGCTCAGATCCCTTCAAAACATTAAAGCAATCCTATCGGGCTATTTCATCTGCCCAATTCTTCTTGCAACTTCACCGGCTGTATCCGATCCAAGAAAAACTGCGAGTCCTTTTTCAAGGCCCTTCACAATTTCAGATGCATCGGTTATGGAAAGTGTTTCTTCTGTTTTTCCGATTTTTTCTGCAAGTCGTTTCAGTACGGACTGCGCTACAATTCCACCTACCAAGGGCTGAAGTTCTAAAAAAAGCTTCTGTGTGTAAATGTTGGTATAGTTTTTCATTTTGTTGATTCCTTTTCGAACGATTTTATTAAACTAAACTGATACAGACCGGCTATACCTACGAGCAAATAACCGGCATGCCACGCCAGATCTATTAAATTACCACTGCCATACATTCCCTGCCAGCTCAGGTACGAAAATATCAGATCAGCTAATGTAAAGCAAATAAAGCCAATTGACAAATATTTCCAGGGACGTGAAATTGATCCTGAGCCAAATAAACTGGTAATATACATAAGGATGATAGCAGGTATAACTACCATTATATCAGCAATAGGATAGAAAAGGTAAAAAAACTTCGAAAGAGTATCAGTTTCGGTATCATGTAAAATTGGTAAAAACAAATACCACGACACCAATGGAATAAAAATAAGCAGAATAACAACCATTATAAGATAAAGTTTTGCACTTCCCATAGGAAATCCACTGTTCTTATAACTCCAAAGCATCATTGCTAAACCAATAAACAGAGGGACATATCCACCACACCAGAAATAATCGGCAATAGAAGGGTAGTTAACATTCATATCCATTTTATAACCTATCTCAAGTATGCTGTAAATTAATTCTGCTATAAATTCCATGGTTATTCCCAGAAAGATCATAAACCAGGCAATTTTGGAGTAATCAGTCCTCCTGAAAGCCATGAATGCCTTTAACACACATAATACCGATATGAAGCCACAAATAACTGGTAAGCTGTCGCTGAAAACGGTTAGGAATTGCTCACCTCCTATTCGGAAAACATACACTATAATATTAATAAAAAGGAGAATTCCGGAAAAGATCCAAAGAGATTTTGCTTTATTCATTGGTTGTTTTTATTGGTTTTGTATAATTGCTTAATAAATTTAACAAATATTTTCGATTGCGGGTTTTATATTTATAAAATTTTAAACCATCGCCCATGATTTCCCCTCAGCCGCCGGTTAACTTGTTTGGAATTAAGATTGACGAACCGGTAACCTCCCTTACAGCTTTGTTTATTTCAGGAGTATGCCTGTTTGCATTTATCAGACTGGGAAAACTGCAGCAACCCGGAAACAAAACGCTGATGTACCTGCGTTACTATTTCCTGGTGATGGCAGTAGCCACAGCAAACGGTGGAATCATAGGGCATGCATTTTTAAGTTATCTATCCTTTGGATGGAAACTTATTGGCTGGGTAATCAGTATGTTTTCAATCATGCTCATTGAACGAGCATCCATTGAATATGCAAGTCGTTTGATTCCGGAAAAAATCTCCAAATGGCTTAAATGGATCAACATTATTGAATTAGCTGTGTTTGTTACCATCACTATGATTACGCTGAATTTTTTCTTTGTGGAAGCCCACACAACTTATGGCTTGTTGATAGTTGTTGCCAGCCTGCACTATTATGTTTACCGGAAAGTTAAATCTCCAGGCAGCAGACTATTTTTAATTGCTGTTGCTTTTGCGGCTGTATCTGCTTTGGTATTCATGAATCGTTTGAGTATATCAGTGTGGTTTAATTATAACGATATTAGCCATATTTTACTAACTGTTGCCGCCTGGAATTTTTATAAAGGCTCCCGTAAAATAGGGGAGGAACAGACCATAAAAGTCTGAAATTAATTGATTTTGGTAATTCTCCGGTAAGATGTAAATTAGCTTATCCAATCTAAAGCTCAACCATGAAACAAACTTTTATCGCTACATTGCTAACTTGTTATCTTTCGGTTATCTGTGGTCAGGATCAACAATTACTCAATAAGCCAGGAATTTTTGAAGTACTGGGTCGTACCGACTATACGCTACCTGAGTGCGGTTTTCAAAAAAATGAGCTCATTGCCAATCTTCAGAAAATTAATGAAGTCATTAATGTAGTTCGCAGGAAAAATCCGGTTTTGACAAACATCAAAGGTTTCGACGGACGGGCACGGATATACAACATCAGTTGCAGAGACGAAGAACGTTATGGCATACCTTCGCGAATCAGCTTCGAATTTTGTGAATTCTTCAGAAATAATTCCGGAACTATTGTCCGCTCAACCATTGAACCTCCCGAATGGTCTCTGATTCTCAACAAAATGGTTCCAATTACCGGATGGCAGTTCTCATCCGACAGATTTGCCGAAGGTGTTGATTATTTTACAATACCCAGGAAAAAGGAAACAATCGAAACAGGAATTGATGTTTACGAGGGCGAGAATTTTGTGCTTTACGATCACAAACGCCCTCCTTATTGGTTGCCGGTAACAATTGAAGAAGCATTTGCCTATGTTAAAGAAGTCTGGAAAAGAAATCCGAATAAAGTTACTTCTGAAATGATGCTGAAGCTGATTGATAACGAATATGCTGCCTTACCTGCCGAGGATCTTAAAAAACAAGCCTACTTCGGAGGAGGGGTATCCAGAGTGACAAACGACAGCAGCTTCCCTCAAATTATGCGTGTCAACCCGGATTATTGGGATAAAAGCCGGTCAAAATCCGACATTCAGTTTGTTTATTTCAGATGGGTAATGAAAAAGGGCTTTTATACCAAAGAAAAGGAAGATTGTCTAAGATACAACAGCACCTGCTATCTCAACAAATTTCAGGAAGGTTTTGACCTGGAAGACGTTCGGAACCTGCAAAAGCTGGTTATTAAAAAATGAATCTTCCCGACTTCGTTATTGATTTTTAATATACAATTGGCTACCTTACACGCTCAAAGAGTTACCAGAAATAAATAATACTTAACCGTTAACTATAAACTCAATTACCATGAAAAAACTGTTTCTGCAACTTAGCATCATTTTAATTACTGCCAGTGCATTTGCTCAGTCAGGCTTTAACGGGCTCGACATAAACATGGGAAATCTTTACCGGATGTCGAATGCTCAAACCCGGTCAATTAGTCCCGAAAACTTTACAGGTGAAAAAGGGAAAGGTGGTATGGCCACACTCGAAGACAAGGATAAACCCAACCGGGCCAATGCAGCCCACGAAGCCAGGGACCTGGGACAAGGCTGGAAAGTTAATCCCTTTATTAAAATTAAACCCGGCGAAACTTTCACATTAGGCGAAATTACTGGCCCCGGAGCAATTCAGCATATCTGGATGACACCCACCGGAAACTGGCGCTTTTCTATTATCCGCATTTACTGGGACGGAGAAGAAACACCCTCGGTTGAATGTCCCGTGGGCGACTTCTTTGCTATGGGCTGGAACAAATATGCCCCTTTGAGTTCTCTTGCAATATGTGTGAATCCCGGAAGTGCATTCAACTGTTACTGGCCCATGCCATTCCGCAAGAAGTGCAAAATAACCATGGAAAACATAAACGATAAAGAGGAAATGCGTCTTTATTATCAGATTGATTATACTCTAACCGACGTTCCAAACGACGCCGCTTATTTTCATGCTCAGTTTCGCCGTACCAATCCCAACAGCACATCAGTTTATACGATTGTTGACGATATTAAAGGGAAAGGTCATTTTGTTGGTCTTTACCTTGCATGGGGTGTTAACAACAATGGCTGGTGGGGCGAAGGTGAAATTAAATTTTACATGGATGGCGACGATAAATTTCCTACAATTTGCGGAACCGGCACCGAAGACTATTTCTGCGGATCGTATAACTTCGACCGCGAGGGTCAGTATAAAGAGTTTTGTACTCCTTACTCCGGACTATGCCAGGTAATTCGTCCCGATGGCGCCTACAATTCCCAGCAGCGCTTTGGCTTATACCGCTGGCATATCATGGATCCTATCCGGTTTGAAAAAAGTCTGAAGATTACAATTCAGGATCTTGGCTGGAGGCACAATGCCCGTTATCTGCCGCAACAATCAGATATTGCCTCTGTTTGCTTCTGGTACCAAGCCGACCCGCATACCAAATTTCCCAAATTACCCAACTGGCAGGGATTGGAGGTTAACTAGGTCAAAGAATACTCCCAGAACATTATTTACTGAGATCCTTGATGACAAACACGGGGTTAAAAAATCTCAGGATTGTCCTGGCCATACGAAGGAGGTGTAGAGATTTTTGGAGGCTGGCGCAGCGCACCCTTTTTAGCATTGGCTACCAGACTGTACCTTTGCTATTATGTTTGGTGTATTTTGAATTAGTGTATCAACGCAAGTAATTTATTACAGCTCAATTACCCGATTAACTTGAATTTCGTTTAAGAAAAAATTATCATGTGAGATCACTAAGAGGGTTCCAGCGTATTCGTTGATTGCAGATGTCAGAATTTCGATATTTTGAATATCCAGATTATTAGTTGGTTCGTCCAATACAAACAAATCAGGAGCATGATTACTTATCATCAGGCAACAGAGCACCAAACGCATTTTTTCACCTCCACTTAATGTACTACAAGGTTTATCCCAGTACTCTTTATTGAATAAGTACCGGTGCAGACGGACTTTAATTTCATGTTCCGGAATTGAATCAGTATTATATCGTTGTGCTTGCTCATAAACACTAAAGTCATTAATGATAAGCGAATAATCCTGGTCGATATAAACGGTTTTCATATTGGCCCGATTAAGTGAACCTTGTGTTGGCTCTAACTCTCCCAGAATAATTCTTATCAACGTTGTTTTACCTGAGCCGTTCTTTCCTTTAACATTGATCCGCTCACCACTTCTTATTTGGAAACTCAGATCATTACCCCATAATAAATGATTATTGTAACTGAAATTAATGTTTTGGACTGTAATTAGTACTTTGCCATGATGAATGTCCGAACCTTCAGAATTCATTTCTATTTTCTTACTATCCGGCAACTTTTGCTGCACTTGTTTCAATTCATTTGAGATGGATTCCAGCTTGTCTGAATGTATGGATTTGAGTTTTGCGGCACTCGATTCGGCATTGTTTTTTAGCGTTTTCATAAAAATACGCGCTACACCTTCCTTTTCGTGCTTCTTTTTTCCACGAGCATCTTGCCGCTGTTTTCTTTCTATGGATTCACGCTCTGTTTTCCGGGCTTTTTGTAATTCCTTTTCTTTTTCTTCGAGTTGCTGAACCAAAGCATTATCAGCAATTTCTTTCTGTTCTTTATAAAAACTATAGTTACCACCATACACTGTTATTCCCCGTTTGTCCAACTCAAATATGGGATTAAGAAGCTCCAGTAATGATCGGTCGTGACTTACAGTCATTAAGGAATGCTGACAAGAAGTAAGATAATTATAAAGAACTTTCCTTCCCGCAGTATCCAGGTGATTTGTAGGTTCATCGAGCAAGACGATTTCAGGTTTGTGAATTAAAAGTCCAGAAAGGAAGACTTTTGTTTTTTCCCCTCCACTGAGAAATTCCATTTTCTGAGTTAAGGGTACATCCTGAATGCTCCAATATGAAAGAGCTTCTAAGCTTCTTTCTTCTATTGTCCAATCTTCGTTTAATATTACCAGGTTGGTATCTGTCACATCACCCTGAAGGATTGCATGTAAAGCATTTAGTTTACTATCAATTTGCAAGGCTTCTGCAACTGTAATGCCATTGAATTGACCTAAATGCTGAGGTACATAGTAAGGTTTTGATTCACTTCTAATGGAACCTTTCGAGGGTTGTAAAACACCTGCAATAATTTTTAGGAGAGTGGATTTTCCAGAGCCGTTATTACCAATTAAAGCAACTTTATCGCGTTCATGAATTGAGAAACTGATGTTTTCAAACAATAACTCTTTGTCGGGATGGATGTATATAATATTCTGAGCTGTAAGCATAATTTCTTTCTTTAAATTTTGAGGAAACGGTGTAACTGTATTTGCTGAAAGAAATTATTTTCATTTTGCTTCTATTTAAATGAAGTGCAAAAATACGACTTTATAATAATATTCTATCATAATTTAGAATAATGCCAGTGTTCACAACATGCACAGAGTTCACAAAAAACAAAAAGGCTGCAATGCAATTGCGGACTCACATTATTTTTTATTAAAAGTGTCCGCGAGACCGCTGGGCTAAGTTGCGGCCCGTTTTGTTTTTTCAGGCGCGAGCCGACTGCGAGTGGAGCCACCGGTGCCAGACAGGGAAAAACTGAAAGGGATATTGGATGGCTACTGCTTGCAGCAAGGGGCTGGCGTGTGTTTTTGACAAAACAGTAGTAAGTCGTAAGTAACAAGTCGTAAGATAACAGCCGAATACAATAGAGAACGAATTCTCAAAAACCATGACAGCCCCGAAGCCGGTGGCTACCAGCAGGCGAGCACAAAGTGGGAAGCCGGTGGACTGCAAGTTGCTGAAGCGAATGGAGCCGGAATGGAATGGAAGGTGTTGAGGAACGAAGCCCTGAAGTGAAATGCAGGGAAAATGAGTGAAGCTTTTTGCAGGACAGAGTAGGCTGCCATGAGGAAGAAGGCGGAACGCAAAAGGCATGACAGACTGCGTAGCGCAGTGAAGCACCCGAAGGGCGTTGCAGTTTTTGCTTTACCTTAGAAATGAAAATTGTCTAAAGCAAATACTGTAACGGGCTGGCGAGACTTTTGCTGACAACTGATGACGAATACCATATTTCCTGTAGGACGGGTGGGTGGGGATTAATATTACCTAATCTGTTATTTTTGACATAAAGTCGTTGGATAAAGTGTGAAATATTACAAAAAGTCGTACGAAAAAATGTTAGCTAATATAAAATGTCCAACGAATAATTGTATTTTTGTTGAAAATAAGAATACTATGGAACGGTTTCATTTTGAAGAACTCAAGACCTGGAAAAACTCGAATGCTAGAAAACCTTTGATTATAAGGGGTGCAAGGCAAGTTGGTAAGACCTGGTTGATGAAACAATTTGGCGAACGCGAATATACTGCTACAGCTTACATTAATTTCGAAAGCTCGAAAACGTTACAAAATCTGTTTGCTGCTGATTTTGATATTAAACGAATCATTACAGCTATTCAAATTGAAACGGGTGTTCAAATTAATTCGGAGAATACGCTTATCATTTTCGATGAAATTCAGGAATGCGAAGGCGCTATTACATCACTCAAATACTTTTTCGAAAATGCTCCGCAGTATCATATTCTTGCAGCGGGCTCGTTGCTTGGTGTTGCATTGCATCAACACACCTCCTTCCCTGTTGGTAAAGTCGATTTTTTAGATTTGCATCCTTTGAGTTTTGGTGAGTTTTTATTAGCTCTCGATAAAAAGCCGCTGTATGATCTTTTATTGAGTCGTGACTGGACGTTGATCACAAGTTTTAAAACGAAATTCATCGAACTTTTACGCCAATATTATTACATAGGCGGAATGCCTGAGGCTGTATTTTCTTTTGCTAATGAAAACGACTTTAAAAAGGTACGGGACATACAAACACGCATACTGAGTGCTTATGAACAAGATTTTTCGAAACATGCTCCTCATGACATTGTACCAAGAATCAGAATGATATGGCAGTCGATACCCTCACAATTAGCCAAGGAAAACAGAAAGTTTATTTATGGGGTTCTAAAGCAAGGAGCAAGGGCTAAAGAATTCGAAATGGCCATGGCCTGGCTTATTGACTCCGGTTTGATCTATAAAGTAAACAGAGCCTCTAAACCAGCCTTACCCTTGATAGCTTATATGGATATCTCGGCATTTAAAATCTATATTTTGGACGTAGGATTACTTGGTGCCATGGGCAACATAGATATCAAGACTCTTATTGAAGGTAATACCATTTTTCAGGAATTCAAGGGTGCTATGACTGAACAATATGTACTACAGCAATTAAAAAGTTGTGGAAACCTGGCGATTTACTATTGGTCGACTGAGAAATCGGGTGCCGAAATCGATTTTATGGTGCAACACGGAGAAAATGTTATCCCCATAGAGGTTAAAGTAGAAGAGAATTTGCAGGCAAAAAGTTTGAAATCGTTTTATCAGCAATATAAACCGACAATATCTATCAGGACATCCATGTCTGATTACCGAACAGATGACTGGTTGACGAATGTGCCACTTTATGCTATTGAGAATTATTGGAAATGTGATTGACCAATGAAAATTCAGATCTTAAGCGATATCCATTTAGAATTTGGAATAAGGGAGTTTGATTTTTCAAAGGCCGATCTGCTTATTTTAGCAGGAGATGTCTCTATTGGAATGACTGGCTTTACCTGGATTTCTGAAAAGGTTAAGAATATTCCCATACTTTATGTTTTAGGAAACCATGAATACTATAAGAACTCATATCCCAAACTATTACATAAGTTAAAGAAAGCTGCAGAAGGAACTAATATTCATGTTCTGGAAAATGAGTCCATCTGCTTTGGTGACATTTCCTTTCATTGCTGTACCTTATGGACTAATTTCGAGTTATTCGAATCATTGATATCACATTACAATACAAATAATTACGAAGAATTCGGTCAGCAAATTTAGCTCGAATAAAAATGCTGACCGAATAGGTCACCTATCGGTTGAAAATTTTTGAATTACTTTGATGGAGGAAAAAGAAAAAGCCGCATAAATCGTGAGATTTAGGCGGCTTTAATTTTGTTTGACTTTCGTCTTGCGGAATGGACGGGACTCGAACATTCACTATTATAGCTTAAATATCAGCATATTACAATAATAACTATTACGCTGGTAACCGAATAGTTAACCGTAAGGTTTGATTGATAATACTCTGTTTTGAAAGAACTTAACTGCATAAATTTACAAATATTCGGAGAATTTACCAACTAATCGGAGTTAAATTGATGCAAAATAAATGACCACTGAGGGCAGTAATATGGTGGGATTGCAAATGTTTTCAATTGGTTCAATCCTGTAAGTAGGATGCTATTTCTTCCACCGATAACCCTGTAAACTCAGAAAAATCATTGACACTGACAAACTGATCCTTTCTCTTGTTCCTGGTCTGACGAACCTTTCCAAGAAGTGCTCTGCAGTACCTGATATCTCTGCCGGTTATCCGTTGCACATCCTTTGGATAAATTATGAGTCGCTTTAGTTTCATTTATACTCTGGGTGCGCTTTGACTGCCCTTTCCCTGCCCTTTGACCGGGAGTTGACATTGAGTTTCTTCAAATATAGTGATTCTATTCTGTCCACAAATATGCTTTTTGCAACCAAAAGTGCATGTTTGATACTATTGAATACATGCTGATTTCTAAGTAGATATTAATAAACATAGCTTTGATTGAATTAAATTTTTAAGCTATGGCAAAACAAAAAGGAATTATTAAACTGGAAGGTACTATCGGAGATATTGCCTTCTACAAAACACAGGATGGACACCTGGCCAGGGAAAAAGGTGGGGTGTCCGGGGATCGTATCAAAAATGATGCGACTTTTGCTCGTACCAGGGAAAACATGGATGAATTTGGCAGAGCTGGTTCGGCAACTAAGCTTTTACGTTTGGCCTTCAGGCAGTATTTGTTAAACTCGGCAGACAATCGTCTTGTAAGCCGATTAACTAAGGCTATGATGGAGGTTGTAAAGGCTGATGCAACCAGCACCCGAGGCCAAAGAAATGTACTGGATGGTGAACTCGAATTGCTCGAAGGATTTGAATTCAACATTAACGGGAATCTTACCTCAACTTTTTATGGAGCAATTAATGCGACTATTGATCGGGCCACTGGAGCTCTCCAGGTTGCCGTGCCTGCGTTCTCTCCCGATGTGGCTGTTGTTGCTCCGGAAGGTGCAACGCACATCAGGCTGGTCTCTGCAGGTGCTGCTATCAATTTTGAGGCCGGAAGTTTTGAGGTAGTGACTTCTCAAAGTGCTGATATCGCAATTTCTTCTGCCCAGGTACCGGCAACTAACCTGCTCAATCAGTTGGCGCCAAACAGTCCAAACCCGTTGTTTTTGGTATTTGGTATTGAGTTTTACCAACAGGTGAACGGTGCAAGTTATGCTTTGAAAAATGGCCGTTACAATGCTCTGGCAATTGTGAGAGTATTGGGCTTATAAGATCCTGAGTCATGGAAATGTTTGTGAAACCCGAAATCTTTTTCTTCTCCTTAATGTCAGCGTTGCTGGCGGTGGTTGCGTACTTCTTAAAGCAACTGCATACCGACTTTAAAAGGGTTGAAAAGGATGTCACTGAGGTTAAATCAACCACTGCCTTGATAAAAGCGGAATTCAAAGGAATCAATGATCTGATGAACCAGAAAATTGAATTCCTGGAAAAAAGAGTTAGCCATTTTGAATCGATCATTTTTAAAAAACCTGAACATGGCAAAGAAAGGAATGAATTTAGTTGAGCGAATTGTCGCTCCCACATCGAAATTTTTCCGGGTAATCCGCAATGTCGGACTGTGCCTGGCTGCTGCAGGCGGAGCAATTATTGCAGCTCCGGTTGCATTACCAGTCGGGCTGGTCACCATCGCCGGATACCTGACCGTTGCTGGAAGTGTTATGACCGCCGTTGCGCAAGCCACGGTAGATGGGGAATAACATCCCCTACATTTTTGACTTTTTGAAAGCCCGGGAGTGATTGCCCCGGGCTTTTTTTGTGACCCTACCTCAACAGTGTCGGTTAAACCCAGATTAAGCATTAGAAAATTCAAAAGGAAGTTGAATTGCTTTTGAGCTAGCCCATAGTCCCGAGAACCATTCTCGCCGTTTTCGATGTAAAGCCATTTTCAAGGTGTATTTTCCATCAAGGTTTTCAAAATAAGCACCGATTGCAAAAGTTTTGTAGCGGAGTGTTGATAGAGTGTGCTGAACCTTGGTGTTAAGTACATGTTGCCGGAACAGGGCCATCAGGTTATAAGCCAGCATGGCAAAGGAAAGTGCGGCTTCTGTTCCAAAAAAATTGTCCAGGTTAAAACTGTCAAAGCCAAAATCAGCTTTCAATTCCTTTATTCTGTTCTCTGCATCGGCCCGTCCTCGATATAAACGCCATACTTCGGCAGGGGCTAAGGTCAAGTTGGTGATATAAGCTGAGTACCGATAAGAGTTTAATACTTGGTCGTCTTTAAAGAGACTGGGCATTTTCCCTGTGGCATTAGGGCGGGTATCTATTCGTTGACGCACAACCACAACCCGCCGGGACGCTTCCCATAAGGGGCTTTGGTATTGGATATGGGATACTTCAATGCCATCATCCAACTTTAACCATGTTGTTATGCCTGCGATTGCATGTTGAATAGGTTCGTAAAAACGAGCGGCAACAATGTAGTTGGTTTGGGTTCCCTCCAGGTAGTCCAACACTTCTGTACTGTGAAAACCGCTATCTAAACGTACAAGGCTAACGGTTTTTCCTTGAAGTTTACCGAAGGTGTCCGACAGGAAGGAAACAAAATTATCGCTGGCGCTGCTATTGCCACTTCGAAGCCAGAAATTGGCCACAAGCTTTACATCGGCTACAAAAGCCATGATAGGATGGTGGGATACCCTTCCTGGTTTATGGGGATTATAACCTCGCTTAGCGCCTTGTTGTTTCCCGTAACGGGTCAGGATGGTGGAATCGCAATCCAGAGTGATGTTGTCGAATTTGAGATTGGAGAATGTCCATTTATAAAAGTAATCGCTTACACGTGTACTCCTGGCTTGGTCAAACTTGCGGAAGAAACGTTTAAAAGCATCATTTCCGGGCATCTGTTCCCAACCAAAAATCTTGCATAGTGCATGGTCATGACGGGCAATCTCGGTATGAAGAAATTTATTGGCGCCACACCAAATGCTGGCCATGAAGGATTCTATCAAGGCCAAGGGTTTATATCCACGGTTGGAACCTGGTTGGGGCAAATCTTCGCATGCTTCTATGGCACCAGAAAAATTAATTTTTTCAAGCACCTTCTTTAATAACACCATGCCTCCCCATGGGGTTATCTCCTTATCAGTGTAAGCTATCTCGAAATCCATGCACCTAATTTGCAATTTTTTTCCTATTGCTAAGCATTAGAAATTTCTATCGCTTATTTTGGGTTAAAATATTCATGCACGTACGCCATTTTTAACTCTCTGAAAAGCTGTAAGTTTTGGTAAAACTGTTTTTCTTTTAACTCAATAAAGCGCAAATTTTTAATTGTTTCTGCGAACTCGTTAGGACTTTCGTTTACTACTTCCAATTTTTCGCTAACAAGTTGCATGTAATCTCCAATTCGGATAAAAGGGATTACTGATCCGATCAAGTAAGGGTGAAAGGCTTTGCCCCTCCAAAGAGCAAATGAAATCCAATACAATGACTCTTTTAATTCTTCTGTATTGGCTTCAACTACAAAAGAGTTTGGACATGGCATACAAAGTGGTTTTCCGCTATTCAATCCTTTACAGAGGATCCAGAAATGAGGGTTTTTAAACTCCGAATTTGCAGATGCTGATTTTACGGTAAAAGTTTGCATGGTAAGCGCGTTTAAAGTTTTGCTTGCTGCGCTGCGCACACATATTTTTAAAAGAAGAAGAAAAAAAAGGAAAAAAAGAAAAAGAAAGCCGCTTCATAGGCTGGACGTGAAGGCTTGTCAAGGTTTTTTGAAAAAATACTACCCGACGCAGGAGGTGTGGAGATTTTTAAAAAAACCCGAAGGGCATGACCTTGAAAAGCCGGAACGGACAGCCTAACTTTGCTTTTTTTTAATTTTTGATATTCCTCTTGGACTTTATTCCTTAAATATCTTTTGATTGAAAAGTACCGGAAAAGGTTTTATCGATTTGGGGTAATAATGACGCAGGGCATACCGCTGAACTGGGCTGGGAAAGGCAAGGGTGGCAACAAACGGAATGAAGCAATAGCCGGGCGGAATGGAACCGCAGCGAAAGCAAATACCTCTATGAATAATAATACCATTTGCTTTTGCAGAGGTGGATTGTAGCTCTGGCGTTAAGTTGCGGAATGCAGTGAAGGGGCTACGCTTGCGCGGGTTGCTGAGGCTTATGGCGCTTTTGCAGTGAAATGTAGTGGAAGGCGCACGTGCAGTGAGGTACGAACGCACCTGAAGACCTGGAACGTAATGAAACGGAGAAAGTGACATGTGCCGCAAGCAAATGGCCGAAAAATATGCTATGCACTGCACCGTTAAAGGGTGGTGGGGTTTTGAAGGTGTATTTGGGGTTAATATGCCGCAGGGGAAAAAGAAGCTATACCTATTTAAAAGCAAGGGTTGAGGTACAATGAAATGGAGGCGAAACGCTTGCTGAGAGTGCCGAGGTTTTTGCCGATTGATGAGTGAAATGTAGCGGAGGGTCTGAAGTGGAAAAACGAACACCTTAGAAAATATACTATACGTGAAGTGATGTAACGGAAGCCCGCAGCGGAATGGAACGAAGAATGAGGCATGTACCGCAGGCACAAAATATGACATAGCTTCTTTTTCCCCTGCACCTTTAAAGGGTGGCGGGGTATTTAGTGGGTGCGTGGGCGCGGGTGGCGCGGGGCTATTTAACATAGTGCGATTATAGAACAAAACAAAACCCGCCATTTATACCGCTGAAAGAGTTTTGTTTCTATAATAACGCATTATGTTAATATAGCATGGGGTAGTTTATTTTTGGCACAAGCGGCACGGTGGTGGTGGTTGGAGTGCCGCGTCTTTTTGCCAGTACCCGAAGGCTGCTTTTAGCCACCGCAGGAACGAGGATGGCTAAGTGCTGCCGAAGGGTAGCAGCAAAAAGTGTGACAAAAATAAACTACAGAAGGGTTGGAGCGGGGAAGCGGCAAAAAGACTGTGCAAGCCCCGACACTTACCTATTAAAACATATATTGGCAAGTGGAGGGGCGAGGATTTTTGCCGCTGTGGAAAATGGATGTATGTTAGCTTGAAAAACCGGGAGGATCATTCCCGGAGGAGTTTATTACCGGATTAGGAAACGGAAAGATGAAGCTTTCGAAAATCCTGCCATTAGAAATTAAGATGCCCCTTTTACCGAAGAAACCAAAAGTAATGATTATATCCTGGTTGCACCGGAGGAAGAAATTTGAAGATCCTGAGCATTGGGCAGTAAGGGGCAGGGGTAATTATGACAGATTATCAATAGATGATCTGATTATAAAATAATTGTTATATTTTAAGCATCTAAATTCAAGTAATAATCAATTTGGATTTGTTGGTTAGTTGAAGGCCTGGTCGTGAGACACGGCCTTTATTTTTTTTAAAAAAATGAACGTGGCAAGAACCCTAAGTCCTCTGATTAGGGCGGATTTAAACCAACAGGGAGTACATTTAAGAACTAATAATATAGTATGATTGACAGGCAGTTTCTATAACCTGCGATTAAAAGCTTTTAAGTTAAACTAATGCTGACCCGAAATAGTTATTTTTTTCGTATCGGGGGTCAACGTACTGATTTGGTAACTGATTCAATTCCATTTCAGATGCAGGTTTTTAATGGTTTTATGAAAAGGTAATTATCAGAAAGGATTACGATTTCCATAGAAATCATTATCTGATTGAAATAAAAGTTTCATGGATATTCCGGTAATATTTTCAGGTGTTTTTGGGAAATCTTACTAAAAACTCGCTTCCTTTTCCTTCCTTACTATTGACTGTTATTTCGCCTCCATGTTTTTCAACAAATTCTTTGGTGATTTTTAACCCTAATCCGGATCCTGTTTCATTTTTCGTACCTGGAGTGCTTTTTACATGATCTTGACTAAAAAGAAATTCTATTTTCTTTTGGTTTATTCCTACCCCGTGATCTCGAACGCTAAACTCTATATCAGTGTAAACTTCCTTAACATTAATTATTATTTCGTTATTGGGAAAGGAATATTTTATGGCATTGGTTATCAAATTTCTAATAACAGTTAAAATCATGTTTCTATCAACAAATGCCTGGCAATGTTTTTCAAAATTGAAGCAAAAATGAATATTTTTTTGCTGGGCATGATGTTTTAGAAAGTTCAGAGTTTCGGTTACCAACAAAGTAATATCCAAAATTTCAGGTTTAAAATCAAGAGACCCTGACTGAGCTCTTGACCAATTTAACAGATTTTCGAGCAATTCAAAAGTTTGTTTAGAGGTGTTTCTTATAATCTGTAAAAACTTTTCAATTTTTGCAGTAGGATATCTATTCAGATCTTCAAGCAATAAATCCAAAAATCCAATGATTGAACTGAATGGGTTTCGTAAATCATGAGCAATAATATTCAAAAATTTTGTTCTATCAGAAATTAAGCGCTCCAAATCCTTTTCCCGGTTTACATTTTGGGTGATATCTAAATAAGCAACAATCACACCATCACCTCCCGGTAAAGGAGTCGCTGTTATATTTATCCACGTCACTTCTTCTTTCTTAACTATACCTACTTCAACATTTTCTATTCTCACATTTTCTTTTAAAGCCCTTACACTAGGATACTCATCAGGAGGCATAATGGTATGATCTCTTCTGATAACATGCCATTTGGGATCATCCAGTTTCCATTTAGCATGTTCTTCTTTTTTAAGTCCGAGTAAGCGGGCGCCTTCATTATTAGATTTAAGCAAATTCCCTTCACTATCAGAAATTGTTATTCCAATTGGGAAAAAATCGATTAATTCTAAAAATTTCAATCTTTCCATAAAACGGATTATTTTAAATTACAGTTTTGAAAGGTATAAGTTCAGATTTTTAATATTTAGTTCCGAATTGAGTAGTTTGATGGCATACTACTTTTCCCATTCGATAGATTTAATCTTGAATACCTTTAGATCCTCGAAATTAATTCGTTCCTAAAAATTCCTTCCTTAAGTCAGCCAATGCCTAAACAGTAAAATAAAAGAAAGAGGAATACATTTTCATTGCATCCGACAAAGGATACTGATTTGTTAAAGAGAAGCATACTTTCCTATTAAAGCCAAGATGTAATGATTGTATCAAAACCCATAAATGTAAGTTAATTAATGACAACAATTTTGGGTAAGTTACAATGACCTTATTGAAAACCTTCGTATAAAAAAAATACCTATTTTTGAATTAATTCAAAAATTACTATTCTAGCTCTATTTGATTTCGGTTAAATTAATTGTTTTAAACAATGTACCGTTCAGGCATAAAAGGCAATAGACTCTTCAAAGTAAGGTTAAGCCAAAGAATTTTTTTCAATATGCTTGGAGTTGCCTTTTTCTCAACGGTGATTCTAGGTATTTTCTGGACTCAAAACATGATCAGAAAATACAATCGGGAAAACGAGCAATTAAAAAGAACTTTCCAGGAATCGAAAAAACAAGAAATCAAGAACAGAATTCTTGAAGTTAAGGATTACATTAGGTGGGTTCAGTATAATTCCACCCAATATGTGCAACAAACATTAGTTAGTCAGGTAAACCAATTAAAACTTCCAGGTTCTCATGAGAGTTTAAACTCGGGGACAATTTCCAAGGCTTTTAAAGATTCAGTTGAAAATCTGCTTGTCCCAACATTTATCCTCAATAAAAATGGGAAACTCGTTTTTTCGAATGCACATTTTTTTAATCACGTTAATGCACCCTATATAGGTCAGCTCCCTAGAAACTGGAAAAGAGAAGCAGTAGCTACTAAACCTGCCTATATTAGTTATTATAATAACAAAATACTTCCTGGTTTTACTATATTATCTCTGGTTGATAGTACTTACTATAGGACGTTAATGCAGATTCATATTCTTGATTCTATTTCAAAAATAAGGTTCGATGGTAATGAATATGTTTTCATAAATACTTTCTCGGGAGAAGCACTTCTAACCAACGGGATTTATAATAAAAAACCTGTCAACATTTATAAATCAGGTAACAAAAGCTGGATAGATTTATTCAAGGTTGAGCAAACGGCAGCCAAAAACTACAAAGGTGTTTATCATACCTATTTGTGGCCAACTTTAAATTCCAGTACACCAGCACTAAAGACTTCCTATTTTAGTTATGTTCCTGAATGGGATTGGATAATTGGTGCCGGATTTTACCATGATGATATAAAGTCATTGGTAGAGGGTAGGAGACAAGAATTGAATTCAGAATTGATAAAAACACTTATCCAAATAAGCTTTTACTTTTTGCTTTCTACTTTGATGTGTTATCTGCTTGTAAGGTATTTCGCAAAGAAATTAGGTAAAAATATAGTTCTTTTCAAAGTGTTTTTTGAACGGACTTCAAAAGAAAATATACTGATTGACAAATCGAAGGTAACTTACCGTGAATTTCAGTTCATGGCTGAAGCAGCAAATAAGATGGTGGAGCAACGAATGCAAATTGAAAAAGCTTTAATTGAAAGTGAAACTCATTACCGGCATTTATTCGAGCGAAACCCTTTGCCCTTATTGATTTATGAAATAGATAATTTAAAAATTCTATCGGTTAATGAAGCATTTCTTAAGCATTATGGTTATTCTAATGATGAAGTAACAGCAATGTTTTTACCTGATTTATATCCTCCAGAAGAAAAAATGGCAGCTTCGGAACTTCCCAGGAAACTGATGGGACTGTCGTATGCCGGAGAATGGCATCATTTAAAGAAGGATGGCACTAAGATTGCAATTGAAGCCTATTCACATGGAATACAATTTGAAGGAAAAACTGCCCGGATCGCTGTTGTTAACGATATTACACTGCGAAAAGAGATGGAAAAGACATTGACGATGAATGAGGGGCAGTTAAGGGCAATTTTTAATACCATTACAGATATAGTATTCTTCATTTCAGTAGAGGCGGAAGAAAGATATATATTTGTTGCGGTTAATGAAATGTTCCTGAAAGCCACGGGACTTAAAAAAGAGGCAGTGATAAATAAAAATTACACTGAAGTGCTACCTTCGCAAGCTCACGAGCTAGTCCGTAACAAATACCGGGAAGCCATTGAAAAGGAACAAACTGTTACATGGGAAGAAATTTCGGATTATCCTTCAGGCAAAAAATATGGATTGGTAAGGGTAACACCGACCTATAACGATCAGAGATGCTGTACGCATTTAGTGGGTTCTGTACATGATATCACCAACATCAGAGAGACTGAAAATGAAATTCGTAAGTTAAATATAACTTTGGAAAAACGTGTAGAAGAGCGAACTGCGCAGCTCGAAAAAATTAATAAAGATCTTGAAGCTTTTTCCTATTCTATTTCACACGACTTAAGAGCTCCATTAAGGCACATCAATGGGTATATTGAACTTCTTATCAAACGTTATTCCAATCAATTAGATACTAAAGGCAAACATTACATACAATCTATATCGGAGTCGTCAACACAAATGGGAATTTTGATTGACGACCTGCTAAATTTTTCCCGAGCTGGCCGCGTTGAGCTGAAGCTTGACAAAATTGACATGAACAAAGTACTTAAAGATGCCAGAACCATTCTGGAACCAGAAGCACGAAATCGTAATGTAGAATGGATAATTAACTGCCTTCCGATGGTTTATGGCGATTATAACATGATTCGCCAGGTATGGGTTAACCTACTGAGTAACGCACTTAAATACTCGAGAAATCGGGATTTGGCAGTTATTGAAATAGGCCTGATTCCCTCCGACTCGGAAAATATTTTCTTTGTCAGAGATAATGGCGTTGGCTTCGACATGGTCTATGGTCAAAAATTATTCGGGGTTTTTCAACGATTACACAGTAGTGAACATTTTGAAGGAACTGGCATCGGTTTAGCTAACGTACGGCAGGTTATTAACAGGCACAATGGACGTACCTGGGCTGAAGGTGAACTTGAAAAAGGAGCTACCTTTTATTTCTCGATTCCTATAAAATAAATTATATGATAGAACTTAAAAAGATTTTACTTGCAGAAGACAATCCAAAAGATATAGAGTTAACATTAGAAGCCTTAGAAGATAGTCTTTTGGCTAACAGCATAGTAGTAGTAAAAGACGGAGTAGAAACCATGGAATATCTGCGCAGGCAAGGCCAGTATGAAAACCGCGAACCCGGACTGCCATCCGTTTTACTGCTTGATATAAAAATGCCAAGAAAAGATGGAATTGAAGTACTGCGGGAAGTCAGAAACGATCCTGAGCTTAAGTTTCTACCTATTGTAATGTTAACTTCATCGCGCGATGATAAAGATCTATTGGATAGTTATTCTTTAGGAGTAAATGCATATGTAGTTAAACCAGTTAATTTCAATGGATTTATAGAAGCCATTAAACAACTGGGAATATTCTGGGGGTTGGTGAACGAGCTCCCTCCCGACCAAAATTTTACTAGTCAACCTAACAACTAAACAAATGGGCAATAATATAAAAGCACTGCTATTGGAAGATGTTCGGAAGGATGCAGAACTACTTGCAGAAATGCTTATTGATAAAGGATTGGATTTAGATATGGATGTTGTTGAGAATAAGGCTGATTATATATCGAAATTGAAATCCAATACTTATGATGTGATTTATGCCGATTTTACTTTGCCTAGTTTCAATGGTTTGGAGGCATTAGAACTGGCAAAGGAAATTTGTCCTGAGGTTCCATTTATTTGCATTTCAGGCACTATCGGAGAAGATAAGGCAGTAGAACTTCTAAAACAAGGAGCAACCGACTATGTACTGAAAGACAGAATGGAAAGACTTCCTTTTGCTACTAAACGGGCCCTGGATGAGGTCTTCCAAAAAACCCAAATGAAGGAAAAGGAAGCAGAACTACAAACCTACAGAAGGTTTTTAGAGACTATAATTACCAATGCACAGGATTCAATTTATATAAAAAATACCAGTGGCAATTATATTCTTTTTAATAAAGCAGCGGAAAATTTTTTAGGGAAGACCGCGACAGAAGTAATAAGGAAAGACGATACCTTTCTTTTTCCTGAAGAAGAAGCCTGCAGAATGATGGCAGAGGATAGAATGGTAATAGCCAAAGGAGTACCAATGACCTTTGAAGAGACGGTAACCCTAGCAAATTCCAACCAACATACATTTCATACGGTGAAATGTCCAATTTTTGATGAATCGGGTAAAATAAGCGGATTATTTGGCATATCACGTGATATTACAGATAGAAAACTGATGGAGCAAAATCTTTCAATAGCAAAAGAAAAAGCAGAGGAAAGCGATCGTTTAAAAACAGCATTTCTACACAATATCTCGCATGAAATAAGAACTCCTATGAACGCTATTATAGGATTTTCAGAATTTATTGTTAACCAGGATCTAGAATCCAATAAACGAAAACAATACTCCGAAATATTATTTCAAAGTTGCGAACAGTTACTTTCAATTATTTCCGATATTGTAAGTATAGCCACTATTGAAACCGGCCAGGTTAAGATTAATGAATCAAAATTTAATCTTAATGAGATGCTTAGGTTTATTTTTAACCAATTCTTACTGAAGGCTAAAATACAGCATATTTGTCTTGAACTTTCACTTTCTACTGAGGAAGAAGTTGAAATCATTTCTGATGAAACTAAGCTTTCTCAAATTTTGGCCAATCTGATAAATAATGCGTTAAAATTTACAAAAGAAGGATATATAAACTTTGGTTATCACATCGTTGATAAGAGCGATGGGTCTTTTCTTCAATTCTTTGTAGAAGATACAGGAATTGGAATTCCAGAAAACATGAGAGAAGAAATATTTCACCGCTTTCGACAAGTAGAAGAAACCAGCCATGGAGAAAATAAAGGTTCTGGCCTAGGTTTGTCTATATCAAAAGCGTATGTTGAACTACTTGGAGGTGAAATTTGGGTTAATTCAGAACCTGGAAAAGGATCAACATTTTTTTTTACCATTCCCTACAAGGTAAAGTAACATTCAAGCAAAGAATTTGAACAAAGAAAAATTTGTTTTCTTTTCTTTCAGCATTTAAGGTGGCTATGATTTTTACTCTATGGAGTTCAGCCGTTATTAGGTTTTCATATGTATTACACCAATTCAACTGACTCCTTTCTGCTTGATAGGGGTGAAATTTGCTCGCCCCGATGCTTAAAATTATTATTCCTCTAATTTAGACCAAATCCAAAAAACAAAGAAATATTCAAAAGTGTTATTTTATTACTAACATGTGGAATAATAGTAGGAGTAACTTAACTATAACTTAAATGACCAATCATATATCACTTCTTGTAATCGATGATGACACACATATTTGCAGTTTATTGGAGGTAATCTCCAAACCCTTTGAGATTACTTTTTCTGCGGTTAATTCATTGGAGGCAGCAAAAAAAGAGTTGGAATTTTTTATACCTACTTTTGTATTTCTGGACAACTCACTTCCAGATGGAAAGGGGACAGACTTTATAAATTATTTAAATACAAACTTTCCATGTATTAAGATTATACTTTGTACTGCAGACATGGATATCAGCTTCAATTCCCAGAAAGTATACCTAATAATAAAGAAACCCTTCATGATTGATGAAATCAGGGATGCCATAAGAAGCATTTTTCAATTACCTGGTTGCGCTAAAAAAGAGATTTGTTTCTCCCATAATTGTTCAAGAATTGTTATTTAGTTTTAGAAACTATTCCTATTACATATTTTAGAATTTAAAAAGTTGCCAACGTACGATTGAATGGATTAAATAGGCTTCCTAAGACCATTACAGCTTTTATAAGATTAAAAACTATCATAGTCTTCATTCTTCGTTTCTAATAGTCTTAAGGAGATACCATTATGATTTCGGGGTGATGCTTTTTCCGAAGTTTTCTTGGTTTGACCTGATAAAGCCGCAGTTTTGCTGTGCAATTTCTTTTCTCCAGTTTTTACGTGGTTTCCAGTCTTAAAATATGAGACCTGTTCTTTCATCATTTCAGCTTGCGAAGTCATTTCCTCGGCACTTGTTGCGAGTTCCTCGCTGGCAGCAGCATTTTGCTGGGTAACATTGTTTAGTTGTTGAAGTGCGTTGTTAATCTGATCCGAGCCGCTGCTTTGCTCGTTGCTTGAAGCGGTAATCTCTACTACCAGTTTTGAGGTACGCTCAATATCCGGTATAATTTTTCCCATCTGAATTGCAGTAGTTTCAACCAGATCGAGACTAGTTTTAGAAAGTGTAACAATTTCGTCTGCTGCAATTTTGCTTCGTTCAGCCAGTTTACGTACTTCAGCAGCTACAACCGCAAAGCCGCGCCCCTGTTCACCAGCCCGAGCAGCTTCAACAGCTGCATTCAAGGCTAAAATATTGGTCTGGAAAGCAATATCGTTAATGATATTAATTTTTTCAGCAATTATACGGTTCGCTTCCATTGCTTTCTGCGCTTTTTCTGCAACAACTGCAATTCCTTTTGAAGCGGTTTGAGCAATAGCTTCGGCATGTTGTGAGTTTTCAGCGTTTTGCTGAATATTTGATGACATCTGCTCCATTGAAGAAGATACCTCCTCAACTGAAGAAGCCTGTTCCGAAGCTCCCTGTGAAATTTGCTGAGAGGTGCTACTTATCTGAAAACTTGCCGAAACAACGTTTTCGGCACTTGTTAAAACACCCTCTATTACTTCTTTTATCTTGTCTCCCATAGTAACCATCGCCCTTGCTAAATCTCCCATTTCATCCTTTATAACCAAATCCTCCTGAGGCACCCGAAACGTCAGATTACCATCTGCAAAGGTTTGTGCCAAGGCCACACCTTTTTTCAACATTGAGGTAATGTATTTCGTTAACACATAAGTAATAATTATGCTGATAACAACTGAAAGAAGGGCTCCGATAAACATCATCGACAATGCACCTTTGTAGGCCATATTTACATACTCCAGAATATTTTCTTCCATGTGATCCGCTATTGCAACTATTTCTTTGCCTTTATCCACTAACTTCAACTCTGTTTCCTTTGATGTTTTATAGGCGGACATGAAATCTTCCATTGCTTGATTATAGCTCGTTAACAACAGTATTACCTCCTTAAGATGTAAACTTCCGGCCTCCTGAATGGTTAAACCAATGAAATTTTTGTATTCCTCAAAATATTCAGGCTTGTTGAGTGCATAGATATAGGTTCCTGTTAACCGGGCATTTGTAAAATAATAGTTCATCTTATGATGTTCAGGCAGCCCTGAAATTTGGAATTCAGCCTTTATTTCATTTCGGACTTTTGCCCTCAAATCTATTGAGTTTGTTTGGGCTACAATCGCATTACGGTTAACAAGCATCAATGACTTGTATTCATTTAATCTGTTTAAATATTGGTCGGCAAGTTCTTTGTTATCTTTAATAGTAAGTTGTGCTTTCAGCTTTTCAATGGCGGAAATTGCAGTATTTATGCTTTTTAAACTGATCTCGAAATACTGTGTATCCCTGAGATGAACAAACGTTCTCATATATAAGCGAGCACTTAAAAGATCTGCTCTAGTTTGTTTGATCACTTCAAGGTTATTATGCTTTCCATTAACATCAGTTAAGCTCCATACTCCAATTCCAGTCACCGCTATTACAAGTAATACTATACTGGAGAAGCTAAAAATTAATTTGTTTTTTGTCTTAAGGTTTTTCAGATTCATACTAATTTAACTTAACGGTTTTTTTAAAATTAAAAGAAACATAATTAATTATCAAGCTTAGGAGTGTTGCTTTTATAAAAGGTTTTATATATATTATTGCTAGATGATCTGATTTTAAAATAATAATATTTGACTCATCTAAATTCAAGTAATAATCAATTTGGATTTGTTGGTTAGATGAAGGCCTGGTCGTGAGACACGGCCTTTATTTGTTTCTCATCATTATTGTAAAATCCAATACAAGCGCGGAAACATAAAATTTGACTATACGTTTTTATAATTACCGTTGAATAGATTATTTAAATTATATCCCAGGTCTTTGCCAACTAAACTTATGTTAATGAGCAAGAATATTTCGGTACTTATAGTTGAAGATGATATTCACATTTGTTTTTTGCTTGAAACAGTTTTTGACGGTTTTCAAATCCATACAAAATCTGTTGGCTCCCTTAATATGGCAAAAAAGGAATTGGAAATTTATATCCCTACACTACTCCTCCTAGATAATTCTTTACCTGATGGGCAAGGAATAGATTTTACAGAATATGTAAAAAGTTAATTACCCATGTGTCAGAATTGTAATGTGTACAGCAGAAGATTTAGAATCACTAGTAAAGCAAAAAGGATTATACAATTATATTCAAAAACCTTTTAGGATTGAAACTATAATGGATGTTGTTAAGGATCTGATCAAAACACCGGGATGTTCCAAAGAAAAAGATTGTTTTAGTCAGAAATGCGTCCGGACTATGTAATCTAAAAATCAAAATGGCGGAGCTTCACAGATCCGCCATTTTAAAACTAACAACTAACTACTATTATGAAATGTTTATTTCTTTTTCTATTAGGACGAGATAAAAAGAATTTTGTTTTGTTAAAATGGTTAATTTATGTTAAACCATTGAATCAGTAATCTTCATTTTAAACTGCATATACCTGTCAATTTATAAATGAGAATATTTTAAATCAGACCCCTCTTATCATCCGGCTCATAATGCACCTGTATTTCGCATCGTGGAATTTCATTTGAAATTTTCTTTTCCACCAGTTCGGATATTTCATGTGCTTCCCAAACGCTAATTTCAGGATCCACATGAATGGTTACATTGACAAAGGTGTCTGCTCCGGAGATACGGACTTTAAGATCGTGAAAGCATATTACTTCTGGTGTTTGTTTTAATAAATCCGATATTTTAATAATTGTTGCCTCCGGAGTCCTATCGAGTAAAACATCAATTGCTTTACGACCTAGTTTGTAGGACACAAACAATACTATGAGTGCAACAATCAGCGCTGCCACAGAATCAGCAAAGAAAAAGCCAAATTGGGCACATATCAATCCTAAAAGTACTACCGCAGAGCTCCAGATATCGGTCGAAAAATGAAGTGCGTCCGCCTCCAAGGCCTGACTGTTATGTTTTCTTGCAACTTTGTACAAAGCCCTGGAACGTGATATATCCACCACAATGGAAATTATCACAACCACATAACTCCAAATGCTTACCTCAATGTGGGTGTTTCCGGTGACAAGCCTGTTAATGGCTTCGTACATGATCCATCCACAAGTAATAACCAAAAGAATGCATAAACCCAGATGTTTTTCAATCTTCTCTCCTAGTATAGTGAATGGTTAGGGATGACTGACAAGAATTGTTTGGAATGGCGGAAGTATTTCTATTAGGTTCTCCAGACTTTGGAGGTGAGATGGTAATCCATAAATTTTCTTACTTTGTATTGATAAACACAAAACTAAATGGATCAGATTTATTTAGACAAAATATTGCTGGTAGGATCCTCAATTTCCCTTTTTCTGGCAATTCTTCTTTTAAGAAAAACAGGTAAAGTTTTGCATGATTATATTATTGGCGTATGGCTCATGTTTCTTGGATTGTATGTTTTTGTTTACGCATTTGTTCCTGTCCATTTTTTCATAGGGAAACCCTGGTTAATAAACTTTTATATCGCATTACTTTTTCTTAATGGGCCACTGCTGTTTTTTTATGTTAAAGCTATTACAAATCAGTCAGAAAAGTTAAATAAGGCATTCCTTTGGCACCTATTACCTTTTATGGCATTTGTAGCTTATCTAAATCTTTTTGCAAATGCTTCCGCTGTTTTTTCAGGTACAGAATCGGCTCACGAAGCTACAAATATTGAATTTCCATTGCCCTATTTTTTGTTTCTCATACTATTAGCTCTCTCTGTTCCTTTGTACATTTACCTTTCCATCCAAATACTTTTAAGGCACAAGAAAATTATTGCAGATAATTTCTCCGATATCGAAAAACGTACTTTAACCTGGTTAAGAAACCTGATAATTATTCTGGGCTTAGCCTGGATCGTACTGGTAATAATAATATTTATCCATCATGTATTGCATTTGTTTTCAGATAGTTTTTGTATAAATGGCCTGTTTATGACTTTGACTGCTTTTATTGTAACGGCAGGAAGTTATGGATTTAAACAGCCCGGAGTATTCTCCTCTAAAGGAAGTATGACTCCCGAAGTTTTAGAAGAGAGTGATAAGCCATACGCTGGCTCATCGTTAAAAGAAGAAGATAAACAGCAATATCTTGCGAGTCTCATGGATTATATAGACAACAAAAAGCCTTACCTGAACAACGAGATAACTTTGAGCCAGTTAGCTTTGGAAGTTAACATTCCTCTTCATCATCTTTCAAGGATAATTAACGAACACTTTAATCAGAATTTCTTCGACTTTATTAATCAATTTAGAGTTAACGAATTTATTCGCAGGCTGGCAGAGCCTAAATACAGCAACTATTCTCTATTAGCCATAGCTTTCGACTGTGGGTTTAACTCCAAAACAACTTTTAACCGGTATTTCAAAAAGGCAACCGGAGTAACCCCTTCTCAATATAAAAATAAGTCGGTTAATTAGAGGGATTCTTAAACGTTTCAGATTATAAACTGGTCGCAAAAAAACGAATTCAACAGGTTCCACTTTATAAAACGGGGCGATTTACCCTACTGCTTATCATAATTTTGATCTCAGATTCGCGGATGAATCATTTAACATTTAAATAAAAACCGAATTATGAAAGCAAAAGAAATGAAGATTGCTTCAAACAACTTAAAAGAAAAGCAAAAAGCTATAAGCAGTTTAAGATTGGGATTAATATCCGTATTTACATTTGTACTTCTGATTTTTTCGTCAACTACGTTATTTGCTCATTGCGATCAGATGAACGGCCCTTTAGTTATCGATGCCCAAAAGTCAATAGCCCAAAACAATGTGAACATTGTGCTGAAATGGGTTCCGGCAGCAGATGAAGCAGAGATTAAGAACGCTTTTAACCAGATGATGAAAGTAAGGGAATTAAGTCCGGAAGCAAAATCAATTTCAGAGAAATATTTTTTTGAAACCATCGTAAGGATTCACAGAGCCGCAGAAGGAGTAGCATTTACCGGAGTAAAACCCGAAGGTACCCCTATTGATGAAAGGGTTATGGCTGCCGACAAATCAATTGAAACAAATGATTTGTCGCCTTTGAAAAGCCTGGTAGCGGAAAAAGATTTACCCGAACTTACAGAGCGGTTTAACAAAGTAATGTCGTTAAAGAATTTTGATGCGAATAATGTGGAAGCCGGAAGAGAATATATCGAAGCTTATGTATTATTTTTCAAGTTTGCTGAGGGGGAAACAGAAGGACATGCAGTACATGGACATGGGGATGCACACGCTGGAACAGCAAGTCATGCAGCGCATATTCCGTGGATTTTAACAGGTTTGTTCTTTATCACTACTGTAGTATTTGGAGGTCTTTATTTTAAGAAGAAACGTTAAATAGTTAGAATTGCGAAAAAAAGTGGCAAACAGAAATTCCTTTTTGACCATAAAAACAAAATAAGGCCGATTTCCGGCCTTGTTTTGTTTTTATGATGAATTTTGTCCAATGACGAACTATCCCATAAGGCAGACTTCCAATTCTCTTTCTTTTTGTGAGAAATATACTTTGTTATCCTTTGCCAGCCAACCTAAAGCTAAATACAGGTCTTTAATATCCAGTTGAGTTAATTTCTTAAGGTCGGAGATTTTCATGTTTTTGTTTTTAATAATTGTCTGCCAAATTTTACCGGCATTGTGATTTATATTATTTTTTCCCATCTTAACAAGTTTTAGATCATTAATACTCATCTATTGCAAGTCTACTCCATTGGCTTCGGGTTGGTAAATGACATTCCTGATAGTAACGGTATGAACCCCATCAGGATCTTTGAAAGAAACGGTTTCCCCTTTTCGGCTCCCTAATAAAGCCCTACCTAAAGGCGATAACACCGATATTCGACCATCGTTCAGGTCACCTTCTTTAGGATAAGCAAGACGCAACGTTTTGGAGATTCCTGTGTGTGAAAAAACAACTTCAATAATTGAATTCATTGTTACATATTCGGGTTCTATTTTTTTAGGTTCTACTATTTTAGCCTGTTTAATCTCGATATTGAGACGATTTAACTCAAGGAGATTAGAATCATTACTATCAAGTAAATTAAGGATCATTGAATTTAATTTCGAATAATCCACTTTTGATAAAATAATTTTATTTTTCATGGCAACTTAATTTTAAATTATACAATTTACAGCCTTGGAATAGTTGCATCCATGATGAATAGAGAATTTAGATGGTCTGCAACAGGAGGCCACTCGTTAAAAAAAGGAAGGTGTAAATTCTAAATGCGTAGAATACAGCTCTTGTCAAGAACTGAAAATGAATAAGTTTGATTATCCGGCTTTGCTGTTTTGGTATTTAAAAGGCATATTGTGGCGGTTAAACATGGGTGTTTAACCTCACATCTGTCAAGTTGCAGCTTTTTTATAAGAAATTTAGGATTAACAACCCTTTCAGATAAGATTGTTTGCTCGTGGGAGAAGAATGCAGAAGCTGAGATTTTAACCTGATCCGGGCTCTGAGATTTTTTTAAAAGGTTTTCATGTAACAAAGAAGGAATGTACAAAGAATACATTGTAAAAAACAATGTAAGGATTGCTGAAAATATCGTTTTATGTTTCCTGATACCCCTCATTGATAATGACCTTTTCCCAAATATACGAAATTTTACCCAATATTGTTCAGCGACAAAGAAGGGTGTTTTGTTAAAAAACTTTAATTTACCCCTTTTTATCGCTTAAAGGATTAGACATGTTGATGATGCAAAATTATTGGCATTCCAAACAGGCCATACCATAATTGTCGTATTCCTGGAATGCTGGACCGGGAATACCGTTTATACTTATTATACGATCTATCCGTACCCTCTCTCCCGAAGCAAAAACCATGTATTCTTCATTTAAATCATTCTTTTGGTTTCCGGAAATTTTATCCTTTACTTCCTCCAGATCAGATCCTTTCCCAAAGTAAATAACTCTTGAGATATCTTTTGCCTGCTCCCTGGCAAATATTTCATCGTATATAGGGTCAACAAAAATAAAATCTGTTTTCATGCTAATTGTTTTTAATTGACTTTTAAATAATTGCACTTAAAAAAATTAAAACCAGTACTTTAACGAATTCTACACCTACATAATAGATGTGAATACGGGATCGTCCAACATTCTGTCCGCTAATAACCATATCTGCCCGTTTATTTAATCCTGGCAATAGATAAAATGTTTGAATTAAAAGAATTATTAATAGCAGCAATGGAATCAACTCTCTGCCTCCCCATGTATCTTTAAAATGAAAGTACCACACAAAGATAAAAAGGAAGAACAGGAACCATTCTACAAAGTTTAATGCTTTAAAAATCCTTTTTCCAATGCTTAAACCAATTGCTAACGTTACTCCTTTAGCTTTAAATTTGAGCCATGCTTCCATAAAACTGATGGCGCTTACAAAACCTGCCCAAAACAGAGCTATACCTATTATGATTAAAGGTTCCTGCTGCATATTTTAGTTCGTAATTTCTTTACTTACATATTTTACTGAACCAATATTTTGCCGAAGTGTTTTTGCTGCCTGAACCATTTTTTTAATCGATTCTTCTGTTTCGGGCCAATCGCGGGTTTTTAATCCGCAGTCGGGGTTAACCCAAATATTTTCATAAGGGATTACAGAAGTTGCTTTTTCAAGTAACTGAATCATTTCAGCTTCCGTAGGAACACGCGGTGAATGAATATCGTACAGCCCGGGACCGATATCGTTAGGATAATGAAATTGTGCGAATACATCCAGCAATTCCATTTGTGATCTCGAGCATTCAATAGTGATAACATCGGCATCGAGCTTTGTAATATCGCTTATGATGTCGTTAAACTCCGAGTAGCACATGTGCGTGTGAATCTGAGTTTCGTTACTTATGCCAGCATAAGTGAGCCGAAATGCTTTCACTGCCCAATCAAGATAGGTTTCCCAATCTTTCTTTCGAAGGGGCAATCCTTCCCTTAATGCAGGTTCATCTATCTGTATAATTTTAATATTTGCCTTTTCCAAATCCAATACTTCATCCCTGATGGCAAGAGCAATTTGCCGACAAGTTTCTGAACGGGGCTGATCATCTCTTACAAACGACCATTCCAAAATAGTGACCGGACCCGTGAGCATACCTTTCACCGGCTTATGAGTGAGCGATTGCGCATAATTGGTCCATTCAACAGTCATGGCATTGGATCTGTAAACATCTCCGAAAATAACGGGAGGTTTTACACACCGTGTTCCATAACTCTGAACCCATCCATTCTTTGTAAAAGCAAACCCATCCAGCTTTTCGCCAAAGTATTCGACCATATCGTTACGTTCAAATTCACCATGAACAAGAACATCCAAACCAATTTCTTCCTGCCAGCGGATAGCTTTTTCTATTTCCTGACAGATAAAGGAGTTATATTCCTGTTCGTTAATCTCCTTTTTCTTCAGTTTTGCACGCCACAACCTTACTTCGGAAGTCTGAGGAAATGAACCTATGGTTGTTGTTGGAAAAACCGGTAGGCTGAGGCTTTTTTGCTGGATTTTTTTGCGTAAAGGGAATGTCATCCTTGTCATTGATTCATAATCCCGGATATGCAACATTCTTTCCTTTACAGCCTGATTATTTATGAGTGGTGAAGTTTTGCGGCTGTCATTTGCTTTTTTATTTGAAGCCAGAATCAGGTTTGTTTCAGCATTTCCGTCATTGGTTGCAATTTTACGGAGGTTTACAACTTCATCAATTTTTTGTTTTGCAAACGACATCCATTGTTTTATTTCGGGAGATAAAATTCCGGTATTGGTTTCTAAGTCCAGATCGCACGGTACATGCAATAAAGAACAGGATGGAGCAACCATTACCCTGTCGGTTCCTAATGCCTTCAGGGCCTTGTGGATAAGTTTCAGTGAATTCTCAAAATTATTTTTCCATATATTCCGGCCATCCACAATACCCAGAGAAATAATCATTTCACTACCTGCATGATCCAGAATAGTATCCAGTTGATCGGGATCCCTGACCAAATCCACATGAAAAGCTTTAACCGGCAAACTAAGCGCTAAGGAAGTATTGTCCAGCAGGCCGTTAAAATAGGTTGCTACCATAATATTGATTGTTGGAGCCACCGACTTTAATTTTTCATAAACTTTTAAAAAGGTTAACTTTTGGTCAGAATTTAAATCCATCGCTAAGCAGGGTTCATCAAACTGTATCCAGGCAGCCCCATTCCTGCTTAAAATTGATATGATTTCACAATACACAGGCAAAAGGTTGTCTATAAGATCAATGCGGTTAAAACCATCTTCCTTTTCTTTACCAAGCAGAAGAAATGATACGGGGCCTAATAAAACAGGCTTCGTTGTTATTCCGAGCTGTTTGGCTTCTAAAAATTCGTTAAGAAATTTCTTATCATGGAGTTCAAAACTTTGGTCCTTATAAAATTCAGGGACAATATAATGGTAGTTGGTATCAAACCACTTTGTCATCTCCATTGCAGTTATATCAATGTTATCCTTCTGATATCCTCTGGCCATGGCAAAATACAGGTCAGTTTTTGAACCGGATGAACTGGTTAGTTGCTTAAAACGTTTGGGAATTGCGTTTACTGTAAAAGCCATATCCAGCACCTGGTCGTAAAAAGAAAAATCGTTCGATGGTACCAAATCAATTCCTGCTTCCTTTTGTAATAGCCAATTAGCTTTTCTAATAGCAGCTCCGGTTTGTATTATTTGGTCGTCTGTATTCTTTCCCGACCAGTACCCTTCAACTGCTTTTTTTAATTCTCTTTGATTGCCAATCCTTGGATATCCTAAATTATGTGTAATCATATCAAAATAAAATTATTGGTTTCTTCATACAAAGATACATCTTTTATGTATAAAAAGACCTTTATATCCATTTATTTTGTAATTTTGTCTTATAAATTCAAAAAACGTAGTTATGAATATACTTGAAGATACCATTGTAAAAGACGTAGTAAAAAAGAATTATAAGACTGCTCAGATTTTTCAGGCTCATAATATTGATTATTGTTGCGGAGGTAATAAAGCCATTACCGATGCTTGCAAGGAAAAAGGACTTAACCAGGAGAAGCTTATCGCGCAACTTAACAATATAGCTGCACAACCCGATGAGGATACGGAATATATTAACAGTCTGTCGTTAGCAGAATTAAGCGACCACATTGTAAAGAAGCATCATGCCTATGTGCGTGAACAAGTTCCTTTTTTGGAAAAGAATCTCGAAAAGATTGCCAAGGTTCATGGGACAAACCATCCCGAGCTTGCTGAAATACAAAGGTTGTTTCATATTTCGGCGGGAGAGCTTACAATGCACATGCAAAAGGAGGAGTTAATGCTGTTTCCTTATATAAAACGGCTTGAGGCTGCACGTAAAACACATTCTTCGTTACCTAAAGCGCCGTTTGGTTCTGTAGCCAATCCCATTGCGATGATGATGGCCGAACATCAGAATGAAGGCGACAGGTTTGCAGAAATTTCGAAACTATCGGATAATTACACCCTGCCTGATGATGCATGTACCACATACGAGGTTACCATTAAAGAACTGAAGGACTTTGAACAGGACTTACACCGTCATATCCACCTGGAAAATAATATTCTGTTTCCCTCGGCCCTTGAAATAGAAAAGCAATTTTACGGGGAAACAGGCGGGGAAAATTATCCAAAACTGGTCACCTTGCAAAACGGAGCATCTTTGAAGGTTCTGGAAGTGACAGGCAACGAAGGGATGCAAATGCCCCTGCATTACAGCACACGGGAAGCGGTAATTATAGTTCAGGAAGGCAGTGCAGTGCTTAACATAGATAACCGTGAAGATTTGTTAAAAGCAGGTGATACCTTTGTTATACCAGCTATGATAAACCATACCCTGTCAATAATATCTACCTTTAAGGCGGTGGTAATTATGGAAATTGGTTCGAAAATCGAATTTGCAAAGTAACCATGCTGGGAAAGACAACGGAATATGCCATCAGGGCACTGGTATATATATATCTTCAGAACCAGGCTGGAAAGAGGCCTGGTTTTAAGGAGATTTCACTGGAGATAGATTCGCCTGAACAATTTACAGCCAAAATACTCCGCACCTTAACTCGCGATGGTATTATATCTTCAATGAAAGGCCGGGGTGGAGGGTTCTTTTTTGATAAGCCGGAGAACCCTTTACCATTATATGATATTGTTAGCCTGTTAGAAGGTAAAAAATTTTTTTCGCGTTGCGGTTTCGGCTTAAAGTCGTGCGACAGCGAAAATCCATGCCCGTTACATGATGATTACTCCAAAGTAAGAGAAACATTTTTTAAAATGGTTTCGGAAAAAACGGTTCAGGCACTTGCAAACAAAATTACTGATCATAAAGCAATACTGACCCGGAAATAAACGAAGCATGAAAGTACGTTTGAAAAATAAATCTAAAAACTAAGGATATGAAACATATAGTAATAGTTTCCATAATACTCTTTATTGCGGCAGGATGCAGCAACAAGGATCAACAAACATCTGTGTTTAAGGAAACCGGCACCACTTCTTCCGATAACATGAAACATATAACACAGGAAATGGTAGCTCCTCCGGCCTTACCTGTGCATGAACAGGTAGTTGAAAAGAACAGTGAAGTAATTGTGGATGTAAGGCTAGTTGTGGACGAAAAAATCATTGAAATTGCTCCAGGCGTGAAAACCTGGGCGCTCACTTTTAACGGAACTGTTCCAGGGCCTATGATTGTAGTACATCAAAATGATTATGTTCAGCTAACCTTGGTGAATCCGGCCAAGAATTCGATGCCGCACAATATTGATTTTCATGCAGCAACCGGCGCGATGGGCGGAGGAGATCTAAGCCTTGTTAACCCGGGCGAAGAAGCTACCTTTATTTTTAAAGCTACAAAACCCGGAGTATTTGTCTACCACTGCGCCCCGGGCGGAATTATGGTCCCCTTGCATGTTGTATCGGGAATGAACGGAGCCATTATGGTTCTGCCCAGGGAAGGCCTCAAAGATGAGCTGGGAAACCCTGTTAAGTACGACAAAGCTTTTTACATTAGCGAACAGGATTTCTATCTGACCAAAGAAGAAAACGGAAAATATAAAGAATACGACTCACCCGCTGCCGGCTTTGGAGATCTTACCGCGAAAATGAAAAGTCTTATCCCAAGCCATCTGGTATTTAATGGCATGGAAAATTCTTTAACGGGAAGTAACGCTTTGCAGGTAGATGTAGGAGAAAAAGTTTTGTTTATCACCTCGCAGGCAAACAGAGATACGAGAATTCACATAGTGGGTGGTCATGCTGACTTATTTTGGCCTGGTGGCTCATTTAACGATAAACCGGTGACAAACTATGAAACATGGCCGGTTGCAGGTGGATCGGCTGTGGCTGCCTTATACCAGTTCCGGCAGCCTGGAATGTATGTTTACCTAAACCACAATTTAATTGAGGCTTTTACATTAGGTGCCATAGCGGAAATAAAGGTGTCAGGCGAATGGAACGACAATCTTATGAAAAAGGTAAAAGAACCGGGGCCGATTGGTAAATAAGCAATAGGGATATTTTATCATGTTTGTTTCTACAGAGGGGGACGTTCTATTTATCCCCCTCTCTAAAAGCAACGGTTTAAAGCGACTCCAGATATTCCTTCAATACGGTTGCATTGTTTCGTTCTGTGTCTTTAGCTGCAAACAGCAGGGTTATGGTACCATATTTCTTTTGGAGCTCCGCCAATTTTGTCAATTCATTTTGCTTACCGGATAATTCTTCTTTGTATTTTTTACTGAATTGAAGCCATTTATTAGGATCATGACCAAACCATTTTCGCAAATCTTCACTGGGGGATATTTCCTTCATCCATTCGTTCCAGTTTGCCTGCTCCTTCGATATTCCACGAGGCCAAAGCCGGTCTACTAGTACGGTATACTTTTCCTCTGGATCTTCCGGGTCATAGATTCTTCTTTTTGTAAACATTTCTGGGCAAATATTCAATTTAATAGAACATTAACAAATAATTAGCAGGATGGTTATATAGTGCTGATTGGTGTTAAATCTTGCTGCATTTTAAACTTTATACTACCTGTATAAATGCTTCAAAGAATCCATCAGGTTTAATAGTTCGGCGGGTGTTTTGTCGTTGTGGGTGCGATAGATCTCTGAGTGAAAATCGTTAATCTCCTCAAAGACCGAAATGGTCTTTTTCCATTTATTCGAACTTATGCAAGAGAGAAACATTTGAATTTCATCTGTAATTTTCTTGCCCGCTTGTTCAAGCAAACGCTTACCATTATCAGTTATCACCAATAATTTTGCGCGTTTATCAGATTCATCCGGGGTTTCTGCGAGTAAATTATTATTTACCAACCTTTTTATTGTATCCATTCCTGTTGTATAATCAACCAGGTGCATATTGATCAATTCTGTTTTCTTTGCTTCTTTCTTAGCATTAACAGAATATAGGAAAAGATATTCGAGCCTGTTGTTTATAGGCAAGTCGGTAAAAAATTTCTTGATGTAAAAATCGTGTAGCCGGGAAATTCTTGAAGTATATTCCAGAAACCGTGATGGCTCGTCCATATTTTTAAATAATAATGAATTATGAGACTCATCATTTTTATTCATTTTCCGGTTGTATTTTACATTGAGTTCCGGCTTTTCTTTCAGTTTTGAAATTAACCAATCGGCGAATTCAAGTAATTCCTGTTGGTTGGTCTCTTCCTCATAGGCATCCCAAAGCTCTATTAACCTTTTTATTGAATTATACTTGCCACCCATTTTTTATTTAAAAAAAGTTTATACCTTTGTATCGAATCCGATGCAAATATAAAACGTATTCGTTTTATTTTTGTGTCGGATTTAAGTTTTTTATAAAAAAGTAAAAATAGCTAAATAAAAGTTTAACCGGGAATAAGCAGTTCCGGTTACAAAATATAATGAGTATGGCAAGAAAAGCAGATATCTTAGAAAAGGATGTTACAATAACAGTAACGCAATTGGATTATTTAAGGCTGAATAATCTAATCCAGAATTTACGCGATAACAGGAACGTGGATGCAGCGTATCTAAAATTTCTTGGTCTTGAATTAAAGAAAGCCATAAAAGTTGATTCGAAGTCAATAACTCCTGACTTCGTAACCATGAATTCAGTGATGAATGTTGTTTTTCTGGATAGCAGCAAATCAATGGAATTGAGGTTGGTATATCCTCAAAATGCTAATTTCCCGAAGGGACTGATTTCCGTGCTTTCGCCGCTGGGCTGTGCCTTATTAGGGTACAGGGCCGGAGACATTGTTACTTTTAAGGCTCCGAAAGGAGAACAAAGAGTACAAATCGAAAAGGTGATCTATCAACCGGAAGCTAATGGAGAGGATTTATTATAGGTTACTTCAACTTGTAAAAAAACAGATTTATACAATTTACTGGTTTAAGACCTTATTTCTGAAAAGAAGGATGATAACAGAAACGGATTATAAGAATTTAAACTTGGTTTTCAAGTATTTTGAAAAGAAATATCCTTTTAGCACTAATTCATCGTACCTGCTTTTCAAATATGAAATCGGGCGAGCGATAAGGAAGAAGGACGGCGAAATACCGAATGATATTGTAATAATGGGTTCGCATGTAACATTTAAAAATATTTTAACCGGAGAAATTCTTCACATCCAGTTAGTGTACCCCAACCAAGAGCAATTAAGAAATTTGAAGTTATCAGTATTTTCGGCTGTTGGAATGGCACTCTTTGCACAAAAATCAGGAACAACAATAGATTGTTTCGAAGGAAACAGGAAAATTCAATTACAAATATTGAGCATTAATTAACTTAAGTTCATTATCATGGAAAAAGGAAAAATAGGAAGCGATGCCGGAATAATTTGGCAGCTTTTAAATGAAAAGGGAAATGTTAAGATTGTTGATCTAAAAAAAGCAACAAAGAAAGATATTAAGGATATATACCTTGCGTTAGGGTGGTTGGCGAGAGAAAATAAAATACAATTTATTGAAATGGAAAAGGAGCTAGCAGTATGCATAACAAGTTAACTTTTCATGTTTAGGTTTATATAGGTCAATTCAAAAGCCGGGATCATTTCCGGCTTTTGATATAATAGAATAGTAATTATGTTGAGAGAAATATAATACTGTATCGTTATTTGTAAGGCGCTATTGTTGTATGCAATTAAAATGAATAAACATTTAAAATATCATGTGATTAAAGATAAATACTATGTATATGAGTTAAATGAAAACATATATAAAATTGATGAATTTGTTGAATTTAATAGTATTGATATAAAAGGAGGTACATTAGACCCAGATCTTAACTTAATTATAGATTTAAGGAATTCAGAAATTATTATTACTAAAAGAACTCATAAGCAAATTAAGTTATACTTTAAAATATTACGATCATTTACCAATCCTTCACGAACAAAGAAGATTGCATTAATTACTCAAACTCCTAAACAAGTAGTTTGGGCAACCTTATTTAAATGCTATGAAGAAAAAAATATAATATGTGAAATTTTTTCTTCTTTGAAAGCTGCATTAAAATGGATCTGAAGAAATTATTTATATGTTAATATAATTAGATAAAAAAATGAAAATAGATTGGAATATTAATGAAGATGATATAAGAAAGATTGCTGATTTTGTAAACCAGCAATCAGGTGAATATATAGCAAATCGTATTGCCCGAAATATTAATTACCAGGGTTTACTGATAAACAGAGACACGATACTATATTCGCTGTTACACAGCCTGCTATTGTCAAGTCTAAAGCCAGATAATTATTTACATATTGACTCGATAACTACCTCCGCTCGTTACAATTTCCAGTATTTAACAATTAAGGATATTCAGGATATAAAGAGCTATGCTTCAGAGACCTTAAAAAATCATGGATTAGCATTAGATCTAAAAAAAATGCCGGAGTATTTTGCTTATAATTTTGATTTGCTGGAATCTTCAAATTGGGAATTGGTAGACAGGCTTATCAGGAAGTTGTGCATAAAAGAAAGTAAAAAGGCCGAAAGAGAAATAGCTGATTACATTGACACAATGTTTAAAGGTTTCGACGCATGTGAAGCCCGTGTTTTTCTTCAAACGTTGGGGTTGACAAAATTTGAAATACCTATTGATTTAACGGTTTCGGACTGGTTAAACGACTTTGGATTTCCAGTGAAATTATCACCGCTGGCACTCCAGGATCGTGATTTCTATCATTTTGTTTCAGATGGCGTTCAACTGTTATGTAAACGGGCAGAGGTGTACCCATGCGTTCTTGAAGCTGCCATACATGCCGTGAATTTCCGCAAACAATTTGAAGTAATGTAGTAAAGATTTAATGCGAAATGATAACAAATTTATACAAGAAAGACGTAGCTGAACTCAATAATACTCCTATTGTACAACAAACAGCTTTCTGGTCGGTTGTAAAGAAAAAATTAGGGTTAAATACGATTGCTCTTAATTTTGAAGCGAGCAGAAGAAGCCTATATTACAATGTAACTTCGGATTATGTAATAAATTCGGATGTACTTGTGATTATACGACAAATTAATAAAACAGAATGTATTGCTTATGTTCCATATGGCCCGGAATTAGAACCTGTCCAGGAATTCCAAGCAAGCTTTCTTGAAGAATTATCTGAAAGTTTGCGGTCTTATTTACCGAAAAACTGCATAATGATCAGATATGATCTGTGTTGGGAATCGTATTGGGTAAAAGATGACAGCTTTTATGGTTGTGAAGGAAAATGGCTGGGAGAGCCGCCCGAATATTCTCAGGAAATAAGGTTTAATTATAATACATACAATAAAAATTTCAGGAAAGCTTATACGAACATTCTTCCCTCCAATACCATATTTCTCAACTTGCAACCTGATATCAGTATTATTCTTAACAGGATGAAACCTAAAACAAGATATAATATACATCTTTCGCACCGCAAAGGTGTAAATGTTAAAAGAGCAAATATCGAAAGTCTTGATATCTGGTATAGTTTGTACAAGGAAACTGCGCTGCGGAATAAAATATACCTAAACGACATCAAATATTTTGAAGCATTATTGACCGCAAAGGCCGACAACACAAAGTCGCCCGCTGAAGTTCAATTACTTATTGCCGAGCAGGACAAAGTTCCTTTAGCCTCGATGTTTCTGATTGTTTCGGGTAACCGAGGGGCATATCTGTACGGCGCGTCATCAAGCAGGAGCCGGAATCTTATGGCGCCCTATGCTTTGCAATGGGAAGCAATTAAAATTTCGAAAGAAAAAGGATGTACGGAATATGATATGTTCGGAGTTGCACCAAATGCCGACAGGTCACATCCTTTATACGGTTTATACAAATTTAAAACCGGTTTTGGTGGAAATATTTATCATAGTCTTGGCTGTTGGGATTATCCTTTCAATGAAGAAAAATATGATTACTTCAGATCATCGGAAATCACCAGTCAAAGCTTTCATCTTCATTCATAATTGCAGTTACATTAAATCCTTTCTGATGTTCAAAGACCAGGAAGTTACTAACTTGTTAAGTCAGCTATTTTTTGTAAATTTGTAAAAATGGGATAAATAATGACAGGGATTAGACAAAATAGAAATCTTGTAGTTGTATTTTTTATACTGACATTGTTGGTATATACTCGCCTGTCTTACCCTTCAGCGGATTTTTTTGCTTCAAGCTTCCAAAAGGAAAATACTGTTAAATACACCTCCTTAAAAAGTATTGTAAATTATACTTTTACACAAACATCAAAGCATGTTCCCCATCCAAATATAATTTGTAAAGCTTTTATTGGGAAAACTTCACCTAATTCAACAATTGAAATAACATCATCACTTCCTGAACTTTTCACAGGCAATTATTTCGATTTTCCAGTAAATGCTTCAATCCTAAAGCTTATTTGTATCCTCAGAATCTGAGATCCCTTTAAACATTTGAATTTTTACTAAAACTTTTTCAATCCAAAACAGGGTTGATTAAGCTATTTATTAACCATTAATTCAGATGCTTATGAAAGGGATTGTTAAATATTTTTTAGAAAAAAACGAAGATATGGAGATTGAATTTATTAGCAGTTATATTTTAGCTTCGTTAATAGTCGGTTTTATAGCCTGTCTTCTTGCTACAACAGTCTTTAGTTAAGACTGTATTTTATATTCAATATTTACAAATAATTAATTGATATGGACATAAAATTAATAGGACAAAATGCCGGAAAAATTTGGCAAAATTTAGATTCAGAAGGAGAAACCAGTTTATCTGAATTAGTAAAAAAGACAAAACTGGATACAAATAACTTCTTTATAGCACTTGGCTGGTTAGCTCGTGAGAACAAGATATTCTTTTATAATAATCCGAATGGAGAATTATTCATTACATTAATTTATTAGGCATTCTGTAAAATAGGTAATTTTTTAAATGGAAAAAATTCTGTACATAAAAGCCATACTTTTTATTATAAGTCTCTATACTAGTGGCTGTGGCAGTATTTTCTCAAAATTCGAGCGCGATAATGTTCCTATCGAAAAATCTTCAGTTTCTCTTATTTCAGAATTAAAGCGCAACAGCTTAACCGCTGAAATAACTTATAATAATTTTAATTTTTCTTCCCAATCGGTAAGAGTAATTAGTTGTTCCTATGCATACACTAATAATTCAGCAATAGCATTATTGTGCAATTACTTTTATTTCCAACATTCCTATTGGAGTGTTCTGGTAATAAATAAGTTAAAATTAAGCAATATCATTTTTCCCTTTCACGATTTCTGGTAATCCATTTAGTTTCCAAAGACATTCTTGAATTTTGACTTATTATTTTAATTTTAAAACTATACAAATGGATTTAACAGCGATAATTATATTAATCGGAATTATATTATTATGTGTTCTATGCTCAATATTAATAAATAGAAACATTAAAAAAAAGAAAGAAGAGGCCTTAGCAGACCTGTATAAATTAGCTTCTGAGAAAGACTGTACATTATCTTCGCCAGATTATTGGACAGGTAATCGTTCGAATACCAAAATAGCTATTGATCCTGTTAAATTATGGCTTTTCTTTATCAGAAAAACAAATGACCAGGAGGCTCAAACGAGCATTGATTTATCCGGCGTCAGAAAAGTAAGCCTTAATAATGCCACAAGAACAGCAGGTGAGGGTAAAAATAAACAGACAATCATTGAAAGTGTCAAACTGGAGATTTCCTTCAGGGAAAAGGATAAGCCTGCAACATATTTAGAATTCTACAATAATGAGTATGATAGTCTCCAATTATCCGGTGAACTGCAATTAGCGGAGAAATGGGTTTCTATTGTTAATAAGGCAATTGAAAAGTAAATTTGGAGGAATAAACTTTTAACACAAGAACCTATGTTTAGGTTCTTGTGTTAATACTAAAAATCGAATAAACAATGGAACATCTGCCAAAACTGATAGAAGATTTAGCGCTTATCCTTATTGTTGGAGCAATTTCTACAATACTATTCAAGAGCATCAAACAACCTATAGTGCTTGGTTATATTATTGCGGGGTTCCTTGTGGGGCCTCACATTTCTATAATACCCACGGTTGCAGACATTGATAATGTACATACCCTGGCTGAAATAGGTGTTATATTTCTGTTGTTCAGTTTAGGACTTGAATTTAATCTAAAGAAAATAGCTCACATAGGCGGGGCCTCTTCAATCACGGCTTTGGTGGAAATAGTTTTTATAACTATTACAGGTTATACACTAGGAAAAATATTGGGATGGTCTACCATGGACAGTATTTTTCTTGGCGGTATGCTGGCAAGTTCTTCCACAACCATAATCATTAAAGCATTCGACGACCTCGGTATTAAAACTCTGCATTATACAAAAATAGTTTTTGGAATTTTGGTTGTTGAAGACATTGTTGTGATTTTGATGCTGGTATTGCTACCAACCATAGCGTTGGCTCAGAACTTTTCGGGCAATGAGCTTTTGTTTACAATAGTTAAACTGCCTCTATTTCTGATAATCATGTTTGTATTGGGAATATTTATTCTGCCAACCTTCCTTCGAAAAGCAAAAAACATCCTTAATCCCGAAATACAATTAATTTTATACATAGGGCTTTGCCTTGGAATGGTAGTTTTAGGAACAAAGGTTGGTGTTTCTGCCGAACTTGGTGCATTTTTAATGGGGTTTATCCTGGCCGAATCTACATCGGCTGAGAAGATAGAGCATTTAATTAAGCCAGTAAAGGATTTATTCGCCGCCGTATTTTTTATTTCGATAGGAATGATGATTGATCCCACTTTAATTGTAGAGCATAAATGGGCCGTTGTAGCGGTAACTTTGCTTACTGTTTTCGGGAAACTTATCAGTACAACCGGAGGGGCGCTAATCTCAGGTCAACCGCTAAAGCAATCTGTTCAGATAGGGATGAGTATGGCTCAAATTGGCGAATTTGCCTTTATTGTAGCTACACTGGGTTTATCATTGGGCGTTATAAGCGATTTTTTATTCCCCGTAGCAGTGGGGGCTTCCGCAATCACAACTTTTACTACACCTTATATGATCAAGTTTTCAGATAAAACTTACAGCTTTATCGAAAAAAACCTGCCAGCCCGATGGCTTAAGGCAATAAACAGTTATGCCCATTCTACTCAAACTATCCGGGCAGAAAAAAACTGGAAAAAGGTATTTAAAACATACGCTTCCACTGTTCTTATAAATGGTACAATTTCAGTAACTCTGATACTTGTATCAATTCATTATTTGAAACCAGTATTGCAAAGTTTTATAAATAATATTCAATTAGTAAACTTTACAACATTCACCATTACGTTTCTTTTTACTTTCCCTTTTTTGTGGGGAGTTATGGCCCGCAAACTTAAAAATAGCGCTTACAGAGAACTTTGGGCAAACAGTAAATATATTCGTGGGCCATTGTTAATAACTGAACTATTAAGGGTTATCATTGGCATTTTAATCATTGGTTATTTAGTAAAGGAAATATTCCCGACTTTAACTGCTATTTTTGTTTTAGTACCCTTGGTAGTCATTATTTTGGCTGTATTTTCAAAACAAGTGAGTAAGTATTACAACCGGATTGAAAACAGGTTTTTCTCCAATCTTAATACCGATGATACCGATATCAACCGTGGTTCACGAAGAATTAGACGGGAACTGACTGATTCGTTAAACATATCGCCCTGGGATGCCCATATTGTAGAATTAAAAGTTAGGCCTTATGCGGAATTTATTGGTAAACGGCTACAAAAACTTGCCTGGAGGGAAAAATATGGTATTAATCTGGCATACATCAAAAGAGGTGATGATATAATATTCACGCCCTCCAGATCGAGTAAGCTTTTTCCAAATGATAAAGTTGGGATTATTGCAACCGAAGAACAGATGCAAATTTTTAAACCAATTTTTGATGCTAACCCAAATTCAAACCCGGTAGAAAGTTCCATTGAGGATATTGTAATAACCAGTATATATGTTGATGAAAATAACAAACTTAAAGGATTGACTATAGAAGAGTCTGGAATTCGGGAAAAAACCAATGGCTTGATTTTAGGCATTGAACGTAACAATAATCAGATTTTTAACCCCATATCGTCCACAGTATTTGAATGGAACGATATTGTTTGGATTTCAGGCGAACGGGATAAAATAAAAAAGTTTTATTCTTAATTTTTATATGTTCAAAATTTGTTTGTTAAATCAAAAGTCCTTACATGGGAACATCGCTTTGCCCTATTGGTAACCACAAAATTGAATTTAAGGATAAGACATACGAAGTACTTGCCAATGAAATTAAAGAAAAACTCGATAGGATTAAATTTGAAAATGCAGCTTTTTTGAAAGAAACGGCATTATGGGAAAATAGCAATAACCCCCATACAATTGCGCTAATTCACGAAAAGAATGAATGGACATTTTTTCCGGAAGATGAATATTTCAATTTTGCTTGGGACAAATTCCTGACCTTTGATGGGCCGTTTGAGCTGCATTTGTGGATGGATGCTTATACCCTTATGTCCTTTAGCCCATCGTGCAGGTATCGGGAATGGTTTGAGATGACTGACGAAGACCGTCTCGAGTGGCGAAAATATTATTATCAGGTTCTCTTTGCTTTGGGAGGTGACAGGGTAATATACCTGGCCGATAATTCGCATCCGTTAGATGGGTTTAATTACCTGGAAGTACCTTTGGATGTGGTGGAGCAGAAATTGATTAAGGCTTTTGGTGAACCGAAGAAGACTTTTGAAGAGGTGACCAAGAATTACGAAAAGGCATTTTTTGTGGATAGGTTTGAAGATTTCTTTCCATTTAAAGGCTGACATTGGAAATTCATTTAATTTTCCATTGCTATCTTTTTTGTTATATGATCATTTTGATTTACTTTAAACCAACTGAATTTTGATAAATAATTAATCATTCCTCTAATATTACCTTTATGAAAGTCAATGTCAAAAGAAAAGTAGGAGAAATAAATTTACAGGCTAGAGAATTTTTACTTCCCCTTTTTGAGGTAATTGTGAATGGTATACATGCTATTGAGGAATCAAATAATCCAAATGGTTTAATAAGAATCAACATAATTAGAGACAAATCTCAGACGAGCCTGAATAGTAACGGATTTGAAGCTGAACTACCTTCAATAAGGGGTTTTCAAGTTTCCGATAATGGTATAGGATTTACGGACAAGCATTTGGAAGCATTTGATGAAGAATATGCGGAACATAAACTCGAAAAGGGAGGAAAAGGAGTAGGAAGATTTACAGTTTTAGCAGCTTTTAATAAAATGCTTGTTAAAAGCACATATAAAAATGATGGGGTTTTTATGGAAAGAAATTTCCAATTTGATGTCAAAGAGGAACTTAAAATAATTGGAAGTCCTATTATAACTGAAAGTAAGCATGCTGGGACTATAGTAGATATGGATGAATATCATCTTAATTTTATCGATAAAACAAAAATATCAAAAGAATCTATTGCAGAGAAGATTGTAGATCATTGCCTTATTTATTTTTTGAATGAAACAATGCCAAGGTGTTTAATTACTGATGACTTAGATAATAGGACAATAGACCTAAATGATGTATATAAGAACTATACTAGCACAGATGGAAAGCCTAAAGTTGTTGCATTGGGAGAATCTCGTCAGCTCTTCAAATTAGATTTTTTAAAAAAATATCGAGAACGAGGCACTAACAGGATTCACTTTTGTGGAAATAATAGGGAAGTTGAGAAAGTGAATATTGAAGATATCATTCCATCTCTTGAAAACCCTTTTGAAGATACTAAAGGGAAGTATTATATATCCGTATATGTTACAGGAGAATACCTCGACAAAAATGTAATTTCCACTCGAAATGCGTTTAGATTTCCTAAAGCATCCAATGAAAAAGATGTGTTTTATGTTTTGTCGTTAGAAGAAATATTAGCTTCAGTGCAAGTTGAAATCGAAAAAAAATACTCAAAAGTCATTGAGACAGTATGTAATCAGACGCTGGAAAAAGTTAGAAATTATATCATGTTTGAAGGTGGAGTTGAGTATCGCCATTTATTAGGAAAGTCTGACAACTTTAAGCATTTATCCCCTAACCTTAGCAGTGATAAAATTGATGAGGCTCTTCATAAATTAAATTTTACCCTGGAAAAGCAACATACAAAAAAATTAAATAGGTTTCTTGACAAAAAGAGAATTACAAATTATGATGAGTTTCATACAGAATTAAAAGCAATACTTGCTGAAGAAAATAACTTTTCTCAAAGTAAATTGGCCCATTATGTAATAAGAAGGAAGGCTATCATAAATTTATTTGAGAAATTGTTGAACTGGGATCAAAAGAGTAAGAAGTATAATTTGGAAAAAGATTTACATAATATTATTTTCCCAATGGGCGGGGACAGTGATTCAATCTCCTATAATGATCATAATCTTTGGCTTTTAGATGAAAAATTAACATACCATTCATATGTTAGTTCTGATCAAAAAATTAAATCCAATCCGACAATCAGTTCTGAATCAAATAAGGAAACGGACTTAATAATTTTTGAATTTCCATGGGCTTACTCAGCAGATTCGTTTTCATCATTGATAGTTTTTGAGTTTAAAAGACCTGGACGAGAATTTAATGCCGAAGAACGAAAAATAGATAAACAGGTAATTAATTATTTTGAGGATCTGTCTTTAAGTAAAGCTAAAGATTACCAAGGTCGATTTCTAAAAATAAAAAAGGAAACACCGAAATTTGGTTATATTGTTTGTGATGTTACCCCAGATTTAGAGAGTTATCTGATGGGCTTTGGTGGTGGCTATAGAAAAACATCTTCCGGTACATTATACCGTTATTTTGAAGATATTTCATTATATATTGAGGTAACCTCGTTCGAACAGCTTCTCGAAAATGCGAAAATTCGTCATAGAGCTTTTTTCAGGCATTTGGGCCTGCAGCATTAAAACATTATTGAATCTTCATTTACTTATATTTTTTGCTAAATACAGACAATTTGCTGGAAAATATTCATTAAAAACTTAGATTCTATGAAAGGCTATAGTACCATTTACTTTTTGATCTACAGAAATCAGGAAGAATTCATATTCTTTCATGGAGTTAATTAATTAAATGTCTTTTTATATCTTTTCATTTTTTCATAAGCAAGACGCAAAAGTGAAAAATAGGGGATGATTTTAATTTCACCCTCATGGTTAAGATAGGAGGTGATTTTTTTGGAAATGCCTGAGATTTGATCATGCCAATCTCCATAATGCTTAATCTCATATTCAATAGATATATTAAGATCTTTATTATCATAATTGTATATGCCGTCTTGAAAATTATGTTTTTCATAATCTAGAACTGTTAACATGAATCCAATACTCCAAAACATATTTGTACTAGATTCTACCATCTTGAGGTTTAATTCCTCACATTTAATTAAAGCAGTTTCTAAGTTTTTGTCTGTTCCAAAAACCCATCTCAAGAAATCAAATACCAAAGCAATACCCAAACAATAACTTTTAGTCGGAACAAATCGATCATAAAAAAGAATTCCATAACTATCCATAGTTCGGGGCTTATTTATTAGTTTCACAAATGCTCTTAGATTGATTGCTTTGACATAAACCATATATCCTAAAATATCAGTTAAGGTTTTGGTTAATCCCAAATCTTTATCCTTTGGATTGAATATTTTGCCGTACCCAGGATTTGTAATTGAGATAGTTGAAAATATCTTGGTAATGCTTTGTTCTATTGAATTCCTTATGTCGAAATGAAAAACATCTTGGCTATAGAATTTATCGATATACCCTGTAAAATCAACGTTCGCGCCGTATTTTGCATGAAATATATTTCTAATATTTTCAATATCACAAACAAAAATAATTTTATCTAAACCGAATTTATTTTTTGATCCTGGATTACAATCCAAATGACAAGCAAAAACATTAAATAACCTAAAAATATGTTCAGGATCAATTCTGTCCATATCATCTACTACAAGAATCACTTTTTTCCCGGTATTAGCAATTGCTTCAATTGTATGGGTGATTATTTTAGAAATATGATCTATTTTGTAAGGGCCGTTATCTATTTCAATTTTCTTAAAAAAGGATTCTATTTCACTTATTTCATCTTTCTGGAGCTTACTATGGTATTCTTCGTAATTTTTGTATAATTTAAGTAAAGGATTTAATATTATATCAACAGTTTTATCCAACTTTGAGGCAGAACTTAATAGCGTTCTGATAATTTCCATAGGTTTATTCAAAATAAACATCTGTGAAGTTAATAACCTCGAGAACTCCAATTTTTCGAAATCGAGATCTTTCCTAAAAAGCTCGAATAGAATGTCATACTTGATATATTCAAAAATATCTTCATTCTGAGAAACTACATAATTGACCGGGGTTAAATAAATCAACTCATGTTCTGGATTTACCTCGAAAAATTTTTTGATAAAATAGGTTTTTCCAATACCGAAAATTCCAGATAAAATAATGTGATTATTGTAATCAGGTTTTATATGTTCGCCAAATCGATCAAGTTCTTGGTCTATATCTATTTCGAATTTGTCCATGGTAAATTATTTAATCGCACAGATAGAGAATTTATATAGTATTTCAATAGCGACGGTTTTGAATTTGTTCCCAGTTTATTAGATTGAAGATTCAATAATCTTTACTTCTTCCTCAGTCAATCCATAGATTTCATAAACTAATTGATTTATTTGAGTTTCATTGACTTTAGCTGTTTCGGTGTTTTGTTCTTTTTTACTCTTCATGATTTGAGCAACAATTGTATCTATTTGGCCCTTTTGACTTTCCGTAGGAATGGGGATAGGTATATTTTTTATATATCTTGATTCAAAACTATACCAACCTCCTCGCATTTGTGTAGAAGTTTTTGTAATAAACCAAAATGCAACTTTACTATTTAAAATTGCAAGCAAAAACAAATAATCGCTCTCACTTTTAGGAATTATTCCATATCCTCCGGCAACACCCCCAGTAAAAGTGAATTGACCTTCTATATCAAAAGAGAATCTTGGGTAAGGTGCTATATCAGGAGTGAATATTTTTGGTTTTCTAATAACGGATATAGCTTGGTTTCTGCCAAAAGCAAACCAATTTTGGCCGATAAAAGAATTATTTTCTCTAGACTCTAAATATCTTCTATGTTCCTGTAAATATTCCCATGTATTTGGAGCTTCATTTTTAATTTTATCTTCTTGGATAAGTGTTTCATTAAAATAGGGAAATAGCAATAATAAGTCAGTTTCCTTAATGTTAAAGGCACTACTGTTACCTCCTTTTATTAACGGGAACAAGTATTTCTTTTCTAATTGGTAAGTTTTGTTGTTCTCTTTACAAATTACTTCATAGTATTCGCCAATATCTTTCAACAACTCAAGGATATATATTTTATCCGCACTGGTTTTTAGTCCCTGGAAAATTCGATCAGTTTTGGTTTCTAAAGTATCAGACCAACTTTGAACCTTATTTAATAAGTTTGATTCAGCTGAATCAAGAAATATCCACTGTTCAGACGTTAGTAAATTACTTGGTGATTTCATAAATAATGGAATTGCTCCATTACGGAATGTTTCAAGATCATCCAGGATACAATATTCTACTTGAACATTTTCCTTTTTGGAAATAAAAAACAAACCTGTATAAGTGGAGGCATCTTCAAATACCTGTGAAGCTCCAAAGTGGACGAATTTTTCTAACAGTTTACCTTCTCCGATATATCGTCTTAGCTGCTTACCATAGTTTGCGTTTATAAATTTATGAGGCATGATAAAACACATTCTTCCATTATTCATCAATAGTTCAACTGCCTTTTCCGCAAAAGGAACATACAAATCATAATTCCCATCGCCAGTAGTTTTATATGAGCTATTATAAAAATTAACAGATGCCTCTTGAGAGGCAATCAAATCTTGAATTCTTATATACGGTGGGTTCCCAATCACCACATCAAAGCCCAGAAAGTTCCCGCTATCGTCCAGTACTTCGGGGAATTCGAAGCGCCACTCGAAAGCATTGCGGTAAATGATGTTGTTTTGGATTTCAGAGATTTCCTGCTCGAGCTTGTTTTGCTCGGTGGCCAGTTTTTCGAGTTTTTTGTTTTGTTCCTCTTTCTGTGCTTTGCTTAGTTCGAAAATCTGTACCTGGTTGGTCAATCCCCATAGCTCGCCCTTTACTTTGTTCAGGCGGATGTATTTGGGATCGTTCTTATGGATCTCGTCCTTGAAATCGGTTTTTATCTGGTTGATTAAAATATCGAGGCTGCGCTTGTCGTCCTTATTGGTGGCGTTTTTATAATCGGCCACGCACTTTCGATAGGTGTTTATGTTGTATTTTATGGATTTCAGGGCTTTGCTCAGGTCGGCATCCAGGGGGAAGCGGCTGATAAGGGAGTTGCCGCATTTGATGTTTATGTCGATATTGGGGAGCGTCTGGAGAATGGGAGCTGCCCATTCTCCAGACTGAGACGGGCTGTAGCCCGTCTGTACGACGGGGAATATATAATAGGCATTTTTAAGTAATTCGATCCAGAGGCGGAGGCGGCAGATGTTTACGGAGTTGGGGTTGATGTCTACTCCAAAGAGGCAGTTTTCGATGATGGTTTGTTTCTCATGGAAAAGGGTTTCCTGAAGATCCTGAAGGTAGTCGATGGGTTTGCCTTTTTCATTCAGGTGATATTCAAAGATTTCTTCGGTTTCCTTGTCGGTAATTACCAATTCATCGTTTACCACTTCTACTCTGTAGTTTCTTACCCGATTTCCGTTGCTCCGGTATAAGAGAATATCGAGTTCCGATTTCAGGGCAATGATTTCGTTGAGCGCCGATACCAGGAAGTGGCCGGAGCCAACAGCGGGATCGCAGATTTTTAGGCTGTTTACAATTTCGTTGGCTTCTACCCTGTTATCGATTTTATCTTTTAACTGTTCTATAGTTTCGCAGTTCCAGCCTTTGGCTTCGGCAAACTTTTGCAGCACTGCCCTCCGAATGGTCTCGCGGCACATATACATGGTTATAAACCCGGGCGTAAAGAACGAACCATCTTTGTAGCCATTTATCTTTTCAAAGATCAATCCCAGCACCGAGGCGTTAATAAGGGATTTGTTTTCTTCCTGGATTTCCTCAGCGCCCTCACTCGAGAAATCGTAAGCATCGATAAAATCGAGCAGGTATTTAAGCGTGGAGAGTTCGCCGGTAAGCTTTTTGCCATTTTCGGACAACACAGTTTTGGAATATACTGGCAGCTTAAACCTGTCCTTCAGGTTGCTCACCAGGATGGTATTATCCTCGAGGCTTCCCTGCTTCAGCTCAAAAAGCGAACTATTAAGGTAGGGAATGTTCCTGAACTTGGCATTGATATAATCTTTGCGCTCATTTTCCCGTTTGGCCAGCACTTCGAAAAAGAGTTCGTTCAGCTCGTCGAAGTCGGCAATAAACTTCGGGCTTAAGAATTTAAAATCCAGGTTGCCCTGGTGGTATTTTACCAGTTGGCCTTCGAGTAGTTTCAGGAATAAAATGCGGTTGATCCAGGTGATCACCAGTTCGAGCGAAACATTGAAAAGCTGTTCCTGGGCCTTCTCTCCATAGCGTTCGCGGTTCTCAATGCGGTGCAGTTTTTCGCTGGACTCGAGGGTAGAAATGGTATTCTCGAGCAAAGAACCATGGTCGGGATTGGCTTTGCGTTTGATGGTCTTTTTGCTTCCCTCCTTTACTTCTTCCAAACCGATGATATGTAGCAGTTCGTTATAGAATTTCCGGTCGAGCGAGTTGCTGTCGTTGGCAAAAGGCTCTTTTAAAAGTGTAACATCAGAGATAATTTTATAGAGGGCGGTGAGCTTTCGTTCATCGTCCTTTTTTTCGGATGTAAGCGCTTTTTGATAGTCGCGCAGGTCGAACCAGGTGGCAGAGATTTCCTTTTCGCAATCGGCCAGGAAAGGGCGGGCAATCTCCGTATAGAAAAGCGGGGTATTGGCGCTGGTCTTCTGGCCGGTTTTCCACTTTACATACTCCTTGTTGAGGTTCGATTTATAGAAAAGGCGTTCAAAATCGTGGGCATCGAAAACAAACCATTCGTAGAGGTTGGTGATGATGATGTGTTTTATATCGTTGTTGTTCTCTTCGATCCGCTCCCGGAGGTAATACAAAATGGCCTCGTGCATGGCCTTTTTGTTGATGTCGGTTTGCGTGATCATATCAGCAGTGTTCGAAGGCTTTTTCACTTCGATGATTACACCCAGTTTACTCTTATCGGTACCATCGAGAAAGATGCCCAGGTCGGTTTTGCCTTTGGTGTTTATCTCATTCTGGCTATAAAAGGTACTCTTAAAAAAGTCACGCAGAGGATATTTCAGGTGTTCTTCGCTTTCCTCCTCGTTGATCTTATGGAAAAGGGTTTTAAGATGTTCCCGGAAATGATTGAAACGCTCGCGGGAGATTTTTTCCTTACGGTAAGCTTTGTTAAGAGTTTGTAGGGGCGAATATGTAATCAGCTTCATTGGTGAAAAAGTCGTAAGTAGTAAGTCGTAAGTAGTAAGAAAAATACAAGCTTTCGTTTTACTTACGAATGGATTATAAAAGTAAAATGTTTTGGGGGAAAAGCAAAGGGAAAGTTTTTTGATTGGTTTTTTACATACAAACAGCCTTTTTCTCCTACTTTCTTTGGGAAAAGAAAGTAGCCAAAGAATCCTTAGCGGAAAGAACGCGTTCCGGCTCGTGCCTCGCCTGCACTTGAACGGCTTTCCGCCAGCAAGGAATTTGTGTTTAAGGCTTCGCCTTGCTTCGAATTAAGATTGTTCCAATTTACAAGCATACTTCAATGAGTTTCTAAAAATTTGTAAGTCTTAGAAAAATACAGGTTTTCAAATTACTTAAGAATGGAATATAAAAGTAAGAGGTTTTGGGTGAAAAGCAAAGGGAAAGTTAATTGATATGTTGAAATGTTGAACAGCCACCTGTTCCTTTTTTGATCGGAAACACTATCAGCAATACCAATACAGAAGCCGTGGATTGATATGATTCTTGAGGGATTGAAGACCTGGGAAATACGATCGAAGAACACAAAAAAGATAGGAGGTTGCTTTGATCCGTTCCGGGTCGGGAACTGTAGTTGCGACTGCAACACTGGCGGAAGTTATAAAGTTAAATTCTGAAATTGCCTTTGCAAATTCAAACAAAATGGCATGGATGGCATGACGAAAAAGGAATCGATTGATTTTTGGGGAAGCTATGCCTGGGTGCTGAAGGATGTGGTCAGGTTTAAAAGTCCGGTGAGCTATAAGCATCCTTCAGGAGCCGTTACCTGGGTAACTCTGGATGAGGAAACAACAGGAAGGGTGTTGGAAGAGGAGAAGAGATCGAGCGGAATAATTAGTTGAAAAACAAGCCTTATTCTATATTTTTAATATATATAGAGAACTCATATTCAACTGAAATTAATAAATAATCACAAACTTTTTTGTTGAGGTGGATTATAAATAATACCTTTGGTTGACTTTATATCTTTATAATATATTATGAATATAGATACTGGAAATAAATTAAACCAATTGTTGCAATGCCATCATACCGGAGGACTTTTGTTTTCTTCCTGGCTGAACAGAAATGGGTATTCGGATCAATTAATGCAGCAATATCGCAAATCGGGTTGGTTTACATTATTATCAAAAGGTGTAATGTTCAGAACCGGGGATAAGCTTTCGTCCTTCGCAACCTTGGCCAGCTATAACACCCAACTGGATAAAGCATTTTATGTGGGGGCACATTCTGCATTAGAACTTTCCGGATTCAACCATTATGTTCCCATGGGGAAACCGGTTCTGATGATAGGTCATCCCAAAGAAGAAAAAATCGCTGATTGGATGAGAAATGCCGATTTTGACCATACATTGAAGTTTTTTTCAACAAAAGTTTTTTCGAAGCCACAATTGACAACCTTTAAGAAAGAGGGGGTTGAAATACTGGCCTCTGTCCCGGAACAGGCTTTTATTGAATGCCTGTTACTGGCACCGAATCAGTATGCTTATATGGATCTCTTTTATATAATGGAACAGCTCACCACGATGCGGCCGGAGGTGTTACAAGAAATGCTCGAAAATACTGATAACATAAAGGTAAAACGGCTATTCCTATACATGGCCCAAAAAGCAAACCATGAGTGGTTTGACAGAATAGACCGAAGCAAAATAGAATTAGGGACAGGAAAACAAAAGTTAACCGAAAATGGAATTTACCTGTCGGAATACAAAATAACAGTACCAAAAGAATTGCACGACTATGAATGAAGCGTTTAAAAAACAGGTAGCACTTTTAATCCGGATTATGCCACTTATATACCGGATTAAAGATTTTGCAGTGCATGGAGGTACAGCTATTAATTTGTTTATAAAAGATATGCCGCGGTATTCGGTAGATATTGACCTGACTTATCTCCCACTAAAAAATAGAGACGAGAGTTTACAGGAAATAAACAACCATTTGAAAGATTTGATACCTCAACTGGAAAAGGCTATACCCGGCATTCGGGTGGTTCATAAACCGGCTGCCTGGAAATTGTTATGTGTAAAAGACAATGCTATGGTAAAAATAGAGGTAAATGGCATCAAACGAGGCATTATTGGAGAGGTAGAAAACTGGCCGCTTTGTAAGAAAGCACAGGCAGAGTTTCAAATGAGTTGCACAGCTCAGGTCGTTCCATTTACCTTGTTGTATGGTGGGAAAATTGCTGCAGCGTTAAGTCGCCAGCATCCGCGAGATCTATTTGATTATAAGTATATGGAAATCGGCTCCTTTGATGAAATAAAAAATGGGTTTATATTTTATCTGTTAGGAAGTGATAAACCCATTATTGAATCGTTGCAGCCACATTTAACAGATCAGAAACAAGCCCTTCAGAATCAATTCCAGGGAATGACGGATGTTCCGTTTGAATATTCTGATTTTGAGACATCCCGCATTGAATTGATCGAGCAAGTTAACCAGAACCTTACTAATGCTGATAAAGAATTTTTACTCTCGTTCGAAAGCGGAAATCCTGATTGGGGAAAGTGTTGTGCAGGTGATTTGAGTGATTATCCATCTATACAATGGAAGCTAAAGAATATCCTTGCACTGAAAAAGACAAATCCATTAAAATTTAGAGAAGGAATTTGGAAGCTGGAACAATTTTTTGGGACATTGAAATAAATCCGGTAAGTCACCACGGGGTATTGGAGATGTTCCTATTTCCTTTCTTTGGTCGAAACCAGTAATTCTCTCTCATCGGCAACTAGTGTATTGGCATCTAAAAAGGGTTAATCAGAATTAAAAATCAAATAAATCTTTCATTGAAATGCCTAATCCCCGGGAAATATTGTAAAGTGTATTAACAGTTATGTTGTTGCCTTGAGAGGTTAGCTTAACTAGACTTGACTTTTCCATTTCGCTAAGATCGGCAAGCTCCTGAAAAGAAAGATTCTTTTCTTTTCTAAGCTGATCAATGCGTTTACCAAGAGCAATCAAGAAATCGTTATTCGTAGCCATAACGCAATAATCAGCTATTTTTAAAGAAAAAACGGTGTAATATATTACACCGAACGAAAGAATTTTGTAGATTTGATGACAATCAAAATTAAGTTTATGAATGATTTACATATAGACCACCTCCGACCCGACAAATACCCTTACATCCTTGACCTGATAAAAGGGGGGCAAATGTAAATATGTTTGCATGGAAAAGAAAGGTGTTCTTTAAGAATAATTTGAAATAATTACCTGTTCAATGAAATTATCAAACCACCAAAAAGCATTTTTGCAGAATGATTGGCAAAAAGTAGAATTAACAACTCATTTGCCTGAACTGCTAATGTTTGATATTGAGACAAGTTATTCATCAGCCGGAGTTCTGATATGGCATATTTTGGAAGATCGGATTTTTCTTTCGGATGGGCTCTGCAGGATGATGCGGATGAGTAAAGAAGGTATATTGCAATTGGAGTTATTATTCTGGATGGATCCAGGATGTGAAATGCGCCATTACCTCAGAAATATACTCGACCAGGTTTGTTCGTCAGAAATTGCTGATACCACTTTCAAAACAAAAATTCCGGGTATTCAAAAAGAGATTTTTGGAAGTGTCCAGTTGTTCGACCGGGAGGATATTGGGATTTTGGATTTGATGTTGATTTGCTGGATTTAGTCGTAAGTAGTAAGTCGTAGGTCGTAAGTAAACAGCCAATGAAAATTAGTACTGAGTACCTAGTATTGAGTAATTAGATTAACAGCCGTATAGATATGAAAAGTTTATTGATTCTTTTGACAGTGGTTAGCCTCAATTTAGAGCCTTATGAGGGTAAAATTTTGAGGGTTATTGATGGGGATACTTTGGAACAGTATCAAGTATCAAGAATCAAGAGCCAAGACTTTAGTGTAAAGCCTTTAATGGGTAGTATTTTACGTATTATTGATGGTGATACTTTTGTATTACAAACTTCGGAGGGGAATTTAAAAATAAGGATGGATGGGATTGATGCACCGGAAATGGATCAGGAATTTGGATTTGAGGCAAAGGAGTTTTTGAATCGGTATATGCATAAAAATGTAAGAGTGTTGCCCAACGGGGTTGACAAATACGGAAGGACTATCGGAACGCTGTTTGTTGAAGGGGTGAATATTAACCTGCTTGAGGTTAGGGAAGGGTATGCATGGCATTATAAGAAGTATTCGAGTGACCCTGAGATGACGAAAGCGGAAGAAATGGCGAGGAAGGAGGGAAAAGGGTTATGGAGTTTAATGAATGCGCTTCCACCATGGGAATGGAGGAAAATGAAAAGCCTTTTAAAGTGATAAAACAAAACATTAAAGACTTCATTAGTTAACAGTTCAGATTCTCTAAATACAGTTAGTTAAAATAAAAATAAATGATAATGCTTTATTCTTAGAACAGTTTTAGAGGCTGGTTTCTATTTGCAATTAAATATCGTCCAATTCAGTTTAATTTCTGATTGTTCCTGGTACTGTAAGATCTTCTTTATTAATGATTTCCTATGGCCTGAACCGAGTAAAAACACCGCACTTTTAAACAGATTTTCTCTACTATAGTTATAAATATTTTGAAGCATTGCATTTTCTCTCTTGTCAATCTTCTCGTAAAATATTTTATATGTATCGAGTAATTTTTTATGGTTTATTGCGGATTCCAAAATTCTCCTTTCTAAAGAATTTTTTCTTTCCAAAAAATCAAGATATTCATCGCTATTGAGAAAATCCAAACCTTCTTTCGTTAAGACTAGGTAAAACTCACTTTCTAACTTTTTATAATCTTCATTTTTTGCGAATGTGCTAAACATGAAATTTTCATCTTTAGATAGGTTTGGATTTGAGTCAAGATCTACGGGGAAATGTTTCGTGTAATGGTCTTGCAGATATTTTTTGACACATTTTAATTCAAGGGGAGCATCAGAAGGTAATGTGGGCAAATTACCATTGTAAATAATATTAAATAAGCTAATGGGCAATTCTTCAAAAATCACCTCTGGATTAATAGATTTGATAATCTTATACAATTCATCGGAATTGCATTTGCCCCTTTCTGTATGATACGTTGAAATAACAGTAATATTACACATTTTGCTTTGACTTTTTCAAGCAGACAGTATATGCCCATAACGTTTCACATATACAATGTTTATGGGTATAGAACCAACTCCCAAACCCATGTTAAGAACCTAATTCAGTGCAATTACTCTAAAATTATCGAATAAACCAATTACAATGTGCATTTTTAAAACCCAACAGATCTGTATGGTTCAATAGGGTATAGCTGAAGCTATTTCCCCAGAATTTTTCGGCTTTGGTGCATATAGAAATGAATTCATAATAATCTTCTGAATTGGCAAAGACCTGGCACCCGGCCGACCATTGATTGACATTAATGGTTGCTCCAGATTGTTTTGCACCATGAATATTAATTCCGAACATTCCGGTTTCTACTTTTCCTGAGCTGTAATCCAAAAAGCTGTCGCGGTTATAATCCCTGATAACTGTTAATGGCTTGGCTTGCACCAGTGCTTTATATATACCCCTATGTAAACCTAATTTGAAGCTGTTAAGGTAATGACCTTCTTTAAGGATAGCAGTGCCTGAAGGGCATGAAGGATGCCATAAGTAGTATAACCCTGGATCGGTGGTTGCCTGATATGATTTGAAAGTCCATTGGCCTTTGTATTTCCACATGACAACAATCCAATCATCAAAGGAATTGGGTTTGCGGTTGTTGTTACGAACTCCGATGATGTTAAGGTTATAGGGTTTGGTGTCAGCTTCGAAAATGTGATAGCATTTGAATTTTAGGGCTTTGTAGATGGTTTCGAAAGAAGGTGCTTTCATTTGATTAGTAATTAATATTAAACAGAAAAATTATTTGAACAGCCATTTCTCCTCCTTTCTTTGGGAAAAGAAAGGAGGCAAAGAATCCTTAGCGGAAAGAACGCGTTCCGGCTCGTGCCTCGCGTTGACTTCGTCGATTGCTGCGCAATTCACTTGAACGGCTTTCCGCTAGCAAGGAATTTAGGTCTACGGCTTCGCCGGGCTCCGATTCGAGTGCTGATCAAATCCGAATAGTTTGGATTAACAGCCTGTTTAAAACATATCATTGACGTTTGTCTTTTGCGGTTTCGCTGAAGGCAATAAGGTTGAATTGCTCTCGTAATCGACTACGAACACGAGTCCCATAGATTTCTTCGATTTCGCTGCTATTGAGGTTGGTTGTAATATGGGTGAGCATTCTCCTTGTTACAAAAAGGTCGTACCTGGAAAGAAGAATCTCGGCCATTACATTGCAGTCGTTCCCAAAATATTTAAGGCTGTTTTCGGTACCGAGGTCGTCGAAACAATAAACTCTCGGGATATCATTCTTAAAAGACAGATTGCTGTATTTGCGAATGATTGTATAACCTTCCTGGATGAACTCGAAACTAACTTCCCGGCAGGATTTCACAACATATCTTTGCTCCGGAGGAAGAGTCAGTTTAATGAGATTCATGAGGGATGTTTTGCCGCACCCAACTGGGCCGGTTATTAACAATCCTTTACGGAAGGACAAACCATACTTTTCAGCGTTTTTAAGGTCTTTAAGAAAGTAAACCAGCAGCCGGAAAATGATCTCGTAGTCTTCGGGGAATACCTTGAAGTTTGGGTTCAGGAGTTCTTTTCCTTTGGCTTCTATATAGGCCAGGTATTTGGTAAAATCGAAGGATGCGTCCATGGTTAGATAGTAGTAAGTAGTAAGTCGTAAGTCGTAAGAAAAGAGCCAAAAGCCAGTATCCAGTAGACGTGAAAATGCAAATTTGTAATTCTGAAGGAATCATTTTGGGGCTTTACTTCCGGTACTTTGAAAAGTGTGATGTGCATTATGACCTTCCATTGCCTATCAAAAAGAAAAATGTGATTCACCAAGACTTGTGAAGTATTTTTTGTCTGTGAAATTGCCAAAGGAGACGGGAATTGTACCCTCTTTTTGGTTGCTCTTACTGGTAGAATTGTAATCAACCTTTTACAGCCCAAAATAGTTATGTTTAGAACCCGGTATCTGGTAACAATCAGCAATAATTTACAGTGGTTCGCCATAGTTTTTGTTTTTGTTGAGGTTAGTAGCATTAGATTTCATGGGAGGATTAAACTTGTTGAAGTTTAACATCCAGTTTCGAGCGGCAGCATGCCAGTCCTTCATGGGTGATTTCCCTCCTACTTTCCATCCGTTGGATTGAAAGTGGTTATAAAACTTGTGGGCTTCAAGCTCGGGGTATTCCTGGATTTTGAAAAAGGTTTTAACCTGCTCGGGAGATGGGGGGATCTCGGGCTTTTCATTTTGTTTCACAGAATTTCCCAGGTTTCTCGATTCTCCTTCAGCCTTTTCTTTTTTTGGCGCAACTTTTTTTCTTTTGGGTGTATTTGTATTATCGAGGCGCAAGCATTGCGCCTCTGCAGATAATAAATCAGAATTAAAATCATCTTGGTTTTGCATATAAATAGTTTTATTGTTTGTATTGTTTATATTGTTTATTGAAGGCTGCATTTTTGCAGCTATAGTTATGTCGTTTTTGCAGCTATACTTGTGCAATTCTGCAGCTATAGTTATGCTGTTTTTGCAGCTATCATCTTTCGGGATTTCGTCCTGAGTTATGTCGAAATTGCACAAGTAAACCAGGCAACCTTTGGAAGGATTATGCGAAGGCAAATACCGGATGTATCCGAATAAATCAAGATCCTTCAGACATTTGTAATAAGTGTGCTGCGAGCCAATTTTGCAAAGCTCGAGTACCTGTGCCCGATTTACTGAAACCGGATTAACAAAGAGGTTCTGGTTCCAGAAGTGGAATAATGACAAATACATACTGATGTGATTTGGATTAAGCCTCGCGTCGCCTTTCACTTTTTGAAGAAAGGCCGATAAATGTTTTATATAATTCATGATACCAGTATCGAGTAGTAAGTATCAAGTAGTAAGACTAACAGCCACATACAGCCTATATAGAATAGCTCCGAAACAACCAAGCCACTAAAATTATTTGAAAAGGGTTGGCTGAGATTTGCGGATTTCAAGCATTTTCTGGACGTCCTCGTAATCGTAATAGATTACTCCGCCAATTTTAGTGTATGGAAGAGTGCCGTTAATACGCATGGTTTGAAGAGTACCGGGAGAGATTCCCAAAAGTTTGCGTATATCGGGTGACTTTAACCATTTTTTAGATGGCTGAACGCCACTTTGCCGGAGAAGCTTTTTTATTTCCTCGAGCATTTCGATCTTAAATTCTCTTAAATCGTCTGTTGTTAAAATTTGTGCTGGCATAATTTGATGTGTTTTGATTATGGCACAAACAAAAAGAAATGTTTCGAAAAAGAGGGGTGGCAGGGGGTGGTACCACCCCCATGTAACTTATTGAATATTTGTTGATAGAATCTCTTAAAATTTTTTGTAAAGAATAGAAAATTTGAAAGCCGAAGTTTAAAATTAAACCAAGTTGAATAGAATTACATGAAAGTATCCTTACTTTTGCATTACTGACGAAAGTCTAAAAATATTATAGCGTAAGCTATTTTCTGAGTGTCTTAAAACCGCCAGTTTTAAAAGCTCTACACAGAAGAAAAGCTGACGCTCACGCAAAGCGTGGGCTCAACTTACTGTGTGGAGCGGGCTCCTGGCGGTGCCTAAGACGCCTGTATTTTGATCACCCACGCCTTTTTTTGGGTGATATTTATAAAATTATTAAATTGAGGTATGGAAGCGATTCACCCTATTCTCACCAAGAAAATTGAACATATTGCAACCAGCGATGAGTTTTTGGCCGTATGCAAACAGAATGATTTTTCAACTCTGAGAGAAATGCTTCAGCATTCTGTTGATGAGCTTCTGAGAAAGCCTGGATTTAACATGCATATGATGATGGAGCTAATTGCGATTTTAAAAGGAAATAAGCTCGAATATCTGCTTAAGGAAGTTTATTAATATTCCGGATTTGATTAAGCATATCGAACACAATACCTTTCACCACCTCTTCAACATTTCCACTTACATCGTAAAACTTATTTAATAAATTACCAGGTGAAATAGCAACACTGCCTTTGGTCTTTGTATGCCTGGCAAAAAATCGGGCCACAGCTCTGTGGTTTTTATTTTTAAATAACCCTGAATCCATAAACACTCTTAATAAAAAACCAAGTTGAGAAACTGACAAATCCGTTATCAACTTAAATTCTTTTTCTTCTGAAGTAGTTACAGTGTCAATCTTGGGAAGTTTCTCCAGTGCAATTGCTTTCTCCAGGTAACTGATTTCTTCATTGATCCAATCGATCAGCAAATCCTTAAGAGATTTTACAGACTTATTGTAAGTCTTTTCGGTTATTTGAATTTGTTTAATCCATTTAAGATTCCAGTATAGCTTTTCCATTTTCTCGGAATAGGAGTCGAGTTCTTCCAGATCGTTTACGATCTCGCTTGTCAGGTAATGGAGAAAAGAGAAACAATTAAAATTCAACCTAATCAATATTTCCTTTAGAGAACCTTTACTATTTAAAAGTTCTTGCAGGAAAAATTTGAAGTATTGGGCCAAATGATAGGTAATTGCTTGATCAGAGTTGATTAATTTTTTTACAGGATTAAGTGCTATCTCAATTAATTCTCCTTTTTGACCTTCAAACAACCTTTCTATTTGAAATATCTGGCAATTAAAGTTTGAAATGCTTTCGATTTTAAGATTTTCGGGAATAAAGATTTCCTGATCGATGTAGTTTGGAAATGAAGTTACTAGATAGTTAAGCAGGTTGTCAACCGTCATAAATAACTCCTGAGTTCCTTCAAATTTGTAACGTTTTCCCCTGATTTTTGAATTACATACGGTAGGCGAGTAAAGGCTGTTTGATAAGTTAATTAAACGTTTTTGGATGTCCTGGATATAAATCTCTATAAGCTGATCTTTCTTTAGATCACAAACATTGCTGATCAAAGCTTTTCGAATGAGCTTTTCCAGATTTATAAGTTCAGTAGTTCCTGATGCATTTTCCTGGTTTTTGCCTGGACATTCGCATAAATGATCCTGAACTATCGATTCCAATAATTCAATTTCGTAAAACACGGCGTAAAAATTTGATAATTATTAAGAGACTTTTCGGGTATCTATTTAGAACAATATGAAATAATTAGATTTTTCATTTATGCTCAATTGATCAAAGCATAAAGGATGTTGAATAATAATGAATTTTCAATACTCACTTCCCACTATTTTTTATACTTATTTTTAAGTATAAGGACATTTTACAATCAGACTAACAGGCTTTTATATTTACGGATAAAATTTCTATTTGATTCAAATTGGAATCAATCGGAATCAAATGACATAAATTCTTTTATTTTTGAATTGAATTGTTATCGAGAACCGTTACCCACAATAACTAACTCGCGGAAATGCCCAAAAAGATTCTTTTTTATAACTCCTACGAAGAGTGTAGGAAAGCGTTTTTGAACGCAACTCAGGAGATAAAATCGTTGCAAACGAGCTTTGAAGTAATCCCAGTGAATAAATCAGAGAATGGATTATACACAGACATTTCCTATTTTAAGAATGAAGGAAAAAACCCCTTGGTGATAATTACTTCAGGATTACATGGGATTGAAGGCTATGTTGGAAGTGCTTTGCAATTATCCCTGCTGAAACAAATTGGCAATGAAGTAATCGACATTTCCGGAATAGATTTGCTTTTTGTGCATGCAATTAATCCATGGGGGTTTAAGAATAATCGGAGAGTTACAAGGAATAATGTTGATCTGAACCGCAACTTTTCAATGACGGAAGATTTGTTCCAAATTAAAAACGACGGTTACTCAAAAATAAGATCAATATTGGAGCCAATTAAAAAGTATTCCAGAAGGTCGTTAGAACATTTCACTTTTCTTTTGAAAATTCTGAAATGCATTCAGAAATATTCAAAAGCAACATTAATCCAGGCCATTGGAGAAGGTCAGTACGATTTTGAGAAGGGGATTATATTTGGGGGCAAGGCATATGAAGAGGAAAATGTAAACATTACAGATGTTTTAAAAAGATATTGTGCCCTTTACGATAAAATACTAATTATTGATCTACACACAGGTTTAGGGAATAGAGGAAAACTTCAGTTACTCAATGCTCCGAAAGTTCCTTACCAGGTAAAACAACAGGTTAACGAATTATTTGAAAACCGGGTTATTGACGATAGTGATGATAACTTTTTCAAAGAACATGGTTCTTTCCTGGATTTCGCCTGGAATATAAATAAAGAAAAAACTTGTTTGCCGGTGATGTTTGAATTCGGAACAGTTAACAGTGCAAATATATTTGGAGCCCTACGCACCTTAAAGACAATGATTGTCGAAAACCAGGCGTACCAAAATGGTTGTAAAACCAGCCAGGACAAAGCTTATATTGAGCGTATTTTTCTAGATATGTTTTATCCCAAAGAAGAAGTATGGAGAAAGGAGGTAATTAAACAGTTTGATGAAACTATAAACAAGGCTATTTCAAAATTAAAAAACTAACCCCAGCAATTATGAACCTGAATTTTATTACTTCTGATATTTTTTCGGTTGCCATAGTTTCAATGCTTTTCACCCTTTTGGTTTACCATTTCTTCATTTATTATGGCCGAAAGGGAGAAGATAGAATTTATTATATCTATTTCAGTTTATTCGCATTAAACTTTGCTATTTATTTGGTCTGTGTTACCGGCCTTCAGCGGTTTATATTCAAAACCGCTGAAATTCAACACACAATTTCTCCCGCCATTACGGGGATAACCTATTTTTTACTGCTGGATTATGCTCGAAAGATGTTTTCAATAACTCTGAATTTCCCGGAAGCAAAACATAAGAATTTCCGGCCATATTTTTATTCTTTTATCATTTATGGATTACTTGTAAGTACTTACCCTTTCCTTGAATATGAATTCTATATCAAAAAGATTTTTCCTATTGTAGTGATTTTTGCCACATTCAGTCCGGTTTATATGTTTGCAATTTTTACGATCCACATACTTAGGCAAAAGTTGCATGATATAACCCATAAAATCATATTAACAGGTTTTTTCATATTTATGCTTGATTTTGCGCTGGAAGAAATTCCCTCCGTTTTAAATGTTTATTATCCATTAAAGGGTTCATATTTTATCTCGGGGCTTTCAGCTTTATTATGGGCATTTGCACTGGCCATAAGATTTAACAATGAATACCAGGAGCTTCAAACCTTAAAGCAATCACTCGAGACAAAAGTTGTAGAAAGGACAACGGCCCTGGAACAAGCAATTGAGCAGAGAACGAATACATTTGTTAACCTTGCCCACGAAGTAAGAACGCCATTAACACTTGTGAGCAATTATGTAGATGAGCAAATAGAAATTCATGGAAAAACTCATGAGATTGAGGTTATAAAAGAAAATACAGAAAAACTTGTCAAGGACATTTCCAACTTCTTTACAGAGGAAAAATTTCGAAAGGGAACTATCAACTTTGATCATTCTCAAATTATAAACCTTTCTGAATTCCTTTCCAGCAAAGCCGAAATGTTTGCACATTATACCCAAAAGAAGAATCAAGAATTGCAATCAGATATTCAACCTGGGGTATTTATCAAAGCAGATCCTATTGCCTTAGGAAGCTTGGTCAATAACCTTATTGAAAATTCAATAAAATACACTCCTGAAGGAGGAAGCATTTCGATACAGCTGAAAGGTTTTGAGGAAGGAGTAAATTTGAGCATTCAGGATAATGGAATTGGAATACCCGAAGAATCTCAGAGCCGAATTTTTGAGCCATACTACCAGGTAACTGAAAAAAAGCAAAACTCCCAAGGAATTGGAATGGGATTATCCATAGTGAACAATATTGTTAAAAGCTTAGGAGGCAGAATAACCCTTAAAAGCGCACTTGGAAAAGGAACCACTTTCATTATAGAACTTCACAGGTACAGATTGGCCAAAAATGAATCTGCTCATGCTTGCGAACATGATCAGCCAATAATGACCAGCCACATCCATGTTACAGATATGATTGATCCTGGAAAGAAAAATTCTGTTTTAATTGTGGAAGACAATCTGCAGCTTTTGCATTATTTAGCTGAGAAATTAAGGGTATATTTTACTGTATATACTGCTGCCAATGGTAAATTGGCACTGGAGAAACTTAAAGCAATACCTAAACCAAATCTTATAATTTCGGATATTATGATGGATTACATGGATGGGTATGAGTTTTTAGAAGCTCTGGTTAAGAATGGTTTTAATGCAATTCCTGTAATTTTTTTAACTGCGAAATCTACTGACAATGAGAAAATTAAAGGATTACAAATGGGTGCAATAGATTATATATGTAAACCATTCAAAATCAATGAATTAATTACAAAGACCATTTCGATAGTTAATAATGTGGAACATCAAAAGAATGAGCTGGTTAGCAATGTTTCGAAGTTTCTCAACAACCTGGTTGAGGTGACAGGAAATGAAGTCAAAGAATCGGGATTTGAATACAACTGCTATACATTGAATATTTCGGAACGGGAGAAGGAAATTATAAAATGCTTAGAAGAAGGATGCTCACACAAGGAGATTGCTCAAAAACTTTTTATTGCCAAGACTACAGTAGCAAAACATATTCAGAATATATATGAAAAAACCGGTACTAAAAACCGGTTTGAATTAATGAATAGAATGGGTAAATAATCATCCCAATTTTGAAAATCTACTCCCTTTCTTTTTACCTAATTTTGATCTTAAAGCAGACATATCCTCACTAACTTTTTTCTCAAGTACCTTTGCGTAAATCTGGGTAGTTTTTATGCTTGAATGACCGAGTAATTTTGAAACGGTTTCCAGAGGAACACCATTATTTAGTGTGACCGTCGTGGCAAAGGTATGACGGGCTAAATGGAACGTAAGATTTTTTTCAATTCCACAAGTATCGGCTATTTCTTTTAAATAACTATTTAACTTTTGATTGGACATTCGGGGTAAAATACCTCCGGAATGAATTACATCTGGATGGTTTTTATACTTTTGGATAATTTCTTTGGCTTCCGGGAGCAAAGGAACTTTCACGGATTCATCACTTTTTTTACGATTAGTGTTGATCCATAATTCCCGGTCAATACCGACAGCAATATTATCTGGTGTCAATCGCATTACGTCCACATACGCCAAACCAGTATAACAACTAAAAATGAAAAGATCTTTGACCTGGGCTAAACGAGGGATTTTGAAATCTTTGTCCTGAATCCTTTGGATTTCTTCCATAAACAAAATATCCCTGTCAACCTTTTTAAGAGAGCATTTAAAGCTATCGAATGGATTACGCAAGAGCCATTCATTACGGACTGCATCATTTATTATTTTTTTTAGATTTCGGATATAACGCATGGTTGTGTTATGATCGATCTTATCCTCCGACTTAAGATAAAATTCAAAATTGGTAATGAATTGGTGATTTAATTCCTGAAGATAAACATCGGATTTTTTGTATTGGTGTTTAATAAAAGCAGCTAACTTCTTTCTGACAGTTTTATATTTGGTAAGTGTCACCTTTTCAATATTTACCCCAACAGCTTTTTCCATTTCGCTGTTATGGAAATCAAAAACCTGCAGTAGTGACTTTTTTTCTTCCTTTTCACCCGAAAATTTACGTTTAAGCGCCTCAGCCGTGATAAACTCATCAAACATCTGCATTTGGGTGTAAAGTTTAAATATTTCAGATTTAACCTGGCTAATATAGGTGTTAACAATCTTTGCTTCTTCAGAATTGCCTTTCATGCAACCAATCTTTGGATCCCATTTATCAGGATTAACCTTCTTTTTGAGTGAGATTTCCGCTCTTTTACCATCGATGGTAATACGGGCGAAAAGAGAAATACCATCTTGGTTCTTTCTGGCATTATTAGCCCAAATTAAAATTGAGAAAGTTTGAGTTGTTTTCATAATTTTTGACTTTTTAGGTAACCGAATTTGATATTTTTTGAACTGTTTTGAACTAATTTAATCAGCTCCTTAAACATGAATATCAATCAATTACATTCGATTCGGTTAACAAAAATAGCTGTTCAAAACTGTTAACCGAATAGGTCACCTAAGCGTTGGTTATTTTTGTATTTCTTTAGCGGGGGAAAATGAAAAACCCGCTTAAATACTGAGATTTAAGCGGGTTTAATGTTGTTTGACTTGCGTCTGGCGGAATGGACGGGACTCGAACCCGCGACCCCCTGCGTGACAGGCAGGTATTCTAACCAGCTGAACTACCACTCCTGGTTGCTTTTACTTGTGACCTGCGTCATTTGTTAAAAGCGATGCAAAAATAGTGCTTATTTTCTTTCCTGCAAATATCTCCTGAAAAAAATTCAAAGATTTTTTTCATTTTATTACACTAATAATCCAACCTCTCTCATTTTCAGAATGAATTGCATTGAAAATTTTTATCCATTCAACACGAAACCCGTAACCTGCAGCTCGTAACTTGCACCCCACACCCCATCTCACCTGAAAAAACTGAAGTGTACATTCCCATACACCCGGTGATCGTACAATCGTGGATTTCCGGCAAAGCTGATGTTCTTTGGATGCTCCAGGATAAAAATAGCGTCGGGAGCCATAATACCCGCTGTAAACACAACACCCGGCAACTCAAGCGTATGTTCCCAGTCAAATGGAGGATCGGCAAATATTAAATTGTATTTAAACGGGCACTTTTCAATGTATTTCAGCACATCGCTTTTGATTGCCTTATAGCCGTCGAATTGTAAGTCCCTGGCGGTCTTACGCAAAAAATCGTGATGTTTAAAGTTTACCTCAACGGCATCAACCTGTTCACTACCCCGCGATGCAAACTCAAAACCTATTCCACCGGTTCCTGCAAACAGGTCTAATACCTTTACCGACTCAAAATCGATCGTATTTGCCAGAATATTGAATAATCCTTCCTTGGCAAAATCGGTGGTTGGCCTGGCACTAAAATCTTTCCCGGGAAAAATTGTCTTTCCCCTGTATTTTCCGCTAATTATTCGCAATGATATAAGTTTAAAAGATTTGCAAACCGTTCCATAACATCTTCAGTAAAAATATAGCTATACACCATACCATGCGATGCTTTCAAATTCCGTACCTTTCCGATATATGTTTGTAAACGGTTGTGAAGATCCTGAATTCCGGTGCTGTTTTGGATATATATTTCGGCAAGCGATGGAGCTACTTTAAATTTATCGAGTACCTGCACTATGTAATAGAGAATTTCCTCGTAAGTTTCTGCTTTAAAGGAATTGATAAAATCGGGCTTGGCCGAGTGTGCCACACCTGCTATCATAAAACCTCTATGAATAGTAAAATGGAAAACATGACGTAAGGTTCGTGATGATTCAGTTATCAGATTGCACGAAAAAGGTAGCACCACATGGGTCAGTTTCACCCCTGGAAAACTTTTAAGTAACGTCTCCTGCAAAATTGGGGAGTACGGACAAAGAATAGCCGAATTTAGTAACTTACTCGAAGAGCTAATCAGGTTTCCTGTTGATCCGGGGAAATAGCTTTGTACGTCTTCTTGTTTCTGGGGAAGATATTCCTCTGGTACTAAAGTAAAGTCTTTCTGATTAAGAATATGAACACTGCCTTTGTAGTGCAGCTTCAAATTGGGATCACTTTCAATCACTGTAAGAAGAAAGTTCTTATATTCAAACCAGTCGAAGCTTTTTGTTTCAAAATGCTTCAGCAGAATACATTTATTTCTCACCGTATCGCAAACGGCGTATGAAAATCCATCCAGACTGCTTTGCATCAACAAAAAATAGTTGCTGCTCTGGTTTACATCGAAAGTCTCGTCTGTTAAATTAAAATTATGCATGCAAATATTCGTTACCTTTTAAGGAAAAACAGAAAACAAAACTTAAAATTCCTTCAAAGGATTTGTTAAGTTTGACTGCTAAATTAAATTATTTTCAAAGATCGTCAATCGTTCATGATAAAAAAGCATTTAGAGAAACTTTTTCAGGACAATCTGGAACATGAGCCTACTCAGGGCCAGCAGGAGCTGATTTCTTTAATGAGCGAATTTATTCTGAAAAAAGAAGATCGCAGTGCTTTACTGATAAAAGGTTACGCCGGAACCGGAAAAACTACTATTCTGGCTGCGTTGGTGAAAGTTCTGACCGAGTTAAATATTAACACCATATTAATGGCTCCTACCGGCAGGGCCGCTAAAGTACTTTCCATGTATGCCGAATCGGAGGCCAGTACTATCCATAAAGCTATTTACAGACAGAAATCGGCCAAGGACGCGATGAGCAAGTTTGTGCTGGGGAAAAACTTTTTCTCAAATACGATCTTTATTGTGGACGAAGCTTCTATGATCCCCGATATGGCTGCTGAAAATACTTTTTTCGGATCGGGCAACCTGTTACGCGATTTGATATCGTATGTTTTTAACGATAAAAACTGCAAGCTGGTTCTCTCGGGCGACACAGCTCAGCTTCCTCCTGTGGGCATGGCGCTCAGCAATGCTATGTCGGCGGGTATTCTCAGCGGTTATAACCTTAGGGTTGATGAATACGAACTAAAAGAAGTGGTGAGGCAGACACTGGATTCGGGCATCCTGTCCAATGCAACCACCATCCGCAATGTTATTTCGGAGCGTAAATCTGATTTCCCTAAAATAAAAACCGGTAAAAAAATTAAAGATATTACATGCATCAAAGGTTCGGAGGTAATGGACTTTTTGCAGGAATTCTATGCAAAATATGGCCTGGAACAAAGTATGGTTATTTGCCGCTCTAATCGCATTGCCAACAAATACAACGAAATGATCCGCAACCGGATTCTTGGGCGTGAAGAAGAGGTTTCATCGGGCGACTACCTGATGGTAGTGAAGAATAATTATCACTGGCTCGAAGCTGAAGGTATCGACTTTATTGCCAATGGCGATATTGTTAAAGTTAAAAGGGTAAAGAAGTTTGAAGAACTTTACGGTCACAGGTTTGCAACGCTTGATTTGGCATTGCCCGACTACCACGACCTGGAATTTACTGCCAAGGTTAACCTGGACACATTACGACTCGAATCCGCATCGCTCGGTAACGAGGAAAACCTAAAACTTTACCAGGCCGTTGCGGAGGATTATATCACCGAAAAGTCCAGGGCCAAAATAGCTGAAAAGGTTCGAGAGGACTCCTACTTTAATGCCCTGCAAATTAAATATGCCTATGCAGTTACCTGTCATAAAGCTCAGGGCGGACAATGGCCTGTAGTTTTCGTAGATCAGAGTTTCTTCAAGGACGACATGCTCAACATCGAATATCTGCGCTGGCTTTATACCGCTTTTACACGCGCCACCGAACACCTGGTGCTTGTAAACTTCAACGAGAAATTTTTCTAAAATTTATACTTCGGATTGTTTGCCGAAAAATCTTCAGGTTTAAAAGTGGGATTCAGTATAACATTCGTAAACTTATATTCTTCGAAAGTTCCCCGTGGATCCGAAATTTTGATATATACAGGATAAAGCTGGGTTTTATGAAGATAAATCAACATTTTAGAAGCATAGTCCGAAGGTATTTTAATAGCTTTCCCGGCAGGGACTTCCGAAAAAGGTTTTAACCCAGGGTTCTCTTCCAGAATCGAATAATAGTTTATATGCAATCGCTTGCCAATACTGAACGGTGTTTCGGGCTTCTGCAATGTAAGGGTCTCGATTTTATAGAACGGGTTATTACAATCGAGTACAATAACATCCTGTCCCTGATAGCTGATGGTTCCTTTATTCACAATAAGCTGATCGGTTTTCGACTGGTATTTTTTGATAAGCATATCCAGTACCAGCGCCACATAGCCGTATCCGGCATGAAAAATAGGATGATGATGGTTTTTCATCATTAAATCTCCTTCAGGATCGAGGTTAAGCGTTACCCAGGGAAATGCATTGGGATTGATTTTGGTATCGTTATTATTTTCTCCCGAAATATACAGCCCCTCAAGACCTTTTTCAGGAAACTCCTGCTTAAAATAAGTTTTGAATGGTGAAAGGTTAATTTTAAAATGATTTTTTTCCGAAAATGTTTTACCAAGAATTCGCTCCTGCGATTCAAAAGTACATTGCAAAGTTTTAAGTGATTTAACTTTGGCAATCATATTATTGGCAAGTTCTACGCCCGATTGTGCATTAGCTGAAATAACTGAAATGATAGCTATGATTATTAATAAATACTTTTTCATGAGGCTGATTTTTCTGTTCATCTTATTGAAGACAGTGAATGAATATTATGGTTGATAAATTAACGCCCTAAAATTAAACAATGGATTGTCAGTTTCTGCTAAACTGGTTAATTTTGTTTTAAACAATTCATAAATATACCGCCATGTTGAAAGATCTGATTCAAAAGAACCGCAGCTATCGCAGGTTCTGCGAGAATGAACCCATTTCCGAAACGCAATTAAAGGCGATGGTCGATAATGCCAGGCTATCGGCTTCGGGTCGTAATATTCAATCGTTAAAATATATCTTAGCAAACACCCCGGAGCTAAACGAAAAAATTTTTCCATTTCTTGCATGGGCCGGTTACCTTAAGGAATGGAACGGTCCCGAAGCCGGAGAAAGGCCCTCAGCTTACATTATTATGGTGAACGATAAGAGCATTACCGAGAGCTATTTCTGGGATCATGGAATTGCAGTTCAAAGCATATTGTTAACCGCAGTAGAACAGGGGTTTGGTGGTTGTATCATTGCCTCGGTGAGTAAAGAAAAACTTCGCACTGCATTAAACATTCCGGAGCAGTTTGAAATAATTCAGGTGATAGCTCTTGGGAAACCTAAAGAAATTGTAATGATTGAAGAAATGCCGGCAAATGGCGATGTTAAATACTGGCGTGATGAGAAATCAATTCACCATGTGCCAAAAAGAAAACTCGAGGATATTATAATTAACCTCTGATAGAAAAGGCTGGTCTGCGGATTTGAAAAAATCTGCATAACCAGCCCCTTTTATATTTATTCAACGGTATTTCAGACCGAAAGCGCTTTCTGATAGTTCTCTCCTACTTTTCCCCAGTTTACAACATTCCAGAATGCACCGATGTAATCGTTTCTACGATTCTGATATTTCAGATAATAAGCATGTTCCCACACATCGATAGCAAAAATAGGTACGCCCTTCACTTCGGCAACATCCATCCAGGGATTATCCTGGTTAGCGGTTGAAGAGATAACAAGTTTTTTATCTTTTACTACGAGCCAGGCCCATCCGGAACCGAACCTTGTGGTGGCAGCTTTGGAAAAATCCTCTTTAAATTTGGCAAAAGATCCGAGATCGCTGGTAATTGCTTTAGCAAGACTTCCTGCTGGTTCTCCGCCGGCATTGGGAGCCATAATTTCCCAGAATAGGTTATGATTATAAAAACCGCCCCCGTTATTGCGAATTCCCGCAGGCAGTTTAGAAATATTTTTGAAAATTTTGATGATGTCCTTTTCTGCTACATTATTCTCTTTTACAAGAGAATTTAAGTTTTTGGTGTAGGCCGAATGATGCTTACCATAATGTATTTCCATGGTTGTGGCATCAATGTGAGGTTCAAGAGCGTTAAAGGCGTATCCAAGTTCATTTTGCTTAAATGTGTCATCGGCGGCAATTAATGGTGAGTTTCCGGAATTTCCAATTAAATTTATTTTTGGAAGCACAAGGCCGCCGGCACCTAAAATAGCTGCAGACTTCAGGAATGTTCTTTTGTTCATATCATTGATTTTAAATTGTTAACGTTCAGATATTCTTCCAAATCATTAAACAACTTTTAATATCAATAGTTCAATGGATTGTTGAAGTCCACATACGTCAGACCACGGACGACAGTATTAACAGTGCCTGAAAATGATATATCCGGTAAAATTTAGTATGCTTTTTAGATTTAAACTATCGACTATCTGTTTGGCCTTGGTCAGTGTACTGCCGTCGACTTAATCCAAAAACAAAAAAGTCAATCTACTTTCACAGGTGAAAATAAATTGACTTTTGATTTTAAGTAAGGTATTTAGTCTGTCCACAGACGACTGATAACAGCCAGGTCCGCTATAAAAGATCAAAGCTTATTTTGTATTGGCTATCGACCATGGACCATGGACTATCGACCAGAAGCTATTTAACCAAACGCCTGCTTCAATTTATCTAAAATGTTACTACAGCGCTTTCGGCAGTAACTGATGCTTCAACTTTCTTGATTAAGCCCTGTAAAACTTTACCGGGACCAACTTCAACAAACTCTTTTGCTCCGTCGGCAACCATGTTTTTAGCTGTCTGGGTCCAACGAACAGGAGCAGTCAACTGATCAATCAGGTTTTTCTTTATCACCTGCGGATCGGTAGTTGGTTTAGCATTTACATTCTGATAAACCGGGCAAATTGGTGTACTGAATTTGGTTTCGTTTATTGCTTTTTCCAGCTCAACACGTGCAGGTTCCATTAGAGGTGAGTGAAAAGCACCTCCAACAGGAAGTTTTAAAGCTCTTTTAGCTCCCTTTTCTTTTAATTTTTCGCAAGCAGCATCAACACCTTCGTTGCTTCCTGAGATAACAAGTTGACCAGGACAATTGTAATTGGCAGCTACAACAACTTCATTAATCGAAGCACAAACTTCCTCAACCACTGAATCATCCAATCCAAGCACGGCAGCCATAGTCGACGGACGGGCTTCGCAAGCTTTCTGCATAGCCATAGCACGTTTTGATACCAAAACCAAACCATCTTCGAATGATAAAGTACCATTTGCTATCAGAGCGGAAAATTCGCCAAGAGAGTGACCTGCTACCATATCGGGTTTAAAACTTTCGCCAAGAACCTTGGCCAAAATTACTGAGTGCAGAAATATTGCTGGCTGGGTAACTTTGGTTTGTTTCAGGTCCTCATCAGTACCGGAAAACATAAGATCGGTAATGCGAAAACCCAATATTTGATTTGCTTTCTCGAAAAGTTCTTTTGCAAGCGGGGAGTTATCGTAAAGATCCTTGCCCATTCCTACAAACTGAGCACCCTGTCCGGGAAATACATAAGCTTTCATTCTTTAAATTTTAAATTAGTACTATTTTAAAAAGAAGGCAAAAATAAGGAGGAAATGCTTTAAAAGTACTTTTATGAAAAGAATTATTACAAATGCCTTATATATTAAATTCTGAAAAGCTGGTTAAGGCTTGACTCAATTCAAATTATTACTCACTTTTACTTTTCCTTCTTCTTGTCAGTTTTCTTCGAATGCCTGATCTGTTTTGCATCAATATAGAAAATAATTTCTTCCGAGATATTTTTTGTCTGATCCCCTACCCTTTCGAGCTTACGGATAACCGACAACAGATCGAGGGCATGCATAATATCATCGGGCTCTTTCTTAATTAAAGACGCTATTATCTTATTGGCATTTTTATTTACCTGGTCCAGATCCTCGTCTTTCTGGAATATGCCCATGGCCTTTTCGTTGTTTTCCTTCTCAAAAGCTTCCAGGGCATCGTTCAGCATTTCGAGGCTGACTTCGAACATAGAGTGGATTTTTGCTTCACTGAGGCTGGACTTATGAAACGGCTTTCCGGTATTCTTCACAAGTTTTACAATGCTACGGGCATAATCTCCAATACGTTCCAGATTATAGTTTATTTTCAGAACAGCAAGCACAAACCTCAGATCGTTGGCCAAAGGGTTGAACAGCGCCAGAATATTCTCGCAATCCATATTTATCTTCAGCTCAAAGGCGTCGACACGTTTTTCGTTCAGCATTACTTCCTCAATTTTTTCTTTATTGAAGTTTTCAATGGAACTTTGAGCGGATTCGAGCTGACTCAGAACCAGCTTCCACATTTCAAGAATATCAGTCTTGAGCTTTTTTAATTCTTCATCCAGATGACTCATGGGTATATTATTTATCTCAATGATTTCAAAATTAATGATTAGTGTTCGATTATATTATATAGATTTCTCCCTGCGGTCGAAATGACATGCTTTCGATGTATTTAATTAACTGTCATTCCGAACATAGTGAGGAATCTATTTAAAAAATTAATATATATACTTATTTTTACCGGACATGGTGAAATTTCCAATCAATTAAACCATAGATTAACCAAAACGACCTGTAACATAGTTCTGCGTTTTGATATCCTTAGGATTCGTGAATATTTTCTTTGTTTCGTTATACTCCACCAGCTCGCCAAGATAAAAGAATGCCGTGTAATCACTAACACGTCCGGCCTGCTGCATGTTGTGGGTAACAATAATGATTGTGTAATTCTTTTTGAGTTCGTAAATCAGATCCTCAATTTTTGTCGTGGAGATTGGATCCAGGGCCGATGCCGGTTCATCCATCAAAACAATGGAAGGCTCAATAGCCAGAGCTCTTGCTATACATAGCCGCTGTTGCTGTCCGCCCGAAAGCTCGAAGGCCGATTTTTTAAGTTTATCCTTCACCTCATCCCACAAGGCGGCCTTCCGGATAGAATCCTCAACTTTCTCGGTAATGTAATTTTTATCGGTAACACCATTCACGCGGAGACCATAAGCTACATTTTCGAAAATTGATTTGGGAAAGGGATTAGGTTTCTGGAAAACCATTCCAACTTTTTTTCTTAATTCATCTATATCCAGGTCTTTTTGGTGAATGTTCATCCCATCGACATAAGCTTCGCCTGTGATGCGAACATTATCAATCAAATCGTTCATACGGTTAAATACGCGTAACAAAGTCGATTTTCCGCAACCCGAGGGTCCGATAAAAGCGGTGACCGAATTACGTTCGGCCTGGAAATCGATATGCTTCAAGGCTTGAAAGTCCCCGTAAAACAGGTTCAAATCGCGGGTTTCAATTGCAGTATCTGCCATTTTTTAAATATCTGTTAATATTTCTATTTCATTTGAACTTTTTTGCCAAAATATTTTCTTAAGGCATTGGCAAGTAAATTCACAAAAAGAACAATTGCTATAAGTACAAGCGCGGTTCCATATGCCATGGGGCGTGATTCTTCCACGTTGGTGCCGCTAGTGGTTAACACATAAAGGTGATAAGGCAGCGCCATTACCCCGTCGAAAATACTTGTTGGTAGTTTGGGTAGAAAATATGCTGCCACGGTAAACAGAATAGGAGCCGTTTCGCCCGATACTCTGCTTATGGAAAGAATCAAACCGGTAATAACATTCGGAAAAGCAATGGGAAGCACCACTTTACGTATGGTTTGAAGCTTAGTAGCTCCCAGGGCATAACTTCCTATACGAAGCGAATTATCAACGGACTTCAGCGCTTCCTCAGTGGTGCGGATAATAACCGGTAAAACCATTAATCCCAGGGTTAACGAGCCTGCCAGAATGGAATCGCCAAAATCGAGTGTATTTACAAATAAGGCCATTCCAAACAAACCAAAAACAATGGATGGAATACCGGCCAGGTTATCGGTCATACTGCGTAAGAAGCGCTTAAACCAGGAGTCCTTCAGGTACTCGTTGATATAAATTCCCGATAAAACTCCAATTGGAAAAGCAAAAATCATACTTCCGGCTATTAAACAAAGTGTTCCCACAATTGCCGGTAATATGCCGCCTTTGGTCATTCCTTCGTCGGGCATGGCCGTTAGAAATTCCCAACTAATAGCCGAATATCCGTGGTAAACTATAAAACCCAGTATTAATGCCAAAGTTAACACTACCATCAAACTAACCAGCCTAAATAAATTAAAGGCAATTGCCTGATTTATTTTTTTTCGTGTATTCATTAACTCATCAGTTTTTTACGACGCACCTTCACATAATCAACAATCAGGTTAAAGGTGAGGGTTATAAGAAAAAGAATTATTCCCAGAGCAAACAATGCTTTGAAGTGTGCCCCACCAAAAGGCGCTTCGCCTAACTCGGCAGCAATGGTCGCCGGAATTGTGCGCACCGGTTCCAGGGCCGAAGTGGGAATAACAGAGGCGTTTCCGGTGACCATCAACACTGCCATGGTTTCGCCAATAGCACGGCCAATTCCCAATATGGAGGCAGTAGTAATCCCCGACATAGCATAAGGAATAGTAACCCTCACCATGGTTTGCCAACGCGATGCTCCGAGTGCCAGACTTGCTTCTTTAAGCGAAACCGGCGTGGTGCGCAACGCATCCTCCGAAATGGTGATAATGGTTGGCAACGCCATAATTGCAAGAATTATCATTCCTGCAAGAGCAGTTTCGCCCACAGGCAGGTTAAAAGTTTCGCGGATAAAAGGCACCAGCACCACCAGACCAAAGAAGCCATAAACTACCGAAGGTATTCCCGCAAGCAGTTCGATAACCGGTTTCAGAAAGTTCCTGAGGCGCATGTTTGCCACCTCGGCAAGATAAATTGAAACTGCCAGGCCAATGGGTAATGCAATCAAAATTGCACCCAGGCTGACCCAGAGCGTTCCGAGTATCAACGGAAGAACACCAAACTGAGCCGCAGGCGATCCGGTTGGAATCCACTCCCTTCCTCCCAAAAAGTTCGAAAGGGTAATGTTATCCTGCTTTAATTTGGTTCCGTTGAACTTCTGAGGAAAATATTTATCAGGGAAAAAGGCTATCATGTTAGGATTTGCCCCCATAATAGAATCAATTTTCGCCGGCATATTCTCAAACTCAGGTCCCAGTTCTTCTTCGGTGGTATAATCGGTAATTTCGCTGAAAGTAAACAAAAGAATGGTATCATTCTTTCCCCCTACCTCGCTCCAGTTGGTGATCTGCTGATCGAAAATATCTTTCACCTGACGAGATGTTAAATGTCCTACAGGATTTTCCTTGTTTAAGGCTAAAACATGATTAGGTTCGTAAGCTGTTGAATTAAAAATTCCCAGTCCTTCCTTAAACAGAAATATCACAATAAGCAATACTGTAATACTTGTAATGGTGCTGCTTGTAAACAGAACCCCTTCAACTGTTTTTTCCTTTATTTTTTTTCTGTTGATCACAGTTATTCAGATAAAATTTAATTCATCAAAAGATCTAAGTCAAACCTCACCTGCTAGAGGCTGTGTAATTAGTCCATAACCGGAGGTTGAGCTTGTCCAAACCTCATTGTCCTGCTCTTTTTACAAAGCCTCAGTTAAGACTTACCTGTATTTGAGATCCTTCTCCTTGAGGAGAAGTCCCTATAGCTTCGGGATTAGGATGAGGTAATTGTATGTGACATATTATCTCCAGAACCTACTTTACCGGAACATACCCTTCGCTTACAACAGTTTGCTGTCCTTCGGCGCTTAAGATATAATCAACGAAAGGTTTTACCTGTTTCTCCGATTTGGTGAGATAGTAATAGTAAAGCGGACGGGTAACCGGGTATGATTTGTTCTTTGCATTCTCCAGGTTTGGAGCCACAAATGTTTTCCCTTTATCGTACGAAACTTTTAGTGGTTTAACCGATTTTTCGATATAGGCCAGACCTACATAACCAATCGCACCCTGAGTTTGACTTACCGACTGTACAATTGCTCCTGTTGCTGCCATCAGTAATGCCGATGAGGCATAATTTCTTTTATTGAGCACATGTTCTTTAAAAAATTCGTAAGTACCCGAGCTGGTTTCACGCGAATAAACGATGATTTTAAGATCGGCTCCGCCAACTTCTTTCCAGTTTGTAATTTTACCTGTAAATATTCCTTCGAGTTGTTCGCGTGTTAACTGGCTCACCTTGTTCGACGGGTGTACAATAACAGCTAAAGCATCGTAAGCAATAATTACTTCTTTGAATGCTTTCCCAGCCTCCTGCATTTTAAGCTTTTCGTCCATTTTCATTGAACGCGACGATTGAGCAATGTCGGTAGTGCCGCTCATAATTGCCGAAAGTCCCACACCAGACCCTCCACCTGTAACAGTAATGGAAGAACCCGCATTCTTCTTCATATAATTCTCCGCTTCCTTTTGCGATAATGGAAGAACGGTATCACTTCCTTTGATCTTACAAACTACTTTTTGTTGGGCGTTTATTGCTGAGAATCCAAGAACAGCAATCACCATAAATACTGAAATAACTTTTTTCATTTTAATCTAAGTTTAAAATTTTCAACAATAGTATCTTTTTAAGGTTAACTGATTGTTTGTATAACATTATGTCTTCCTTAAACAATAATTAAAATTTATATTGTAACCTGAGAGTAAACACATTGTCCTTTCTGTCCTTAGCCCAGGTTTTAAGAGTATTATTTTTTTCGATAGCAGCAGGAGCATTACTGGTTTCGTTTGTAACGATATCGTAATAAGCTGTAATTTTGATATGGCTGTTCCACCTGTAAATCCAACCCAAGCCTATCGTTGTGAATTTGACGTCGGCAGCGGAAGTATTGGATCCGGCTAGACCGATTTCGTTTCCATTAACTTTTATGTTAGGATCGTACCAATCGTATTTAAAAACAAGCTGATTGGGAGTTTCAAGAATATTTTGCAGAAAATAGAAATAACCACCCTGCATTTTTCTGATGTACACATCACCTGCAGGTTGTGTTGCCGGACTTATAGACCCTGTGCTGGTGCCTGGTTGCTGTCCCTGAATATATTCTCCGCGTAAAGTGGTAATTCCAAGAGGATTATTTGCAATACTTACCTGTGCGTCAACACCTACATATTCGCGCTTAACTTTGTTTCCAATTTGTGTTGAATCTCTTACGAAACCAGCTCCTGCCATCTTATAAAGGTATTTGGTATTTTGCCTCCAACCACCGTTATAGTAAGAAACTCCACCACTCAGACTTACATTTTCGTTCATCACGTTTTTAAATAAGGTAACATGACCGATAAAATCTTTATAACTATCAAATTCAACTGCGGTTGGTCCACTACCATTAAACAATCCACCTTCGATTTTGAAAAAGTAGAAACGCGAAGTTTTTGGTGGCAAAAGAGTTAATTTGGCTCCAACTTCACGTTCACCGGGAAAAAGCGACTGATAAACCCTTGATCTTTCCGGTGATTCGCGGTTACCCGAAGAATATGATATCTCGTAACCAAAAGGACGGTCGAAAACCCCACCAGTGAAGGATGCTGTTTGAAGCCATGGCTCTGTAAAGGTTGCATAAGCATCCTTAATGCCAACACCTTTTTCGGTTACATCCACCTGAATAACATACTGCGACAATTCGTTTGTATAGGCAAGTTTAAAACGTCCCCGGCGAACAGTAAACCTGCTGTCGAGATTGGTACCGAAATTTCCCCCGGCAAACGATTCAATGCCTGTGGTATCAGCCTTTTGATACTGGGCCTGTACATAACCTGTTATTTTTAACCGGTTCATTAAATGAATATCGGATTGCAACTTTTCAATGGTTTGGATTAATGTATCAGATTCAGGATTATCATCCTGGCCTTTAACTGTCTGGAGTCCGCTAATTAATAAAGCAACTATTAAAAAGAATTTTGGCAGTTCAGAAAGTTTCATATTTTCTTTATTCATTAAATTACACTGCAAAAGAAACACTGGCTCTTTAACTCATTATTACTCTAATCTTAATTTTTTAAGATGAATGAAAGACTAATTTGACGTTGAGTTAACATAGAATTAACGTTGACCGGGAAAAACGAATACCGGCCAAAAATCGGGACGGCTTTCATATTTGCAGGATTATTTGTACTATTCGGCAAAATATTTTTATGTACACCAGGGCTCAACAAATTTTTTTAGCAATTTTAAGCGGAATACTGCTCAGTATTTCCTGGAATAACATATTTCCCGGTCTTATTTTTATTGCTTTGGTGCCGCTGTTAATACTCGAAAACGACCTTTCCAATCAGGAAACATCAAAAAGTGGGACCCTGTTCTGGTTGTCGTGGCTCAGCTTTGTTGTATGGAATGGCACCGCTGCATGGTGGGTAGGATATGCCTCTTTTGGGGGAGCAATAGCTCTGTTGGGTTTCAATTCTTTTTGGCAGGCTGTGGTATTCTGGCTTTTTCACATCTCAAAACGTAAATTGAAAATTAAAATCAGTTGGTTAATTCTTGTTGCCTATTGGCTGGCCTACGAATATATTTATCAGAGAACCGAAATTTCCTGGCCCTGGTTCAATCTTGGAAATATCTTTGGAAATATGGTTGAACTTGTTCAATGGTACGAATATACCGGAACTTTGGGAGGAACACTTTGGGTTTTATTAATCAACATCGGCATTGCAAGTGTTATTTTGGGTTATTTTCAATACAAAACATTGAAGTCAGTGCGATTTAAAATAGTTGCTACAACTGCTTTGCTTCTGCTTCCATCCATTCTTTCAACTGTGATGTATTACCATTACCGGGAGATTAAAAATCCCGCAAGAATAGCTATAATTCAACCCAACATAGATCCCTACATCGAGAAGTTCGGGAAACTTACACCGACGGATCAGTTGAAGATTATCCTAAATGAAGCTGAAAAGGCCAACAAGCAAAATATTGACTATTTTATTGCTCCTGAAACCGCAATTATTGGCATTAACATTGAAGGCAAAATACATGAAAGCAAAGGGGTTATAAGTATAAAGAAGTTTCTGAAGAGTAACCCGGGAGCAAAATTTGTAATCGGTGCCGAAACGCAAAAGGAATTTCTGCCCGGAGAGGCTCTTTCGCCTACTGCACGTAAAAACGATTCTACAAATGCTTGGGAAGATAGGTTCAATTCCGCCATGCAGATAGATTCCACCGGCTATATTCCGATTTATCATAAATCGAAACTGGTTATTGGCGTTGAAAAAATGCCTTTTTCGAAATATTTAAAGTTTCTGGAGAAATTCCCGGTTAAGTTAGGCGGGACGTATGGCAGTTTAGGTGACCAGGGTATCAGAGGAACCTTCATATCGGCAGGTTCCTCTTCGGTAGCCCCGATAATCTGTTTCGAATCGGTTTATGGACAGTTTGTAACCGATTATGTAAAAACCGGAGCCACAATACTATTTGTTATAACCAACGATGGTTGGTGGAAAAATTCTCCGGGAACCTTGCAGCATTTAAATTTATCGCGGTTGCGTGCTATCGAAACGCGACGGAGTGTTGCCCGGAGCGCAAATACAGGAATATCAGCATTTATTGATCAAAAAGGTGATATTATCCATTCCCTGGAAATAGGAAAGCGTGGTTCAATAATTGGAAACCTGAACAATAACAAACAATTGACTTTTTATGTCAAATACGGAGATTATCCAGGAATAATAGCTTTACTAATGAGTTTATTCTGTTTTGGCTCTATTCTGTTTTTAAGGATAAGGAAACGAGCTCCTAAACGATCTTAATCATTTTTTTATTATTCCCTAAAAATGTAAATACCAAGGCATTTTAAGCTAGACGGCACTTAAGAAGACGATTATAAGCCACAAAATCACGATGGTCACAAAATTCAACAACCTTTCTTTCATAATATGTTGGATTGTTTTATCTATATAGATGCAAAAACTATGAAAAGGTTGCATCAGGAATGAACTATTTTTTCGGAAAAGTAAACTTTTTAAGGCCATGAGATGTACAATACTGATAATCATAAAACTTGCAAAGTCCGGAATTTTAAATGGAGATTTTTAGCCGCACAAGAACTTCCAAAAAAAATGTTTTTTACATTAAAACATGTAAGTTTACTCCAAACAAAAACAGTTCCGGCAGTTGATAGTCATGAAAAGCTATTAGAGTTTATTCTTATTTTAATTTAAGTATTTGCAAAATACAACTGAAAAATTGAGAATTAATTTATAAAATAAGAACCAAATTTTATCATACGAAGCTGTTTAATTACGCCCTTACTTTATGGACGAAAAGCTGTTTGAAAATTTAAAAAAAGATCCGGCAATTTGGAGCCATTTTCGTGAATTAACTATTGAAAGAGTTATTCCTGCCCGAACAATTCTGTTACACGCCGGTGAAATATCCAATCACATCTATTTTGTAAAATCGGGCTGCATAAGGCAATGGTTCAACAAAGACGGGAAAGATATTACCGTCCAGTTCTTTTTTGAAGGTCAGCCTGTCGCTTCCATTGATAGTTTTTTGAGTAATCAGCCCAGTCTGTTTACTATTGAAAGCATAGAGGCATCAGAAATCATTTCGGTTAGCAAAGAAAATTTTGAAAAACTAAATCAAATTTACCCTGAGTTTAAAGATGGTTTTAACGACTACCTTTATCAGCGGTTCAGAAATTATGCCCTGCTCTTTCTTTCGCGCATAAAGGATTCCCCCAAAGAACGGTACGAAGATTTATTAAATAACCGACCAGATATAATTAAAAGGGTGCCGCAACATTATATCGCTTCCTTTTTAGGTATAACACCAATTTCACTCAGCAGGATTAGAAACCGGAAGTGAATCGTCTTTCTTAACAATTGTTATTGTTGAAAGGTAAACTTTTGAAGAGTTTTGCTCAAAAGTTTTAAAAATGAACATAACAATTTTCCGTCGGAAACCCATAAGTAATACTTATGTGACGCTTGACACAAAAAAATGTATTGCATGTTGGAAATGTATGGAAGTATGTTCCAACCATGTATTTGGCCGGATAAATTTACCCTGGCATAAACATATCCGCTTTGTCCAGAGCAGTGCCTGTAAAGGTTGTATAAAATGTACGAAAATTTGTACTACCGGCGCCTTATCAAAACCTATCAAAGGAGGGCGGAATGAAAAAACTAATTAAAAGTTATATCACTAATGTGGGGTTGTTGATTTCAGCATCTGCAATGGTGTTTTCCGGATTATTGATACAATTCAGGTATCACATGGGAAATCATGGTTCTATTGATACAAGCACCAATGTTTTGGAACTAAACTATCAAGTATGGTCGAGCCTTCATAAATATGCAAGTATTATCTTTTCGATTTTTATGATATCGCATTTCGCCCTACATTGGTTATGGTATAAGGCGGTTTTAAGTAAAGGAATGTTATCGAAACATAAAGAAGTGGCTGGGTTAACCATCATTTTTATTTTGGTTGCACTTACCGGGCTTATTCCCTGGATCATACATCTTACCCAGGGAGACGAATTTTTACGCAAGGCATTTATGGAAGTTCACGACAAACTTGCACTCATTTTATTTATTTACCTTACCCTGCATATAACTAAAAGGTTGAAATGGTTTATGAGAACTTCTTATAAATTGAGGAGGAGCAATTAACAGAGTCTGTAAAAAGTTCATAAAACCTGAGCGAAGGGAGAGCGAAGGGAGAGCGAAAGGAGAGCGAAGGGAGAGAATCACAATTGCGGCGATGTTAAGCATAGAGCCTTTTTTAACGTTTTTTCACGCCGCAAAAAATAATTCTGCTTGATTAGCCCAGGGCGCCGCTTCGCTTTGCCCTGGGCTGTATTATCCAAGGCCTTCAGCCTTAAAAAACATAAA
>JAEYWD010000086.1 GCA_023429135.1 Bacteroidota bacterium | reverse complement strand
CCCGCTAAGCCTCCTCCATTTTAATCCAATAAAAGCCTTGTCATTTCGACCATCGGGAGAAATCTATTTTTTTACCGGACATCAATATTTTATAAATTGTATTTTGACCTTAGCATAAATGATTGCAAATATTATTTAACCTTATTCCTCTATTTTAAATGTTTCCGCACCCACACGGAAGTGAAAGCCGTAAAGAGCACCGGGATTACAAATTTCTTAAGTCCAGATGATCGAAAGACCACATTTCGGCATAGTTCTCCTCACCGGCATCGGTGTTTATTACAACACCTCCCAATAGAAATATGTGAGGACTGGGAAAAGCAGCCCTATTCTCTGTTATAAACTGACGTAACAAACATTCACTTACGTTGTAAAGAATCTTAAGCGCCTCCAGTACATCTGTTTCGGCTTTAAAAATGCGTTCTTTATGGTTGTGCAGAAGCTTTTCTATAACACGGGCCTGCAAATCCTCAAAGTTATTGACCGACCAGTCGAAAACATGGTCCCGGCGCATCCTGTCGAGTACCGAGATAAGTGACCCGCATGTAAAAGTGTGATCGTGCTGATGTTCCCGGATTACATGCCCGATACTTCCATCGCTGCTGATACCCACATGAGGACCGAAATAAATAAACGAAGCTCCGTCGGTTGGAATATGACTGGCATAAGCAGCCATCCCTGTTTTACCGGTATAAGGAATTCCTGCCAAACCTCCCAAACAAAATGCCTTTTCGAAATGACCATTGAAATTGGTAACCGAATAGTTTAACTCATCGGGACAAATACAGGCCGCATATAATATTTTTTCTTTCGGCACTTCATATTCCGTAAGTATCTTATTCAGGTATTTCTCTGTCACCTGCGACCATTTTTCAGCCTTTGGGAAGTATTTTAAAATGTGTTCCATGTAAATATAGTATAAAGAATCTCGTATTTAAAGTTTAGTCAATAGACCATAGTCGATGGTCGATAGCCAATACGGCCTACTTAAAACAATTACCCGCAACCAACTGATATAGCTTCTTTTAGGGGTTTGTAGGAAACCTTGTAACACGCAACCCGCAACTCGTCTCACCCAGTATTCCCAATGGCATTGGCTATTGCATTTATACTTTTCAAAAGTTCTACAAGCGTGGCTTCTGCTTCGTTTGTATTTCCGTTAGCTTTCTGCTTTCGCCATTGCTTCAGAAGCAAAATCTGGTAATGATGTAGTTTTTCCAATGGTTCGGCCCTGAGCATGGTGGAATAGTAATGGTTTTTCCGCCGCTCCTCCATGGGACGTTGAATAAGTATCGACATCATTTTACGAAGCTTTTGCAGTTCAGATGAAATCAGTCCGAAAACGGTCTTGCGACATGTTTCATTCTCAACAAGGGAGGCATACCTGCTCATAATCTTCTCATCGGTGGCCGCCAGACTTGTATCGATGTTTGTAAAAATATACCTGATCACATGGTCGTATTTAACCATAGTCTTAAGCCGGTCGAATTTCTCAGGATATTTTTGCTGAAGTTCTTCCAACGCACTTCCTGTCCCATACCATCCGGTAATGTTGAACCGCGTTTGGCTCCAACTGAATACCCAGGGAATCGCTCTGAGATCCTGAAGGGTGCGTTGTCCCGTACGCCGGCTGGGCCGACTGCCAATTCTACTCGATTCAATTGCATCAATCGGTGTAGCCTGGGCAAAAAATTCCATAAAATTGGGATGATGCGTGAGTTCCTGATAATATGCAACACTTCTTTCCGATAAGAACCCAAGAATATCAGCTCCCTCGTGGGGTTGCGGTTCTTTAAGAGCTGAATGCAGCATGGTATTCGACAACGCTCCCGACACCAACAATTCCAGGTTGTAGGCGGCATTCAGAAGATTAGCGTACTTCTTCTCAATAATTTCACCCTGTTCGGTTAAACGTATATGACCCGAAAGACTTCCTTCGGGCAAAGTCTTCAGAAACCAGTGCATTGGACCGGCACCACGACTAATTGTTCCTCCTTTACCATGAAAGAACCGCAGTTTCAAATTGTGACGACTGGCCAATGTACAAAGTTTCTCTTGTGCGAGGTAGAGATTCCAGGCGCTGGCTAATATTCCTCCATCTTTATTGCTGTCGCTGTAACCTATCATAATATCCTGCCTGAGCCAGTTTCGGCGCCGGTTCTGTTGCTGTAACTCAAGTGATTTCTGAACAATTGGCAACGCCAGGTATTCGTCCATTACTTTTTCGCTATGCTCCAGATCGCCAATAGTCTCAAAAAGCGGCACTACATGAAGCGGCATCAGGTAATTCCTGTCTTTTACTTCCAGAAGTCCAACTTCGCGGGCAAAAATATATGGTAACAAAAGATCGGTAACATCACGGGTCATGCTGATGATGATATTTCCCAACGAAGTGGAAGTATAACGCTCTACATGATCTTTCAGAACCTGATAAGTCTTTATCACCGACAAAGCTTCATCGGAAAGGTTTCTGAAACTATTAGTGAAAGGTCGAGGCGACTTGATTTCTTCTAGCAGAAATCTTTTTTTCTCCTCAAAAGATAGAGAAGAATATTCCATATCAATACCTGCCGCTGTTAGCAACTGATCCATGGCCATATCGTGATGGTGGCTGTTTTGCCTTACATCAAGCTTTGCCAGGTGAAACCCAAAACTCTGCACAAGCCTGATAAGATCGCGCACATCGTTCCAGGCAACCTTGGAAGCTCCATAATTTATAAGATCGTCCTGCAGAACAATCAGATCTTCAATTAACTCGCCCGAATGCCTATAACTGCCTTCGTGTTCTTCCAGGGTGATAACTTTATCCTGGGTAAAGTCGACGGGCAAACGGCAAATCAGCAGGTTAACATATATCCTGAAAGCCTCGCGGCTATAAAGTTTCTGAATTTTCCAGAGCCGGGTTCCGGCAAAGGGTGAATATTTCGCAATTCTCGACTGCAACTCAGGAGAGAGCTTTTCCTGAGGAATATAAAAACTCAGGTTACGCGAGAGATTCATAAGCTTACCCTTGATAAGCTCAAAAGCACTCATGCGCATAATAGTGAGCGTTTCGCGGGTAATATCGGCAGTGATTAGCGGATGTCCGTCGCGGTCGCCTCCAACCCAGTTCCCGAAAGAGATGCGTGGAAGATAATTAGTGGAATTGATCCCCGCCGGATCGAACCCAACGGCCTGCCAGGCTTGCATCAGCCTACGGTCGAGTATTGGAATAGCTTCAGGAAATACATTTTTAAGATAATGAAGAATATTATCCAGTTCCGAATGAATATCGGGTTTCTCAATAAATATCTCCCCAATAAGCCAGAGTTTGTGGAGTATCAGCTTTATCTCATTGCGTATTTCCTCCTGTTCCACAGGGGTATACATTGAATTTTCGCGCTTTACAATCAACAGATAAAGCTTGCGGTATTGCTCCAGTACTTCGGGTCTCTTGGCTTCGGTAGGATGAGCTGTAAGTACGGGTTCAGCCTGAATATTAGCTAGATTGCAAAGAATATCGTTTTCAGTAAAACCAGCCTTTTTTAAAATTTCAAGATTATTCGCCCACAAACCGTTTACATTGGCCAACCCGTTCGATTCCAATTTACGCCGGTTTTGGACTGCCCCATTAACCTCAACAATATTAAGCAACTGATAACAAATGGAGTAAACCTGTAACTGCTTCACCATGTTTACATCGGCTGTTGATTCTCCTTCGGTAAGCCAGGGAATGGATTGGGCAAGGTTTCTTTCTCCAAGTCCCGACAGAACTTCCTGAAAGCATACCAGTAGATATTCCAGATCATGATACGGTTTACCAAGCTGATCTTTTAAAAGTTTTAGCAGATTCATATTAATATAAAGCCATTTTAGTTGTCATAGGTTTATCGGCTTTTTGCAGTAAACTATTACCAAATTAAAGATCTTCAAAATTCATTATTCAGAACTATAACACATGAAGCTGCACTAAGTTGATTATAATCGGAATTAAATACTACTTTTGCGCGCAAATAACGAATTGAATGCACGAAATATTAGTTGATATTATTGGATATGCTGCTGCTTTTTTCGGCACTATCCTGATGCTCCCTCAAACATACAAATCGTATAAAACTAAGCGGGTCGACGATATTTCCATGTCGATGCTTATCGTTTATATTATTAACTGCACATTATGGGAAATATACGGATGGTTTATAATTTCGAACCCAATAATTGTCTGTAACCTGATAGCCTTGATGATCGGGGTGGTTCAGATAATAATAAAGGTAAAGTACGGAAGTCAGAATTAAATATCTGAAATAAAAAAAGGGACGCTTGCGCGTCCCTTTTTGCTGGAATACTAATTTCAAAATTATCTGATGAACAACAATTCACGGTATTTTGGAAGTGTCCACATTTCGTTATCAACAATTAATTCGAGTTTGTCGATATGGTAACGAATGTCGGAAAGGTAAGGGAATACAGTGTTTGAATAAGCCAGGGCTTTTTCCCGTGCATCTTCAATTTTATTAGCAACCTTACGGGCGTCTACCATGGCCTTAACTTTAGCCTTAATAGTCGAAATATGATTCGAAACTTCCTTGATTAATTCAAGACGTGCAGAAGCAAGATCTTTGAACTCCGCTGCGGAGAACAATTCTTTCAGTCCCTGAACATTCTTCACGAGCGACGACTGATATTCAACTGCTACCGGAACAATGTGGTTCAGTGCCAAATCGCCTAACACGCGGGCTTCAATCTGAATCTTTTTGGTATAAGTTTCCCAGTAGATTTCAGTACGTGCGTGTAATTCCTTATCGGTAAGAACACCAGTGCCTTTGAACAACTTAACAGCCTTATCAGTAAGGTATGAATCGTAAATCAGAGGTACATTAGCTTCAGCGTTCAATCCTCTTTTCTTAGCTTCTGCCTTCCACTCATCGCTATAGTTGTTACCATCGAAACGGATTCTCTTCGATTCTTTGATATATTTTCTTAATACCTGGAAAATAGCTTCGTCTTTCTTAACGCCTTTGTCGATAATAGCATCAACATCTTTTTTGAACATAGTAAGCTGTTCGGCCATAGCAGCGTTGAGTACAATCATACCCGAGGCGCAGTTTGCTGATGAACCTACAGCACGGAATTCGAAACGGTTACCGGTGAAAGCGAAAGGCGAAGTACGGTTACGGTCGGTGTTATCCAGAAGAATTTCAGGAATACGTCCAACGTCGAGCTTAATTTCAGTTTTTTCGTCGGGAGTCATTTTGCTTTCCGAAACCTTTTCTTCCAATTGGTCCAGCATTTTAGAAATATATGTACCAAGGAATGTAGAAATAATAGCGGGAGGAGCTTCGTTGGCACCTAAACGGTGAGCATTACCGGCGTGAGCAATACTTGCTTTCAGGATATCGTCATGACGATTAACTGCCATGATGGTATTCACAACAAATGTAAGGAACTGAAGGTTACCTTTGGGGTTCTTGCCGGGAGAGAGCAGGTTCACACCAGTATCGGTAGCCATCGACCAGTTATTATGTTTGCCCGAACCATTCACACCAGCAAAAGGTTTTTCGTGTAACAAACAAACAAAATTATGCCGACGTGCAATATTCTGCATCAAGGTCATAATTAATGCGTTGTGGTCAACTGCAAGATTACACTCTTCGAAAACAGGAGCTAACTCATACTGGTTAGGAGCCACCTCGTTATGACGGGTATGTACCGGGATTCCCAATTTCCATGCTTCGTATTCGAGTTCGCGCATAAAAGCCTGAACGCGTGGAGGAATTGAACCAAAATACTGGTCTTCCAACTGCTGGTTTTTGGCCGAATCATGTCCCATCAGGGTTCTTTCAGTAAGGGCTAAATCTGGACGGGCACGGTAAAGAGCTTCGTCAACAAGGAAATATTCCTGTTCCCAACCTAAAGTAGCAATAACTTTGGTAACATCCTTATCGAAATATTGGCAAACATCTACTGCGGCTTTATCCAAAGCGCTCAAAGCCTTTAAAAGAGGAGCTTTATAATCGAGAGGTTCGCCTGTATAAGAAATAAATATGGTAGGAATACAAAGTGTATCGTCCAGAATAAATGCAGGTGAAGAAGGATCCCATGCGGTATATCCACGGGCTTCGAAAGTTGAGCGGATACCGCCACTCGGGAAGCTGGATGCATCAGGTTCCTGCTGAACAAGTAATTTGCCGGAGAAATTCTCAACTACTCCGCCATTGTCAGATGGTTCGATAAAAGCGTCGTGTTTTTCGGCAGTACCACCGGTTAAAGGCTGGAACCAGTGAGTATAGTGAGTAACTCCCATTTCCATAGCCCATGCTTTCATACCGGCTGCAACCTGATCGGCTACCTTGCGGTCTATACGGGTACCCTTATCAATTGCTCCAACAACAGCCTGATAAGCTTCTTTGGAAAGATACTTCTGCATTTTTGGACGGTCGAATACCAATTTGCCAAAAAATTCAGAAGCTTTTTGTTTTGGAACTTCCACATCAATCGGGGTCCTGGAAAAAACTTGTTCTAATGCTTTAAAACGTAATGTTGCCATGTTGAATATTTTAAAATGTTAAATAGATTCATTTGATGACAAAAATATACATTTTTTAATTTGATAAAACTTTTTTAGGGGGTTTTTTGAATATTTTTTTATTTATTCCCATTTTTTAACGCTAAAAATTGAAATTACATTCTAAAAATTCACATTTATCAAGAATTATAAAGAAATTAGTAATTTATAATATTTTACATTTATAAAGATAAAGAACACTTTTTTTATCAATTCATTAATTTTTATTTCTCAAAAACACACAAAATGTAATATTTTTTAAAATTACACTAAAACATCACTTTTGGAGTCGCACCCCCAAAATCTTGTATATAGTTCAAAATATTTACACTTTTCAGGTAATAATAAAAAAATGAAAAACGTACCAGAAATCCGGAAAGTACTATTGTCGGATGGATGTCAATAAAAACGGCGGAGACACATTGCCTCCGCCGTTCATAAATTATAAAAAATAAGCTTTATTTAACTGCAAAATTTTTAAAGAAATAAGGTATGGTTTCTATTCCTTTATAAAATAAGTCAACCGAAAAACTCTCGTTAGGGGAATGTATTGCATCGGATTCAAGGCCAAAACCCATCAAAATAGATTTAACACCCAGCACTTCTTCAAAGTCGGCGATAACCGGAATACTTCCGCCACTACGAAATGGCACCGGTTTTTTGCCAAATGTTTCCATAAATGCATTTTCAGCGGCTTTGTAGGCAAGAGTATCAGTAGGCGAAACATAAGGTCTTCCTCCATGCAGATTTGTTACCTTCACCTTTACGCCTGCTGGTGCTAATTTCTTAAAATGATCCTCGAAAAGAGAAGCTATTTTGTCGGGGGATTGATTCGGAACCAGTCGCATTGAAATTTTTGCATAAGCTTTTGACGGAAGTACAGTTTTGGCTCCTTCGCCGGTGTAACCACCCCATATTCCACAAGCGTCGAGTGTAGGACGAATTCCGGTACGCTCAATTGTTGAGTATCCCTCCTCCCCCATAACTTCCTCAATATTCAGAGCTTCCTTATATTCCTTGAGATTAAAAGGCGCTTTTGCCATTTCAGCTCTTTCGTCGCGGTTTATCTCAATAACATCGTCGTAAAAACCCGGGATGTTTATCTGGTGTTTTTCATCTTTGAGCTTTGTTATCATCCCGGCAAGCACATTAATCGGGTTGGCAACGGCTCCACCAAAAAGTCCCGAATGAAGGTCGCGGTTTGCCCCTGTAACTTCAACTTCCAGGTAGGCCAAACCTCTTAATCCAACAGTTATCGAAGGAATATCCTTTGCGATCATCGTAGTATCCGACACCAGAATTATATCGCACTTCAGCAACTCTTTGTTTTCGATGCAGAACTTTTTCAGGTGAACCGAGCCGACTTCTTCTTCTCCTTCTATAAGAAATTTTATATTACATGGAAGTGAATTTGTGCGGTTCATCAACTCAAATGCCTTAACATGCATATAAAGTTGTCCTTTGTTATCGTTAGCGCCACGGGCGTAAATTTTCTCATCTCTTATTTCGGGAGAAAACGGAGGTGTGGTCCATAAATTAAGCGGGTCCACAGGTTGAACATCGTAATGTCCATAGACCATAACCGTGGGTAAAGATGGATCAACTATTTTTCGTCCAACCACCACCGGATGTCCTTCGGTTTCCATCACTTCGGCACCATCCGCTCCGGCATCCAGGAGTTTTGATTTTATATACTCTGCGGCCTTGTACATGTCGCCCTTATGATCGGCCATAGCACTAATGGATGGAATACGCAATAATTCAAAAAGCTCCTTCAGAAAGCGGCTTTTATTCTCTTCGATGTATTTTTGGATCATACCTTAAGTGTTTTGTTTATATTTTAAATATTCGCGAGCCGAAAGTTCAAGCTCACTATACCATTCGTTTCCAAATTTACGAATAAGTGCATCTTTTAAAAAAACAAATAACGGTACTCCTAGTTTTGACCCTTGTTTTACAGCAGGTTTGCAAATATCCCATTCGTGATAATTAACAGCCACATAGCTCGAGTAAACCGTTAACCTAACAGGATACAAATGACACGAAACCGGTTTTCTGAAGTTTATTTTACCATCGTTATAAGCCTTTTCTATGGCACAGGTAGCTACACCTTTATCGAATACCACAAATACGCATTCCTTACCTTCGACAAGTGTGGTAACTTTATCGCCGTCGCTATCCACCTGCCATTTACCTTTTTCCTCTATAGTTTTAATGCTGACATCGCGCAAATATGGCTTTACTTCAGGATAAGCTTTTTCTATTTCCTTAAGTTCCTCCTCCTCCAGCGGAGCGCCAGAGTCGCCATGCACACAACAAGCGCCCTTGCAACGTGATAGATTACAAACAAAATGCTTTTCAATCAAATCCAAACTCACCAGCGTATTTCCAACCTGTAACATCCCATATTTTTTTTTGACATGCAAATATATAGTGTTAAGTTTAACCAACACAGAACGATTGTTAATATTACCAGCAAAATCAAAGTTTTATCAGCTAAAAACTTAAATTTGTTTATGCAGAAAACAAATGAATATCAAAAGACTCTTTCGGAGCAGACCGACCAGGAACAATACCTGCTTGCAAACTCCTGCCTTCCGGGTCCCCGCTCCAATCTTGAATTGTTATACGCTTTTATCGAAGTATCTGACCTTGACTTTATCTTGAAACTTCTTCAAAAGCATTATCCGAACCCTCCTGTAAATACTCCTGAAGAATTTGTTCAATGTTGCGCTGTTTCGGCTTTGGGAAAATTTATCCTGGCAGGCGACGATTCTCTTATTGAAAAGTTACGTCGATACGCATCTGATAACGGTTGGCGAATCAGGGAGTCGGTGGCAATGGCGCTTCAGCATATTGGAAAGAATAACCTCCCCAAACTAATGCAAACTATTGAGGGGTGGGAATCAGGTAACAACTATGAACAAAGAGCAGTAGCTGCCGGACTATGCGAACCTGTAAATCTGAAAAACGACGAAATTAAAAATTTTACGCTACTGACCTTAAGGAATATAACGGAAGGTCTTAAAACCAGTCCCGAGCCAGCCGGAGAATCATTTAAAACACTTATCCAGGCCCTTTGTTACTGCTGGAGTGTTGCTATTGTTGCGATGCCGGAAAAAGGGAAGCTGTTTTTCGAAGAAATAGCTGAATTGGAAAATAAAGTAATCAGGAAAATAGTAAAAGAAAACCTTAAGAAGAACCGGCTTATAAAAATGGATAAAGCCTGGGTAGAAAAAATTTCTCAAATGGTTAGTGATTAGCGATGTTGCTTTATTGCTTTTTTTTTAATATCTTAACTTTCTAAAAAATAACTGAACCAATAAAATATGAAAGAAATAAGCTTAAGTAAAAGTAAGGTTAGGGATTTTCTTGCAGAACGTTTAACAAAACAGATTCTTCAATTGGATGAACATATCATTCTCAGCCTTATCCGTTACGAAGGTATTGGTGGCTATGAAAAAAAATCGGACAATGAACTTTTTGTTCAACTGGTTGAAGCCATCCCCGAATTTCAACTCATGAAACTTTTGAAAACCGATCACTTCAATTTATTTTTAACTGTTAAGGAAGAGAACGAAACGCACGAAGAAGATATTTTGGTTGATATCAACAGGGCTATTCAAACTAAACTTTAATTACTCTAAATATGTATAAATCAGTAAGCATACACACGCGTTCAACCTATTGGACAAACAAGGAATCGGCAGAAGAATACCTTGTAGACTCAGATGATCTGTCGCACGAGATTGATAATGTTTGTAATGATTTTGACGCAAAAGGATATGACGTGATTTCGATAACTCCGATAAATTCAGGTACAATTTCGAACGGAAACGGTTATTATCAAACTGAAAGTGTTATTATAACAGGCAAAAAAAGAATTTAATTCAATTTCTCACGAACATTTTCGAAATAAAAAAGGTGTCTTGACAATCAGGACACCTTTTTTAATATTCGTTCTTCATTTTACTTTCTATTGGTAATCACTTAAAATATCCATCAGTTTCTTTCTTGTAAAGAAAATTCTACTCTTTACTGTTCCGATTTTCAGATCGAGCTTTTTAGCAATTTCTTTGTACTTATACCCTTCTGTATGCATTTTGAAAGGGATTTTAAAATCGTCGTCGAGCGATTCGATCACCCTTTTAATTTCCTTTTCAGCAAATGATCCTTCAGGTGTGGTATTTACACTGTCGCTGTTCTGATTTAGAAAATACAAATCCTTTGTATTGTCGAAAGTTGTATTCTGACGCATATTACGGCGATAGTTGTTTATGAATGTGTTTTTCATAATTGTGTAGGTCCACGCCTTAAGATTGGTGTACTGCACGAATTGCTCCCGATATGCCAATGCTTTAAGCAGAGTTTCCTGCAGTAAATCTTTTGCGTCTTCCTTATTAGCCGTTAATGTCATAGCAAAACGTGATAGTTTGTCTTCAAGACTAACTAACTGGTGGTTGAATTCGATTGCTGTCATGGTTGAATTATTTAAATTTTTGTTTAACAAACTTAAACATTAATTACACACACTCCAAATTCATTACAACCAAAACTCGCTTTAATTAGACTATTTCTAAATAATATAAGTGTATTATTTATTTATATTTCAAAATGTTGTGTAATTAAAATTGTCAATATTATAAATTAATTCAAAAAAACAAATGTTCAATTTAACGTTTCTTTTGTTAAACATTTAACAATAAATAACTTTCTGATTTTCAGACCTTAAGATCTTTTTCTATCATAAATATTGTTTGTTTAAGCAAAACCGATAAACAAAAAACAAGCAGTTTGTAAAAGTGATTTAAGAATTAAAAGCGCAAGGCGTAATAAACATCCTCATTTCACGCATAAACGAGAGTTTAAGGATTAGGGCAAAAGCAGAAAATAATACTATTACAAATTACGAAGATTTCTATTGTTGACCTAAATTTTTAAGAAAATCGGCAAAAGATTGATGACTTTCTACTTTGGTTACGTTGGCAAATTTTTTAAGGTCATTGGCATCAATTTGGCCAGTAAGCACAAAGATATGCTGGTCCTTGAATGTAGTGGAAAGCTTTTTAATATAGTCGAGCAACTCACCCTGGGGAACTGATGTTGTTTGTGATACAACCATGTATTGAGAGGGATGAACTTTATTTACTTCAATCAGATCGCCAAATGGCACAGTCTGCCCCAGATAGATGATATGATGTCCGCTTTTTTTAATCAGATAAGCAAAATATAACAGCCCTATATCGTGAAGCTCGCCTTCGGGTAAAAACAGGATAAAATGTTTTTTATCAGGTGCATCGTCTGATAGCACCGAATCGATTGCTACAAAAAGCTTCTGCCTGATCAGATTAGATATAAAGTGCTCCTGTGCCGGGTTTATACTCCCGGTTTGCCATAATATGCCAACCTTATGAAGAAACGGATATATAACATTGGTGATGGTTTCGTCGAAACCAATTTGCATAACCAGGCGGGCGAGCTGTTTTTCAAACTTATGCTCATTTAACTCAATCATTGAAAAAACGAGGGCGTCGATCTGGTTTTCAATCTTCCCAACTTCTTGGGTGAGCTGAAGTATTTTCTCCTTTATTTCTTTATCGGAAAGACGGGCAATTTTGGAAATTTTAAGACCGTTGCTATTCAGAATAGCAACATTCAAAAGCCGTTTCAAATCCTCGTCGGAGTAAACGCGGATATTTGTATCGGTTCTATCTGGCCTAACCAACTGATACCTTTTCTCCCATATGCGAATGGTATGGGCTTGTATCCCCGACAATTTTTCAAGATCCTTGATTGAATAAACGGCCATAAATTAAAATTTCAAAATTATAATCCAAAACAACAGGACTTTAAAAAAGTTTAACAAATTAAACAAACTTTTGAACACAATCTGCAATATTTGCAGTAAGTATTTAATCGTAAGTCGTAAGAATATTAATTTTAGGATCGTATTTTAGCCGTTTTTGTTTAGGTAGATCACCTTTTTCTGATCAACATAGTTCCATCACGCAAGGGCAGAATAGTTTTCTCTACTCTTTTATCATTCTTCAGGTATTCGTTAAATTCAAGAATACCCCGGGTAAAATAATCACCCTTTTCAACTTCCTCAACAACTTTCCCGCTCCATAGAATATTATCGGCCAGAATATATCCTCCCGACTCCACTTTGTCAAAAACAGCGTTGTAATATTGAATATACTCACTCTTTTCTCCATCAATAAATACTAAGTCAAAAGTATTATTCAGTGTAGGAATAATTTCGAGGGCATCTCCTACATAAAGCGTAATTTTATCTTCGAGACCAGCCTTTTTAAAGTATTTGAGTGGAATATCAATAATTTCATCATTCACCTCTATCGTGTGGATATGCCCTTCGGGAGCCAATCCTCTGGCAAAACACAAAGCGCTGTAACCTGTAAAGGTACCTATTTCGAGAATAGATCTGGGGCGAATCATCCGGCTAAGCATTTGAAGCATCTGCCCCTGCCAATGACCTGTAACCATGCGAGGATGAACAAGTTTGACATGTGTTTCGCGGTTCAACTCGTAAAGTAACGGGTCTTCAGCATCAATAATATTGTATATATAATTTTCGAGTTTGGAATTTGAAATCACAGGTTTCTATTTAAAAATCAAAGACGAAAGTTTATCCTGATTCAATATTTCGTTAGCCACATCGCGCAATTGAGCCGAGGTGATGGCTTCGATCTTTTTATAAATGGTTTCCATGGTATCTACTTTCCCATAAACAAGATAGCTTTTACCCAGAGACAGCATCTGGTTTTCGAGGTTCTCCACCGAAATTGCTAACTGGCCAATTATTTGTTGCTTAGCTTTTTTCAACTGAATATGGCCCATCAATGTCTCCTTCATTTGTCCAAACTCCTTCATCATTAAATTAATGCATCGTTTTACGTATTCTTTATCCGTACTGAAATAAACTGAGAATATTCCGGAATCGGTATATGGGGAGTAGTTGGACTCAACATTATAGGAGTAGCCATGCTTTTCGCGCAGAGCAAGATTAAGGCGGGAAATCATTCCCGGACCAGCCAGAATATTGGTTAAAAGGTGCAGGGTCATGCGACGCTCGTCATTCAAATTGTAGGCAAGATTCCCGAATACAACATGCACCTGATTGGTATTCATTTCAATTTCCTTTCGTAAAGGCTGATACCCTTCGAAAGGTCTGCGTTCGAAATTCCGCAATTGCGCCTGGATGTCCTTAAAATGCTTTTCAAATAATTTGATAAGCCTTGTAAAATTAATATTCCCAACAGAGGCAACAACCATCTGATTGGTGTTGTAACGTGTTGTTATAAAATCGAAAATCTGATTACGACTAAGTTTGGGAAGACAATCGTGACTACCGAGAATGCTTCTTCCCAAGGGATGATTCATAAAAACCTGGTCTTCAAAATCGTCGTAAATCTGCTCCGAGGGTGAATCTTTGTACGAATTAATTTCATCGAGAACAACCTCCTTCTCTGTCTCAATGGCTCTTTCAGGAAATGTTGAATTAAAAACAATATCGGATAAAAGTTCAAGAAACCGGTCGTAGTATTCTTTTAAAAAAGAAGCATGAATGCAGGTTTCCTCTTTTGTTGTATATGCATTTACTTCGCCACCCACATCTTCCATGCGACTGAGAATGTGAAATGCTCTCCGCTTTTTCGTTCCCTTAAAAATGAGATGCTCAATCAGGTGAGCCATTCCGTGTTCATCCTGCCTTTCGTCGCGCGAGCCGGTATTGATAAATAACCCACAGTGAGCAACTTTCGACGACGACTCGATATGTATTAACCGAATACCATTAGGCAAGGTGTGAAACTTAAAATCCATAGAATGTTTTGTGAACCTGCAAAAGTAACAACATTATGCAGATTATGTTATTTTTCGTTTTTAGCTTCATCGCCAAAAAAATTAAAAAAAATTGCTGATGCATCCAAAACACAATCAGCAACTTCGAAAGCAGAGGCCAAATAATTTCCAAATAATTTTTTGGAGATGTTTTTTAAATTGAATTTTTTGGTTAGTTTTGCACCGCAATTAACAAAAAGCTCGGTACCATAGCTCAGTTGGTAGAGCAACGGACTGAAAATCCGTGTGTCGCTGGTTCAATTCCAGCTGGTACCACACAAACGGCCTGGAGAAATTCAGGCCGTTTGTATTTCAAGTAGTTGCACATTTTACAGCGCGGCATAAAAGGGCCACAGAACCACCAGGGCGGCACAATAGCGGCACATAATCATAAATATTGTAATGGTTTTTCTTAATGAAAAGTGATGAGTCGGAATTTCGAAGAGAAGTTGGATATTATCATAACAATTGCTCCCATAGTGCAAAGGAAAATTGCACTTGGAGGAAAGGAAGGGACAGATTAAGAATTTGTATACCTTTGAAAGAAAATACCAATGAAATCTAATAAAATCTACAAAAGCCTAAGATGGATAAAATATCACCCTGTAAAATCAGGAATATGGTTTTTCTCTATTATTCTACTTATTCCTTTAGTCATAACCTTATCTATTGATGAACCAGGTCAAATTGGTGATATCTTTGGAGGTATGACCGCACCTTTCATCAATTTACTTGCAGCAATTTTGGTCTACATTTCTTTTAATGAGCAGAGAAAAGCAAATAAACAACAGTGGAGGGCATTGAAAGAAGATCGCCAAAGAATAGAAAAGCAGAGTAAGTTCGAAATACTGTATAGGTTTTATTCTGAAGAAATCAAGAATTATAAGTTTCCACATGATAGAGACATTATTAAATGCTTTAAAGAACTGAATACAAACAGTGATAGTATTGATTTCCTCCGAGATAATGTTAAAATAAATCTTCAAATAATTTTAAACTATTTGTCTTTACATCATTACTACTGCGTAAAATTGAATAATGAATTTTTAAATTCCGAGGATAAAATTTCCCTTATCATACTATACATTAACATTCATAATACTTACCGTCCTTTTTTAAAATTCCCAATCGATGATTCCTTTTTTCAAGAAAACTATAACTTTGAATATACCATTATCCTTGCCAGTATTGCTGTTTGGGATAAGGATGTAAAAAAGTTAAAAGATTACTTGAAGTCTGAAAACTTGATTGAAACACTATTTCCTTAGAGTAGTTAATGTAATTATAGTTTTAACTGGAGGTGCTGAAGAACAACAAAGAAAAGTAATAGCTGGCGCAAAACTAAGATATCATTTCTTCTGTCGTTTTCTCCAGACAAAATATACCGGAATACCTGTGATAGCCACAATTAATCCCCTCCAGGTGTACTCGGGTTTGTAAATTAGCAGTACAACCATAATAAATGCGCATAGCGAGATATAAAGCACCGGTATTAACGGATAACCCAAAGCTTTGTAAGGTCTTTCGGCATGAGGCATTTTTGAACGGAACACAAAAAGCGCCGTTATAAGCAAAATATTGAACATCAAAACAGCAAAAACCACATATTCGAGCAAGTCGTTATAAGTACCTGACAAGCAAAGCACCGAACACCATATTGCCTGTATGGCCAACCCTATCCCGGGTACGCCTTTTGAATTGAGATATCCGGCAGGTTTAAAGAACAAATTATCACGCGCCATGGCATAATACACCCTGGCTCCCGATAAGATTAGACCGTTGTTGCAACCAAAAGTAGATACTACCAGCACTATGGCCATAAGTGTTTCGGCGGCACGCCCAAGTACCTGGTACATGGCTGCAGTAGCCACTCGTCCTTCGTCGGCATATTGAATCCCCCGTCCCAAAACCGATAAATCATCTGGAGAGCCCTTCAACGGAAGTATTTTAAGGTAGGTATAGTTTACAAGAAAATAAATCACAGCAACTGTCAGGGTGCCTATGATCATACTGCGGGGAATTGTTTTTCGCGGATTTACAACCTCGCTCGATGCAAACGTAATATTATACCAGGCATCGGACGAAAAAAGAGAACCAACCATCGATATTGCCAATGCCGCAAGCAAAGGTATGGTAACAAGTCCGGGAATATTGAAATCGGCAGTTGTACTTCGATGGAAAGCATTCCCGTTGAAATTGAACGACTCGGTGCCAGCCGCAAACCACAGCCCTATAATGATAATAAAAAGTAATATGGCTATTTTGAGAACTGTAAATACGTTTTGAACCAGTTTACCTTCTTCTATGCCTTTACTATTGATCCATGTAATTAAAATAATGGAGCCGATAGCAACCACCTCGACAAAATCAACTTCAAATGTGCCAATATGAAGAAACAAATTGTAAGTAGAAACGTCGGGTATAATTACTCCCAGAAACTTCGAAAATGCTATTGCAACAGCAGCAATAGTTCCTCCCTGGATAACCAACAGATGGGTCCAGCCATAAAGAAAACTGATTAACGGACCATATGCCTCTCTCAGGTAAACATACAAACCACCTGCATGGGGGAACATGGATGCCATTTCTCCAAAGCTCATGGCAGCCATAATAGTCATAATCCCGGTAACTGCCCAGGCAACAAGTAACCACCCTGGCGCACCTACAGTTTTCGACATCTCGGCGCTCACAATAAAAATTCCCGACCCGATCATCGATCCGATTACCATTGCTGAAGAATCGAATAAATTCAGCTTTCGCTGAAAGGTTTCCTTATTCTGTTCCTGCATTAGCCTGTAGATTGAATGTTCCGGCCAATTTAATTAATATTCGGATTAAACAGTGTTATGTTGATTAAATTGTTTGGTAATTATTTCATGGGAACTTCCATTACCAGAATTTCGGATTTTTTAAGCGCTTTGAATGAAACAGATGCTGTATCGGAGACCCCTGCCCCATCGCGTGTTTCTAGCCGCTGTCCACCTGCATCTAATGCTCCATCGATAACAAAAATATATACTCCGTTATTGGCGTCGTACAACTTATAATCCAACTGAAGATTTTCCTCCATAGTCGCCATCGAAAAATAGGCATCCTGATTAATAATTGCCGTTCCCGGGGTTGATGGTGATACTACAAGATGCCACTTGTTTTTCCGTTCTTCGGGAGAAAACCCTGTTAACCCGTATTGTGGCTGAATATTTCGCTTTCGAGGAAAAACCCATATCTGCAAAAGCCTTGCAGGTTTATCGCTCAGGTTATTGTGTTCCGAATGAAAAATGCCTGTACCTGCCGACATGGTTTGAATCTCGTTCTCGTGCAACACAAAGGCATTGCCCATGCTGTCGGCATGCCGTAATTCGCCCTCGAGCATAATGGTAATAATTTCCATATTATCGTGGGGATGCCGGTCGAAACCATACCCGCCTTCAATATAATCGTCGTTCAAAACCCTTAGTGTCCCGAAATGAATACGATTGGGATCGTAATAATTCGCGAAACTGAATGTATAATTTGTGTTGAGCCAGCCATAATTGGCATGACCTCTTGAATCTGCTTTATGGACAATTGTTTTCATAATTGCTGTTATTTGGTGAAAATCCGAAAGGATATCTTTTGACCTCCTTTCGGGATTCTCGCTTATTTTTTATCAGCTTTTAACCAGTTCCACGTTAATATGGATTTTAATCTCGTCGGCAACAACCATATTTCCGGTTTCGGTGAGAGCACTCCAGGTGAGGCCGAACTCTTTCCGGTTTATTTTTCCATTTATCTCGAAACCAGCTTTGATATTTCCCCAGGGATCTTTCACGGTGCCACCAAATTCGGTATCGAAAGTAACCTGGCGCGTAGTACCTCTTATCGTAAGGTCGCCGGTCATTTCAAATTTATTATCGCCAACACTTTTAAAACCAGTTGATTTAAATGTGAGTGCGGGATATTTTGCTGCATCAAAAAATTCAGGCGATTTCAAATGTGCATCCCTGTCGGCCTGGTTTGTATTGATACTGTTTACATCTGCAGAAAATTCAACCTCGGTATCCGAAAAGTCATCTGTCGAAGCTTCCAAACTTCCTTCAAACTTTTCGAAACTACCGGTTACTGTAGAAATTACAAGGTGTTTTACTTTAAAGTGAACTTCGCTATGTGCGGGATCGATTACCCATTTAGTTTTAACCATTGTTTCCATAATTGTGTCTATTTTTTATTATGGTACAAAGTTACGGTACCTTTAAAAGGTGGAAAATGGAAAAATCGGGGTTGATGATGGTAAAAACAAAGGTTAAACTGCCAGCGTTTCCTTAAATGTTTGTAAGGAGAGTCCCGTATGGCTTTTAAAGAATTTACTGAAATGTGAGGGATCTTCAAAGCCTAGTTCAAAGCCAATTTCCTTAGCGCTTTTACTTGTGAATGCAACCATTCGTTTGGCTTCAAGCGTAACCCGCTGTTGAATATAATCTTTAGCCGAAATGTTAAGCCCTGCCTTAATTACTTCATTTAAATAATTGGGGCTCACATTCAACTCACTCGCATATTCCTGAACCTGGTGCCATTCATTAAAATGCTCTTCAACAAGGTTTTTAAAATTACGGATTAGACTTCGTCCTACTTCCAGATTTTGTGGATTTGTTTGCGGGTATAGAGAACAATGTCCATTGCAGGTAATCAGAAATAGCTTCAGGTAAGCCCCTATTGTATCGTAACGCATTTCGTCGTCCGACTCAAATGCAATCCGCATGCCTTCAGCAAAAACTTTAAGGTGCTGACTCATTTCGGCGGGAATAGGAAGCGGTGGCGTTTCATCGCTTCCGCGGAAAAGCCTGAGGTTCGAGATAAAATCCTCTTTGATGCTGTTCTTCTGAAGAAATTCGGGGGTAAACAGAATAACCACCCCGGTAGGTTTAGGTTCGGTAATTACCTGATGCACCTGCCAGGGGCTGACAAAGAAAATATGATTGGGTAATATTTCGTAATCTTTAAAATCGATGATGTGTTTACCCCTGGCGGTAAACGACCAGATTATGGTATAATAATTATGCCGGTGCGGATCGTCGGCTACACCACCCTGTACTATGTCAATATCTTCCATTTTGCGAAAGGCAAATGGAACAAGCATTTCCTTGTGCTTAAGATCGATGCTGTAAATTTTATCGTTCATGGTTGAAGTTCGTAACCTCTATAACAAAAACAGCAGCTAAAGGTTAGTTATGAATCCTGAAAAAAGAAACCAAATCCATGAGATTGCGGGCCTGAATATTGAGAGACTCGGCACTTGCAGCTAATTGTTCGGCTGCAGTTGCATTTTGCTGCGCTATTTCATTCAGTTGCTGCACCGATGAATTAACCTGTTCAGCTCCATTCTCCTGTTCCGCGCTCGAAACAGCAATTTCCTGAACCAATTCTGTTGTTTTTTGAATTTCGGGCATCATATTTTTCATTGCCTGACTGGCAACTTCGGTAAGCGTTTTCCCTTTATCCGAAATAGCAATAATCTCCTCTGCTGCCAAACGGCTCCTTTCTGCAAGTTTCCTGACCTCGGCAGCCACTACCGCAAACCCCCGGCCGTGTTCTCCAGCCCTGGCAGCTTCCACAGCCGCATTCAAAGCAAGAATATTGGTTTGGAAAGCTATGTCGGTCACTATACTGATTTTATCAGCAATACTGTTAACCGATTGCAGACTTGTCTCGGATGCTTCGCTCGTTTTTTTAATACCAGCAAGTGCATTCACCGAAATTTTCTCCGTCTGTTTAGCATTGCCGGCATTCTGCTGAATGTTGGAAACCATCTCTTCCATGGCCGACGAAATTTGTTCCACCGAAGCAGCCTGAACCGTAGCTGAATGAGCTAACTGCTGTAACGAAATATTCATCTGTTGACTTGATTCGGCAATGGAGCGTGAACCATTCAAAACATTCACCACTACATTGTTCAGATGATCGGCCATATCATTCATAGCACTGCAAAGCCGTCCAATTTCATCGTTGGTGGTTACTTCCACTGTTTGCGTTAAATCGCCGTTTGCAATTTTAGTTGCAAAATCAACACTTGATAAAATTGGCTTTGTAATGGAGCGCGCAATAAAAAATACAAGTATCCCCACCGCTCCTAAGGCCAGTAATCCAAGAATGAAAATTGTCCACTGCATGGACCGGGCTTCGGCAAGCGCTTCTTTCAAGGGAACAATTGTAATGTATGACCATGAAACACCAGTTTGTCCTATGGATATTGGGGTTGTATTTACCAGGACTTTTGCATTGAATGCTTCAGAATAGGCAGTGAAACTAATTGCCCGGGCATCATTAACAGCAGCATTCAAACTGTCAGTAAACTCACCGGCAATATCTTTATCGGCTTCGATTAACTTTTTGCCGATTTTTGCTTTATCAAAATGAGCGGCTATTTGTCCTTCAGCCGAATAAACAACCGACTTAACATGACTTTTTGCTATAAAATCCTGAATTCCTGCCAGATCAAAATCGGTTGCCACAACGCCTAAAAACTGGTTGTTCTGAATTATAGGGACTGAAAGTGTCACAATGGAATATTCCGGTCCGTTTGCTTCATACTTATAAAGATACGGAGCTATAAGCTCTTCATGAAGTGACTTTTTAGGAAAACTATAATACTTCGAAACTTCAATCTCCTTTTCTAGCGAAGGATCCAGACGAATACCTGAACTTACCTTACAGAAGGTGGACCCAAACCTTCCGTTTTCATTTCCTCCCATGCGGTTGATGTATTTATCGTCCAGCCCATCTAGTGCATTAGGTTCCCAAACCGACCAGACCGACAATATTTTCGGATTATTTCTTAGAATATTCTCAAGCACATTATTAACTGTTGAACGGCGATTTTCTGCAGGAATTTCTTTAAAAGCACTTAAAGTCTGAGCTAACGATCTGGTAACAGCCATCCCGTCTTCCAAAATACCATTTACTTTATTACCATTTGCCTGAGAAAGCAACAGAGCCTCGCGAAGAGCATTACTACGTTCAATTCTGTTGGTCTTTAAACCTATATAAAGAATTAATAAAGTAAAAATACTGAAAACTGCTCCAAGAATATAAACAAGGATGCGTTGTCTGAGATTTAACTTAATAGTCATGAAAAGCCGGTATGTAGTTTTAGTTTTTTAATAAAAATAATAATAAGTAATGTATTATGAAGAATTTGCCCGGTCTAATTAATTAAAAAGGTTAATTTTTAAAATAAAAAATATCAAATCCAAATAAAATCAGGATTTTACTATATTAAGCCAACCTTAGATTTGTCTTAAAATTTTTATAAACAATTTACCAACACCAGCGCCAAAATTGTTTATAAGAAACGTTCTAAAAAAAAGGGAGCCCCGGTTTCTTTTTCTATTTTTGATGCCCCAAAAAGAAATTATATGGCAAAGAAAAGCTTTAGCACTGATAATCGGACAAATATCGTTCAGCTCGATTTAGGGAAATTACCTCCACAGGCAGTAGATCTCGAAGAAGCCGTTTTAGGAGCTATTATGATTGAGAAAGATGCCGTTATCACTGTTCTCGACCTGCTTAAGCCTATCAGTTTTTATAAAGATGTTCACCAGAAAATTTTCCAGGCCATTGTGGATCTATCAATGAAAGAAGAGCCTGTAGATATTTTAACAGTTACGGAAGAGTTAAGAAAACAGGATAAACTCGATGAAGTGGGTGGCCCTCTATATATTACTCAACTTACAAGCCGTGTTGCGTCCGCAGCTCATGTTGAATTTCATGCCCGTATTATTGCCCAGAAATATATCCAGAGAGAACTTATCAGGGTTTCTACCGAAATTCAGACCCGCGCTTTCGACGAATCCATTGACGTGGACGACCTGCTGGACTTTTCTGAAGCAGAGCTTTTTAAAGTAGCCGAAGGGAACATCAAAAAAGAAACCCAGCCCATAAATGTGCTTATTAAAGAAGCCATTCACCAGATTCAGGAAGCTGGTAAACGTACCGACTCACTGAGCGGTGTGCCTTCAGGATATACCAAGCTCGACCGCATTACTTCAGGCTGGCAGCGCTCCGACCTTGTTATTATTGCCGCCCGTCCTTCTATGGGTAAAACGGCCTTCATCCTCTCTATGACCCGAAACATGGCCGTGGAGCACAAACAGGGAGTAGCCATTTTCTCACTCGAAATGTCGTCAATTCAGCTTGTAAATCGTTTGATTGTTGGCGAAACTGAACTTTCGTCGGACAGGATACGTAACGGAAAGCTCGAGAACTACGAATGGGAACAACTCGACCGCAAAATCAAAAACCTCGTTGAAGCACCCATTTATATTGACGACACTCCAGCCATCTCGGTTTTTGAACTTCGATCCAAGTGCCGCCGACTGAAAATGCAGTACGATATCAATATTATCATTATTGACTACCTGCAGCTTATGACCTGTAACATCGATGCCAGGGGTAGTCGTGAACAGGAAGTGTCGTACATTTCACGTTCTTTAAAGGTTATTGCCAAAGAATTAAATGTACCAATCATAGCCCTTTCACAGTTGAATCGGTCAGTTGAAAGCCGGTCGGGTAACAAACGGCCACAATTGAGCGACTTGCGCGAATCGGGAGCGATTGAGCAGGATGCCGATATCGTTTTGTTTATCCATCGTCCCGAAAAGTATGGGTTTACCGAAGATGAAGAAGGAAACTCGCTTCAGGGTATTGCCGAAATTATTATTGCAAAGCATCGTAACGGGGCGCTGGAAGATGTGAGATTGCGATTCAAACAGGACTTTGCCAAATTCGTTGATCTGGAAGATTTCGATCCGCTGATGCTGGGTACAACCGTTCCTTCGGCCGCAGCACCTGCAATGACTTTCAGTTCGCGTATGAACCAGGAAGAAAAGCAGGCCGCCGCCCTGCCATCAGATTTCCCGCTGGGTGGAAGCAAAGGATTTGACGAACCTCCTTTCTAATTCCGGATTTGGTTAATTAATAAGCCCCGAAGACAGATTTTTCTGACACTTCGGGGCTTATTCTTCTAAAAGTAAAGTCCTATAGTTTAGGAACGCCTTTTAAATCGAAATATATTGTTTCGAGCCCATCCTTGTTATCGGCAACTGTAAATAAAATGTCATTAAAATCTGAATCACCAACATTAAAAGGCATATCTTCAAATCCTAAAACAATTCTGCCACCATTTTTTTCCTGAAAGAGCACATGCTGCTGATTGTTATTCGGATTAAACTGCACATGAGTGTAATATGTCTCGGCTCCATAATTAATATATCCGTCTTTCCATCCCTTTATAATAAGGAAAAAACCTATAACTGTTCCTTTTGGAAATTTGGTATCTCCTAGCTGAAGTTTGTCACCCTGAAGTAATTCGCCCCCTTCACCTTTCCCGGAAACGTTAGGAAACAGCACATGAATATTTAAATCTTTGGCACTCTTAGGCTCCTGTCCTAACGGATAAGAATACCAGCCTACCGTGTTTTTGTAAACTGCTCTCTCGGTTACAAAAGTAATATATACTTCCGACTCAGCAGTGAGCACAATTTTCTTCTGAACGGTATCACTGAATAAAACCGGGTAAATGGATGGAGCATCCTGTGAAGAAGGTAGCAAATTAACAATACGGGAGTAATAAATTGGACTGGTATCAGTACGAATAATACCATCCGGGATCTCCTCTACCGGAGTATCCTTGTCTTTGGAGCATGCGCCAATAAAAAGCACAGCTACAATGCTATAGAGTATTGTTTTTCTCATCTCAAAAATGTTTAATTAATAATTCAAATTGGACTATACCAATAAAACAAACATTTGAGATTTGAGTTTATGTGACAGTTAAAATTAGGCCTCTCCCTTACTCTTCTGCGCTGTATACTTTGCCACTACGCCAAGTATCGACTGCCTGACGCCAAAAGCTGTTAAAATATTCACTTCGCTGCAGTACATAATGGTTTCCTGTATAAACGGATGGCACTTTATCAAAGATGAATTCAACACTTTTTGCCGATTGGGTATTATAATACTCCCATGTTTCGGATGAAGCAGTTTTAGTAATATAATTAGGCTGCCCCAAAATAATATAGATCATTCCGCGATCGGTTTTCCAGCCTTCTTTAAAGCTTGTGAAATAATAATTTGCGAAATACATGCGGGTATAGAAAACACGAATCAGTTCGCGACTTACATCAGGATTGCCACCCAGTTTCAGCCAGTAGTTGTCAACTGCCAGCTTTTTATTGCTTTCTGCTTTCAATTTTCTGAATTCCACAGTGGTGGTAATATATTCCAAAGGCTCAATCATTGCCTCAGGAGTTTTAATTTTAGGAAAATGTTTCCCAAAATGCATCAGATACAATCCCTCACTCTTAGAACTGTCGGGCTGAATAAAATATAAACCTTCCGTTTGAAAGTTATAGTTTTGTGCCGGATTATAAGGAAATATCCAGGAACTGTCAGTACGAAATTCAAAAGCCTTTTCCCCCGTCATTGAGAACGCGGGAGCCGGTAAAGGAAGATTATTTTTCTGATAGCGGATAAACAGGCTTTCGAAGCGATTTCGGTTATTGATAATTTTAAATAAATCGTCGCTGTTAATAAACGATCGGAACAAAGGAGCTCCTCCCTGAGTCTGAATCAGCTTATAATTCTGAGGAGAACCGGTTGTAAGTTTATCAACATACAGAGAAGCGGTATGTGAGGCTTTACGGTTAATATCGAGCGAAACAACCTTCATTGTATACTCCCGTCCGGCCTGAGCTTTTATGAACAGGGGAACAAGCAGCACCTTGCGGATATTTCGTTTTTCGACGTATCTGATGTAGGTTGAGCTGTCAGCGAGCACGGGATTATTTTTGTCGTCGGTAACATCAAATAGCTGGTATTTAACGCTTAGCCCGGCCTGCATAGTTTGTTCTGGGTTAGCCTGATTAAACAAAAACTCATCGGTAAAAAATTTGATGTAAAGCTGGGAAGACGTATCGTTGTGATGATAAATCGAAAACTCAGGATGCATAAAAGTGCTGCCAGGATTATAGAGGTAATACTGGTTACTCGACTTAATTTGCATTGCTTTACGGCTCGATGTACAGGCCGCAATTACCACAAACACAGTAAGCATGAATAAAAGCAGATATCTATTGCGCATGGTATAGAATTTTTAAACCTCAGGCTCTTTGCTAAACAATTATAATGCCCGATTGCTCAGTAAAAATACTAATTTCTTTGTTCTTTAAACTGTTCCAGCTCAATATTTAAGGACTCCCATTGCTTCATTTCGTTTTCGAGCGCCAGTTTTACTTCGTTATGCTCCAGGTAAAGCTTCTCAACTTCGCTGTGCAACGAGGGGTCCGAAAGCTTTTGCTCAATTTGTTGTATCCGGCTTTCGAGTTCCTCAATCCTGGTTTCCGACTGCGAAACCTGATTGGTTAGCTTACGCAGCATTTTATCATATTCTTTCTTTTCCTGATAATCCAATTTGCCGGCGGCGGTTTCTTTCTCGGTATTCCGGGATAGTTTTTCTTTTTGCTCAAGGGCCTGCAAATTCTGAATTTTTTTCTTCTCCAGGAACTCGTAAATACCGCCAATGTGTTGCTTAATTTTTTTATGCCTGAACTCGTAAACCTTACCCACCAAACCATCAAGAAATTCGCGGTCGTGCGACACCACAATCACTGTACCATCGTATTTGATAAGGGCTTGTTTAAGAATGTCTTTCGAACGCATATCGAGGTGATTGGTAGGCTCGTCGAGCACCAGCATATTGTATGGTTCCAGAAGCAGTTTAATCATTGCCAGCCGGGAACGTTCACCTCCCGACAGCACCTTCACTTTTTTGTCCACATCTTCGCCCCGGAACAGAAACGCGCCGAGCAGATCGCGGATTTTGAGGCGAATATCGCCAACAGCTACCTTGTCGATAGTATCGAAAACCGTAATATTTTCATCCATAAGCTCGTCCTGATTTTGGGCGAAGTAGCCAATTTTAACATTGTGACCTACTTTTAAATTGCCGGTAAAATCGGTTTCTCCAACAATCATTTTCGAAAGCGTGGTTTTACCTTCGCCGTTTCGGCCCACAAAGGCCACCTTCTCCCCTCTTTCCAGAACGAAATCTATATTTTCGAGAATTTTCTTAGAGCCATACGCTTTGCTTACCTCAACGGCTTCTACTACCATATTGCCCGAGCGCGGCGCCGGAGCAAATTTCAGGTTAAGAGCCGACACATCCTCTTCGTCCACCTCAAGACGTTCCAACCGCTCCAGTTGCTTGATGCGCGACTGCACCTGCACAGCTTTGGTAGCTTTATACCGGAATCGTTCTATGAAGTCTTCAGTATCCTCAATCATTTTCTGCTGATTGCGAAATGCCGCCATTTGTTGCTCGCGGCGCTCTTTACGCAATTCAACATATTTCGAATAATTTACCTTGTAATCGTAAATGCGACCCAGGGATATTTCAACGGTACGATTGGTTACATTATCAAGAAAAGCCCGGTCGTGTGAAACAATCAGGGCTGCGCCATCAAAAACCGAAAGATAACTTTCGAGCCACTGGATAGATTCAATATCGAGGTGATTGGTAGGCTCGTCGAGCAACAATATATTGGGCTTCTGAAGTAATAACTTTGCTAACTCAATACGCATACGCCAGCCACCAGAAAATTCGCGGGTTTGACGTTGCATGTCGTAAGGCTCAAAACCAAGTCCAGTAAGGGTTTGTTCAATATCTGCATCGATACTGGCGCCACCAAGCAATTGAAAGCGTTCGTTCAGATCGGTAAGTCGGTGGATCAGATTCTCGTATTCTTCGGAATGGTAATCTTCGCGGCTGGCAAGCTGAAGATTAATTTCCTTCATTTCTTTATCAATTGCCAGCACTTCGTCAAATGCTCTTTTTGTTTCGTTGTAAACGGAACGGCCTTCGGCAAGAATCATGGTTTGAGGCAGATAGCCAATACGAAACCCGTCGGGTTTGGCTATTTCGCCCGAAGATGCTTCCTGCAGGCCTGCAACAATTTTCATCAAAGTAGATTTACCTGCACCGTTTTTACCTACCAAACCAATACGGTCGCGCGGATTGATAAGAAACGAAACCTCTTTTAACAACTCAAAACCACCAAAAGAAACACTTAACTGGTTGATCGATATCATGCTTCACAAAATTTGGCTGCAAAGATAGGAAAATGAGAACATAGTGAAGCATTTACTTAGCCGACTTATGTTAAATTGCGCTTCACGCCTGATTGAATTTCGAAAGCTGCCAATTTTCTCCAAATGTCCGATAGAGTTTCTAAAGAGGAAGAAAGAATATTTTTGGTTAGCTTTTTGCTTATTTTTACCCCAATAATCCTTTTTAACAATGAAAAAGATACTTTCCATACTGCAAGCTATTTTACTGATCTGTAATATCTCTTTTGCACAGCAAAGTCAGTCGGTATTTTTCCCCGACGGCACCAAAATTCCCAACTGGTTTTTTAATACACAAAAGGTTCAGTTGAAAAAAATGGGCAAAACTTTCGATATCACCAAATATGGCGCTGTGAACGACAGTACAGTTCTGCAAACCCGGGTCATTCAGAAAACCATTGACGAAGCCCACAAAAGAGGTGGCGGTGTGGTTGTAATCCCCAAAGGAGTGTTTTTAAGCGGAGCATTGTTTTTTAAACCTAAAACACATCTTTATGTATCGGAAGGGGCTGTATTGAAAGGCTCGGACAATATTACCGATTATCCCATGATGCCATCGCGTATGGAAGGCCAATGCCTCGATTATTTCCCTGCACTCGTAAATGCTTACGGAGTGGATGGTTTTACAATTTCGGGCAAAGGAACTATCGATGGAAATGGGCTTAAATATTGGGAAGCATTCTGGCAAAGAAGAAAAGAGAACCCACAATGCACCAACCTGGAAGTATCCCGGCCAAGACTCATATTTATAAGAGATTGTAACAATGTGCAAGTTCAGGATGTACGTTTGCAGAATGCCGGTTTCTGGACGAGTCATTATTACAAATGCAACAATGTAAAGATTCTGGACCTCTACATTTTTTCGCCCGAGAAACCGGTAAAAGCCCCAAGTACGGATGCCATTGATATCGATGCTTGCACCAATGTACTTGTAAAAGGCTGTTATATGTCGGTTAACGACGACGCCATTGCCCTGAAAGGCGGAAAAGGTCCCTGGGCTGATACCGACACCTGCAACGGAGCCAACAAAAACATCATTATTGAAGATTGTGAATTTGGATTTTGTCACTCCGCTTTAACATGCGGAAGCGAAGCTATTCATAATTATAATATTGTTTTCCGGAATTGCATTGTTAATGGCGCTAACCGTTTACTATGGCTGAAAATGCGTCCTGACACACCCCAGAAATACGAATTTATTACTGTCGAGAACATCAAAGGAGAAGCAAATAGCCTGATATATGTAAAACCATGGACACAGTTCTTCGACCTGAAAGGAAGACAGGATATGCCGCTCTCTTACTCAAAAAATGTGACTTTACGGAATATCGACTTTAAATGCAAAGTATTTTATGATGTTGAGGCTGGTAAAAATTACAGACTGAGCAATTTTACCTTCGAAAATCTGAACGTAACTGCGGAAAAAGGAAGTGTAAACAAGAGCTTTATCGGGAACATAACTCTGAAAAACGTAAGGGTGAATGGCGAAAGCATTGATTAGAAAAGCCAAAAAGTTAAATATAGTACAACTCTATAAACAGATTTTTACTATACCTTTGCCGCAAATTTTTTGACAGTAAGAACATTGAGCAGAAATAAAAAAATCTTACCCATTATCACATCACTCGAGATTGTAGATATTGCAGCAGAGGGGAATGCGATTGGGAAAACAGATGATATTGTGGTATTTGTACCTCATGCCATACCTGGCGATGTAGTGGATGTACAAATAAGGAAAAAACGCTCCAACTACATGGAAGGTGTTGTGGTGCGGTTCGAGAAATTATCGCCCATGCGCACTGAACCCAGATGTGAACACTTTGGAGTGTGTGGCGGTTGTAAATGGCAGGATCTGCCATACGAAAAGCAACTTTTTTACAAGGAAAAACAAGTAAAAGACAATCTGAAAAGAATAGGCAAAATCGATGAAGGCGAGTTCTTACCGATTGTACCTTCGGATAATCAATATTTCTACCGGAATAAACTGGAATATACTTTTTCAGCGAGTCGCTGGCTTACCCAGAATGAAATAGACTCAAAAGATCAGATTGGAAATCGCAATGCTGTTGGTTTTCATATCCCGGGGCTATTCGACAAGGTATTGGATATCCGTCGATGTCATTTGCAGTCAGACCCTTCAAACGATATACGCCTTAAACTGAAAGCTTTTGCCGAAGAACAGGGGTTTGACTTCTGCGACCTTCGGATGCATACAGGCTTTTTAAGGAATCTTATCATCCGCACCAGCTCTACCGGTGAGGTAATGGTAATTGTGAGCTTTGGCGAAGAACTGCCCGATGCCATTGAAAAAACCATGAACTTCCTGAAAGAAAGTTTCCCGGAGATCACTTCGCTGATGTATGTTGTAAACACCAAGCTAAACGACACTATTTTCGATCTTCAGATACATCTTTACCATGGAAAGGACCACATGATCGAAAAAATGGAAGACCTCAGCTTTAAGATTGGTCCAAAATCATTTTACCAGACCAACTCCGAACAAGCCTACAAATTATATTCAGTTACCCGCGATTTTGCCGGGTTAAAAGGCGATGAAATTGTTTACGATTTCTATACCGGAACAGGCACCATTGCCAATTTTATTGCAAAAAGCTGCAGAAAGGTAATTGGCGTTGAACTGATTAAAGAGGCCATCAATGATGCTAAAATAAATGCATCTATCAACAACATAACAAATGCGACTTTTTACGCCGGAGATATCAAAGATATATTCAATAGCAAATTTATTGAAGAACAAGGCCGGGCAGATATAATTATTCTGGATCCTCCGAGAGCCGGAGTTCATGAAAAAGTAATTGAATGTTTAAGAGAAACACTTCCCGAGAAAATTGTATATGTAAGCTGTAACCCGGCAACACAGGCCCGCGACATCGCTTTGTTGTATGATGATTATTGGGTGGAAAAAATTCAACCCGTTGACATGTTTCCCCAAACTCACCATGTTGAGAATGTTGCGCTGCTGAGAAGACGGTGATGAGGTTACGGGTTACCCCCCCCCTTGAGAGGGGCCATAACTGGTTTTGATCATCGACAATCGACCTGTATTGCCCATGAACCATGAACCATCCACTATCGACTTATATCACTTCTTCACAAGCTCTTTTGTAGAAAGTAAGCCGCAAGCTGCATAAATATCCTGGCCACGCGATGCCCGTATGGTGGTAAGTATGCCTTTGGCATTCAATGCATCTTTAAACGCCTGAACAGTGGCATCGTCGCTTCCTTCAAGCGGAGTACCAGGTACCGGATGAAACCGTATCAGGTTAACGCGACACCTTATTCCATTTAAAATTTTTGCCATTTCCTGGACATGTCGGGGCGTATCGTTCAGCCTTTTGAATACAATATATTCGAAGGAAACACGACGCTGCAAACCAAAATCGAAACTTTTTATTTCGTTAAGCACTTCTTTCAAAGGATAAACATGCTCAACGGGCATAAGTTTGCGGCGTTCGTCGTCAAATGGGGTATGAAGACTTATGGCCAGATGACACTTGCTTTTCTGCAGAAACTCCTTCATTCCCGGTATTATTCCAACGGTAGAAACTGTTATCCGCTTAGGACTCCAGCCAAACCCTTCATCGGAGGTAAGAATATCGAGACTTTTCAGCACTTCCTGCAAATTATCAAAGGGCTCACCCATGCCCATGTAAACGAGATTTGTAAGCTTTTCGCGCTCCGGCAAACTAACTATTTGATTTAGAATTTCGCCACTACTTAGGTTTCCCTGAAAACCCTGTTTGCCAGTCATGCAAAACAAACACCCCATTTTGCAACCCACCTGCGACGAAACACAGAGAGTTGCCCTGTCTTTATCGGGAATATAGGCGGCTTCAATAAATTTACCGTTCGAAGTGGTGTAAAGATACTTTTTCGTCCCATCTATGGAAGTCTGAACTTTCGATGGCGTCTCCAATCCCAGTACAAAATGCTGTTTCAGCAATTCTCTTGCTTTCGCCGAAAGGTTAGTCATACCATCAATTGTTGTAATATTTTTCTTATACAACCATTCGGCAATCTGCTTTGCATTAAACGTAGGCAGACCAAGCAACTGAGTTAATTCTTTCAGTTCCTCAAGCGTTTTACCATATAATACCTGACTTTTCAATTTCCCTCCGGTTAAAATCGTTGCAAAGTTATGCGCTTTCTTTTACATAGCAACGCTAAAGTTGCCTGGCCGACAAAAGTAATATGCCATATTGATCTGCCGACATTAAATGCTTTCATGTAAAATATTCAAGGATTAATCTAAATTTCAGGGAAGTAATTCAATTGTTCATAAAAAAAAGCTAATTTTAAGATCGTTCCAGAGTAATTGAACTGTAGTAACGGAATAAGCCTATCAAAAAATATGGTTTACAGAATTATCTTCTTTCTGATTTTTGCAATTGCAAATAACTTACAAGCTTTTGCCTATAGCGAAAATAAAACTATCCTGATTCTTCACTCCTATAACGAAGGACTATTATGGACCGATGAATTAAATAATTCTATTATTAAAACAATTTCATCGGATTCGGTCACAGAAGTTGATTTCCGGATAGAATACCTGGACACCAAACACTTTGAGTCGCCCCAATACTTCAAAAACTTTGCAAGCTTTTTCCTGTCAAAATATAAAGCAATTCGATTCGATTTGGTTGTTTCGACGGATAATGCAGCATTTAATTTTTTAACTGAATTTCATGACTCTCTCGTTGGCAAACCTCCGGTTGTCTTTTGCGGGCTCAATTATGTCGATAAAATACCTGTGAATTTTACAGGTATAATGGAAGATATAGATATTCAGTCCAATATACAAACCATATTATCTTTACATCCGCAGTACAGAAAGCTCTATTTTGTGATCGACCGGTCAATTACCGGTAACATTATCAGCAAAAAGAGTAAGGAAATAATTGCAAAAACCTTCCCCAATCTTAGGTATGAATTTTTAACTGATTACACGTTTTCTGAGCTCAAACAAAAACTGGCCACCTTGCAAAAGGGAGAAGTTGTTCTGCTTACTACCTTTAATATCGACAAGGAAGGCAATCAGATTTCTTACGATATTATTCTTGACCAATTAAAACCGGGTTGCCACGTTCCCATTTACGGCACATGGGATTTTTATCTGAATAAAGGAATTGTAGGCGGGAAAATAGTTCGTGCCATTACTCATGGGGAACTTGCCGGAAGAATTGCCATTAAGATCATGCAAGGAACTAAGGTGTCTGATATCCCTGTAATATCAGGGCCTTCCGAATTTATTTTCGACAAGAAAGTAATGAAAAAATTCGGGATTTCCCAATCCAAACTTCCGAACAAATCCATTGTTATTAACTCTCCTATTTCATTCATTCAGGAGAACCTTCAACTGTTTATTTTTATTTCGGTTATTTTCTTTTTAATGCTGATTGTTATTGTGATTCTTTTAAAACTATTCGGCAAGGAGAAACAAATCCGTAAAAAAGAACAAGCTTTTCTGCAGGAAATCAGGAAAAAAAGCATTGAACTTGAAGGAGCGCTGCAATTAGCCGAGAAATCAAATCAATTAAAAACAGCATTTCTTTCGAATCTGTCGCACGAAATAAGAACTCCAATGAATGCTATTGTTGGGTTTTCTGATCTGCTCGTTAGCAATTATCCCGACAAAAAACTTGAGGAATATGTTTCTATTATCCGTTCAAGCAGTTCCCAGCTTTTATCAATAATTAACGACATTATTGAAATGTCGATGATAGATACAAACCAGGTAAATCTGCATTACAGCAATGTAAATGTAAACAGAACTATCGGGGAAATTTGCGCCTCATTTAGTGTTGGGATGGATGCTAATTCGAAAGTAGAGCTTAAAAAGAACCTTCCCGTTCATCAAAATTATCAAATTTACACTGACGAGGTGAAACTTCGCCAAATACTAACCAACCTCGTTTCGAACGCCTTGAAATTTACCGAAAGGGGTTTGGTTGAAGTTGGTTATTCTGAAGGAAACGACTTTCTGGAGTTTTATGTTAAGGACACCGGAATTGGCATCGATCCAAAATATCACGAAGACATTTTTGAAAGATTCTGGAGAGTAGATCACCCTGATTTAACCCTTTACAGAGGCCTCGGGATAGGCCTCACTTTATCGCGCTCCTTTGTAAAACTGATGGGAGGTAATATTTGGTTACATTCGGAACCCAGTATTGGAAGTACTTTCTATTTTACTGTCCCTTTTAAAAAAACATCAGAAACACCTTCTGAGAAAGAGACAGAAAAATTAAGTTTTGATAATCATGTTATACTTATTTGTGAAGACGACGACAACAATCTATATTACTTCAAAGAGCTTTTCAGCAAAACAAATACCTTTATTCTATGGGCCCGGAATGGAAACGAAGCGGTAAAATCCGTGAAGGAAAATCCTAATATTGATCTGGTACTAATGGATCTAAAAATGCCTGAAATGAATGGATGGGAGGCCACTAAAATTATTAAAACCATTCGCCCTGAATTACCGGTAATTGCCCAGACCGCTCATGCTTTAATTATTGAAACCAGTCAACTTACAACAAAAGGTTTCGACGATTATGTTACCAAGCCTATAAAAAAGTCAGAGTTGTTTGATAAAATCTCACGTTATATTGGTTAACACATACATTTATAATTGTTTAATAATTAATGTATAATAATTCTGAACCTTTCTTAAGTTAAATTCTTTATCTTAGTAGTTTTAATTAAAAAAGATAATCTTTTATGGTTGTTGGTATACTTAAGGAACCAGTTCCTGAGAACAGAGTATCCTTTTTGCCAGAAACAGTAGCAGCACTTAAAAAACTGCAGGTGACTGTTTTGATTGAAAACGAAGCAGGCAAAAATGCATACGCTGACAATAAAAGTTACGAAGGCAGTGGTGCTGTTGTAACTGATAAAGCCGATCTGATTCGGCAAGCCGATGTTTTGTTGAGGATTTCCCCATTCACAGTCGATGAGATTAATACACTGGGGCAGAACAAGATTCTGATTTCGGTATTTAATCCTTTCTCGAACAAAGAGTTGGTAGAGCATATGCTCAAGAAGCAAATCACCTCATTTAGTATGGATATGGTACCCCGTACAACGAGAGCCCAGGCGATGGATATTCTTTCATCGCAGGCAACTGTTTCGGGATATAAAGCCGTACTGGATGCAGCACTTCATTTGCCAAAATTCTTCCCCATGTTTATGACAGCAGCAGGAACTATTAAACCTGCAAAAGTACTTATTCTGGGTGCCGGGGTAGCAGGGCTTCAGGCCGTTGCCACAGCCCGTAAACTTGGTGGAGTAGTAGAAGTTTTCGATGTGCGGTCGGCTGTAAAAGAAGAGGTTCAAAGTTTGGGAGCGAAATTTATCGAAGTAGCAGGAGCCCGTGAAGACAAAGCTGCTGGTGGTTATGCTGTTGAGCAAACCGAAGAGTTCAAACAGAAGCAGCGTCAGTTAATTCACGACCACGCCTCGAAAGCAAACGTAATTATTACCACTGCCCAGATTCCCGGCAAAAAAGCTCCCGTGCTGATTACCAGAGAAACCGTTGAAGCAATGACTGCAGGATCTGTTATTGTTGACCTTGCTGCTTCTACAGGTGGAAACTGTGAACTTACCAAGAATGAACAATCGATTGTATATAATCAGGTAACCATCATCGGGAAGTCCGACTATCCTTCGGATATGCCTTTCGATGCCAGCAAAATGTTTGGTAACAACCTGCTGAATTTTATGAAGTTGTTCATTGGAAAAGAAGGAAACCTTAACCTCGACTTCAACGACGATATCATTAAAGGTACCTGCCTGACCCATGAAGGTCAGTTATTTAACGATCGGATAAAACAAGCGCTAAATCTGTAATATGGAAAATATACTTGCATTTATTTACGAATACCGCGAACCGATATTTGCTATTATTCTTTCGATATTTTTAGGTATCGAAGTAATATCGCATGTTCCGGCGGTACTGCACACCCCGCTTATGTCGGGCGCCAATGCAATCCACGGTGTGGTTATCATTGGAGCGATCATTGTGATGGGTCACGCACAGACAACTCTTCCAATAATTCTTGGATTTCTGGCAGTGATTCTGGGAACGCTGAACGTTGTCGGTGGCTTTGTTGTTACCGACCGCATGCTTGAGATGTTTAAAAAGAAAAAGAAACAATAAAATAGTTGTTAGGCATTTAGAGACAAATAAGATTTTAGGGGAACGCATTACACCTCTACAGCCTCATCCTATAGCCTGACATCCTAAAATATTAAAATTATGATAGGTTCTTATATCCTCGAAATTAGTTACATACTGGCTTCAGTATTTTTTATTGTCGGGCTCAAGATGCTCAGCCACCCCGAAAGCGCCCGCCGTGGAAATATTCTCGCGGCTGTTGGCATGGGAATGGCCATCTTGTTTACCATCCTGTTTCATAAAAAAGATGGAGAAGCCATTGGAAACATTCCGCTCATCCTTTTGGCTTTAGCTATTGGAACTGTTATTGGTTGGATGGTTGCCAAAAAAGTGAAAATGACTGCCATGCCGCAGCTCGTTTCGCTCTTTAACGGTATGGGTGGGGCCTGCGCCGCATTGATATCCGTAATGGAATTTCCGCATGTTGCCCACGATGGTATGTACGCCCGGATGTTCTCGGGCGAAGTGCTTAATATTCTGCTTGGCCTTGTAATAGGTAGTGTTTCCTTCTCGGGAAGCATGATTGCTTTTGGTAAACTAAACGGAAACATAGGCGATTTACGTATCAAATCGTTGCGCTATGTAAACATCGCAATGTTGTTGGTTATCATAGGATTTATCGGGTTTATCATGTCAATGGGCAGCATACCTCCTGCGGATGCAATGATATTTGTTTACATTCTGATGGCCATTGCACTTCTTTACGGAGTATTGTTTGTAATGCCAATTGGCGGTGCTGATATGCCAGTTGTTATTTCGCTCCTGAACTCATTTACCGGAGTTGCTGCGGCAACAGGTGGTTTCTTATATCAAAACCAGGCTATGTTAACTGGTGGTATTTTGGTTGGTTCAGCCGGTACGATACTTACCGTTCTGATGTGTAAAGCCATGAATCGCTCCCTGCTTAACGTAATTGTGGGTGTATTTGGCGGTGGTGGAGAAGCTGTCAGTCAGGAGGAAGGTACAATTAAGGAAATTAGCATGAGCGATACCAGCGTGTTGCTTGGCTATTCGCAGAAAATTGTTATTGTGCCCGGTTATGGTCTTGCTGTAGCTCAGGCTCAGCATTTATGCCATGAGCTGGAAGAACTTCTGGAAGAAAAAGGAGTGAGTGTAAAATATGCCATACATCCGGTTGCGGGACGTATGCCAGGCCACATGAACGTTCTTCTTGCCGAAGCGGATGTTTCGTACGATAAACTGGTAGAGATGGACGAAATTAATTCCGAACTGGCACAAACCGATGTTGTGATCATTATAGGAGCCAACGACGTTGTTAACCCTGCTGCCGAAAACGATCCTTCGAGCCCTATTTACGGAATGCCAATCATCAAGGCGCATCTTGCCAAAAATATTATTGTAATGAAACGAGGTATGGGTAAAGGTTATGCCGCCATAGAAAATATGTTGTTCTTCAACGACAAAACCCGTATGTTGTTTGGCGATGCAAAAGCCAGTCTCCAGAAACTTTTAACGGATGTGAAAAATCTTTAAAACAGAAGCAATTTTACAGCTTTAAGTATAAAAAGAAACATCCGCCATCCTTTAGATAGCGGATGTTTCTTTTTATACTATCGAAGACAGCTTAATTTATTTCAGTTTTTTATAGTTTTCCTCAATATATTCCCATTGCAGAGGGCAAAGTATCTTAAATGTGGTAAGCTTTTGGTAGTAAGTTCCTTCGGGAATATCCTGAAAATCGTCGAGTATTTTCTGATAGACAGTAGCCATTAACAATTGGTTTGTTAAAGCATAATAACTGCAAACCAGACAAAGAAACCGGCCTATTTCCAGAATATGAAATATTTTACGATCGGGCATAATTTTTCGTAAATCAAAACCCGACATAAACATCTTCAGCGTATCATATTGCTCATTCATAAGCAAAATAAAGCCATAGCCAACTCTCAGCATAAAATCGTTCGAGTATTTGTCCATTGCTTTTTTAAGCAAATCGGTAGCTTCCTTGTGCATTCCCAGATATCCGTAAGCACTTACCATCAAGTGCTCATATACAGGATGCGGAAACTCATCTATCTTCTTTCGTATTTCTATAATGGCATCCTCAGGACTCTTTTCGGTTAGCTCGCCCAGTTCATAAAAATGCCCTAACTGGTCGTCGGGTAAATAGTTAAGTCCGGGATAATGGAAATCGTTTACAACGGTAATTTCATCAAACACCAGTGAATGTTTTTCGTACAGAGCTTCAAATTTGTCCATATCCTGGAGTCTTAAGAATAACTCATGAATAGGGCCAATTGCATCTGCTGCATCTCTTTCGTCCAATTCTTCAACTTCTTTCAAAAGCTCTGTTTCCGAATAATTTTCATAGTCTCTAAGGAGAGATTCATCGTCAATATCGTCATCATAGCTATGTCCATTTAACTTTTGTTCATTTATAACATCGTTAGTATCTATATCACCTTCAAGCAAGGCATCTTCAAGTTCAAAATCGGCCTCATCCATCACAATAAAGTTATCCTCACCCACCAGCTTTTTCAAATGATCAATGGTTTCACTCTTTGAGTTGGCTGAATTTATAACAACTGCAGGTTTATTGTCAATTCCAAATGGAATATTTATGAATTCAATATCTTTCTCCTCATCTTCCAGGATATACTGATTTAACTGAAAACTTTTATGGGGTTTGAATTTATAGAGGCTTGCAAAATCGCGTGAGCCATAAATGATATTGTGAGCCAACGGATATTCAATTTCCAGAAGATCTTCCTGTTCGCTCATCTCATCCAGAACAGTTTCAAACTCGCTTTCGGAAATATTATGCAAGTAGAATGAATCTTTAATTCCTTCGCAAAAAAGATCGACAAGATAAAAGCCACAGGTTATATTGCCATTCGAATGTTTACGGGTAACAATAAGAGATCCCTTCCCCATATCGTACCAACTCTCGTTTATATAGCATTTCCCCAATGGTAGTAATCGTGCCTTTGATCGTATAAATTTCGAAGGTGCCAAAACGCCTTCTTTACTTTTGTTTCCGGATGAAGCAGTCATATGTGCTTTATATGCTACAAATGTAAATTTATATTATTGTTTAAGTTCAGAGATTGGCTTATTTATACAAGAATGATATCATCAAAATTATCAATTCCCCTATTTTGTATTATTTTTACTTACGCTGTGCCGACCTCAGGTTTAAGCTTGTAGTAACTGGTTTTCCTCATTTTTTGTACATATTTCTATACATATTATAACAGTTTAAAAAGTGAAACATGAAACGATTTTTAATTTTTTTTAGCTTGTTTGTAATATCTCCGGTATTTTTTCACGGAGAAATAAAAGCCCAGAATTTATCTCAAATTATGATTGATTTAAAAGGGAAAATGGGTGAAATAACTATCGACAAAACTACCTACAACCAAACCATCGAGGTGCAGGACGAAGCCAAAGGTAAAATCCGTTACGAATCAACTGCAGTAAGCGAAAAAGGCGAATCGACCAAATCTGCTTACGAATTTTACATTTCCGATATCGATAAAAACACTCTTCTGCGAAAACCGTCGGGGAAAAAGTTCTTTGTTAGCCTCTATTTGAATAATAAGCAAAAGTTTATCAAATACTTTAAAAATGAGAAGTTTGAGGCTTATACCGATAATGTTGAGATGATGGTTTTAGGTTCGGATGTAGCTCAAAATGTAATTGATCTGCTGAAATCGGCAATACCGCTCATCAAAACAAACGAAAAAACATGGAATTCTGCTACCGACGCCTTGACCTGGCTCCAGACCAATATTGGTGAGGTGAAAGAGAAATCCGGCACAAAACAACAGTCGTTTACATTTGACAGCAAGAACTCTAACCTCCTTGAGATGGTAGTTAAATCGACCGACTCAAAAGGCAGTACCATTGAAGAAAAATATAACTGGAATATTACCGATCTGAATAAAAGTAAAATTGGAGTAAAAATCAGCGGAACTACTATGAATATTGCCATTGAAACCAAAAACAGCGACAAATACATTCGCTATATAAAGGGTTCCGACCTTCAGAATTACGTTTCTACCCTCGAAATTGGATCGGACGATATAGAGCATGCACGAAATGTAATTGCAGCATTAAATACTGCTTTCGATAAAAGTAAACCCAAAGTTGCCGAATTCAAAAGTGTTCAGGCTGCATTGGATTTTGTAAAGGCTAATGTAGGAGAAGCTGCAGGCGACTCAAAACCTCCTCAGCAAAAAATGGAATTTACCAGCGGAAGTGCAGAAAAATGCATCTTCGAGACTAATGAAACTGATTCGAAAGGCAAAACCATCACCCATCAGTATGAATTTTATCTCACAGATGCTGAACCAACTGTTACTTTTAAAGTAAGCGGAAAGAAGGTAATAATCCCGGTTCTGATGCTTTCTAAAAATAAATACATCCGCTATACAAAAGATAACAACCTGCAAAACTATGTTGAGGACCTGGAAATATACCAGCCTGATATTGAAACTGCCCGTGATGTAATAGCTGCATTAAGCTTTGCAATAAAAGGTTCTAAGGAAACACCCATGAAATTCAACACTGTTGCAGAGGCCATGAAATTTATCCAGAGCAACGTTGAAAGTGCAACTGTAGGAGCTGATCAATATAAAAATTCGTTTGAAGGAAGCACTGCTGATCCTTTTGCAAGCACTTATACTGTCGGTAAAACCGATGCAAAAGGAGTTGCTACCGAGGAAAGTTTTTTATTTTACCCTTATTTGCTGGATGTAAATAGTGTAAAAGTTGAAACTGAAGGTAAATACCTAACAGTAACTTCGATAACTTCGGGTAAAAAACCGCATATTAAGAAAATAAAGAAAGACCAAAATAGTTTTGTTAGCGAGCTCGCTATCATATGTTTTGACGTAAAAAAGGCAAAAGATATTGCTGTTGCTTTGCGGTTCTTGTCGGCCAACACAACTCCCAAGGCGAAATCATTTGCAAACAAGCAGGCAGCGCTTGACTTTGTGAAGCAAAACATTAGCGACCTGAATGCCGGAACCAAATCCATTAAACAGAATTTTGTAGTAGCCGAAGACAATCCCTGCAAAATAAACCTTACCAATAGTACTACCGACGAAAAAGGTAAAACTGTTGAAGAAGTCTACGAATTCACCCTGCTCGACATGAACAAGCAAGCCGTTGAATTTAAGCCTTCAGGACCAAATCTCTCTGTAATTTTCAGTTGCAAAAACAAACAGAAACTGGTTAAATTCTATAAAGATGGAACGCAACAGTCGTTTGCATCGGATATTGAACTTTTATGTACTGATGTTGAAATGGCTAAGAATATTTCGGAGGCTATAAAATTAGCTATTGGCTTATGTGAATAGCGTGTATAGAAGAGGCTGTGTAGTGCCGGACAATGAGGTTTCGACAAGCTCAACTTCCGGTTATGGACTAATTACACAGCCTCTTTAAGTCAATCAATTTAAAGATAATCATCAAAATAACTTGTAATCTTGCTCATAAGATGCATTCTGTCCTGTCCCTGGACGTTGTGTTCTGCCCGTGGATAAACAAAATAATCAACCGGAATCTGATTCTTAATACATTCATTAATAAACACCAGACTGTTTTGCCAAACCACCGTTGGATCTATTGCCCCATGGATAATCAGTAATTTTCCTTTCAGTCTTTTTGCTTTGGCAACCAGCGATGTAGAGGCATATCCCTCCGGGTTTTCCTGTGGAGTGTCCATATAACGCTCGCCATACATCACTTCATAATATTTCCAATCGATTACAGGTCCTCCGGCAACTCCAACTTTAAAAACTTCCGGATGGGTAGTCATAAGCGAGGTGGTCATAAAACCGCCATAACTCCAGCCATGCACACCAACCCGCTGCATATCCACATAACCGAGACTTTTAAGAAGTTTAACACCCTCCATCTGATCCTGCATTTCAGCAACGCCACACTGGCGATGTATAACATTTTCGAAAGAAAGTCCGCGGTTTGCCGATCCCCTGTTATCAACGGTAAGCATCACATAACCTTTTTGAGCCATCATATAATCCCACAAACGCGCGCCACCAAGCCAACGGTTTTGAATCAACTGACTATGGGGTCCTCCATAAACATAAATAATAGCGGGGTATTTCTTCGACGGATCAAAATTGGCCGGCTTAATTAACCGGTAATATAGATCGGTAGTTCCGTCAGTAGATTTTATATTGCCTATTTTCATTTCAGGCATATTGTAAGCTGCAAGTTTATTTGGCGAATTAAGTAATACCCTGTTTAACTTACCACCTTCGGCCATAAGTTTTATTGTTCGTGGGGTGGTTGTATTCGAGAAAACATCAATATAGAATTTAAAATCACCGCTTATAATCACATTATGCACTCCGGGATCGGCTGTTAAGCGGGTCTTCTTTAAAGTGGCAACATTAACTTTATACCCATTCTCTTCGATAGCACTTCCCTCGGTTGAAGTGTAGTAAACATTATCGTTGTTATCTACCAATAAAATATTAAGCATTTCCCAGGCTCCTGATGTAAGCTGCTTAATGAGATTCCCTTCGGTATCGTAAATGTAAGCGTGGTTAAAACCATCACGACGGCTCTGATACAAAAAACAATCTGCGTTTTTCTTCAGAAAAATCAGTTTGTTTTGCGGCTCCACGTATTTTTCGTGTTGCTCCTCGAACAGCGTTTTTACAAAAGCACCGTCGTTAACGCCATATTTATTCATTTTCATATGGTTCTGAGCCCTGTTAAGCACCTGAATGTAAATATTCTTTTCATCGGGCGACCAACTTATGTTTGTCAGGTATTTCTCCGAAACGGTATCATTATTCTCTATAAAAACCGTTTTTTTGTCAGCTAAAGCATAGATCCCAAGACTTATATGTTCGCTTGACATTCCGGCCATGGGATATTTTATGTTCTCCAAAGCAGCTTCGCGGGCCATGATATCAACCAGGGGATAATTTCCAACTTTAGAGTTATCCTTCCGGTAAAATGCCAGGTAATTCCCCTGGGGCGACCAGAAAATGCCTTCGTTAATTCCAAATTCATTACGGCTAACCGATTCCCCATTTACAATATCCTTATTTTTTTCGCTGGTAATCTGAATAGCTTTGCTGTCGGCGCCAACTACATATAAATTATTTTCAACTGTATACGCTATCTGCTTCCGGGCGAAAAACAATGAGATATTGGAAGCCCTTTCGGGCAGCTTAATAGCTGTGGCTATTTTTTTACCAACCGCATCTATGCTATAAAATGTGTTGGAATCGTAGAAATAAAATTCGTTATCGTTTCCCCAGTTAATATAAGGCATCCATTGTAGTGAAGGGAAGCTACCCGCAGTTATAATACGGTTTAGTTCGGTTAAATCCATAAGCTTCACCGAGTCCCGCTTATCAGCCGATAGTTGATAGATATTAGTATTATCCTGAAAAGTAGAATATGAGGTTTTTCCGCGCCATTGCAGATTTACCAGGTTTGAAGCTGCAAGCTCCCGGCGGATTCCAATTTCAACATCTTTTATCGTAAAATTCCCATTTTGGGCAAAACTTCCGGTAAAGACAAAAAAACTAAAAAGCAAAGTAAAAAGCCTGATTCTCATAGTTAAGTCATTTTATTATTATTCCTGATATTTAGATTAGCCTAATGTTTTACATTTATGCAAAACTATCATACTGAAACATGCTTATTCCAGTTCCCGGTTGGCGATATAATTTCTCCATTTTTCAACCACTTGCTGCATATCGTTGGGAACAGGGGAATCGAATTCCAACCATTTACCCGTAACAGGATGTTCAAAGGCCAGCGATTTTGCATGAAGCGCCTGACGGGGTAATATTTTGAAACAGTTCTGAATAAACTGTTTATATTTAGTAAAAGTTGTTCCTTTCAAAATTTCGTTGCCCCCATAGGTCTCATCATTAAACAACGGATGCCTGATATGTTTGAAATGAGCCCGTATCTGGTGAGTCCTTCCGGTTTCGAGTTTACATTCCACAAGGGTTACATAACCTAATCTCTCGAGTACTTTCCAATGTGTTACAGCGTGTTTTCCTTCCGACCCATCCTCGTAAACACACATTACCCTGCGGTCTTTCGGACTGCGACCTATATGGCCTGTGATCGTTCCTTCGTCTTCTTTCAATTCTCCCCAAACAAGAGCCACATACCGTCGGTCGGTAGTACGATTAAAAAACTGGCTTGCAAGTTTATTCATCGCCAGATCATTTTTCGCAATAACCAGAATACCCGATGTATCTTTATCAATACGGTGTACAAGCCCCGGGCGCATTTCTCCCGACGAAAACATAGGATTATCTTTCAGGTGCCAGGCCAGAGCATTTACCAGCGTACCTGTGTAATTCCCGTAACCGGGATGAACAACCATTCCTGCGTCCTTATTAACAATCAGCAAATGTTCGTCTTCATACATAATGTTTAAAGGAATATCTTCAGGAATTAACTCCGTTACATGCGGAGGATGCGGTAAGACTACCGAAATAACATCAGAAGGCTTTACTTTATAACTCGATTTTTCGGGCTTGCCATTGACGTGAATGTTGCCAGCTTCGGCAGCATATTGAACCTTGGTGCGCGATGCATTCTGAATTTTGGTAGTGAGAAATTTATCCAGGCGAAGCAATGCCTGCCCTTTATCCACTACAATTTTAAAATGTTCAAATAACTCCGATTGCTCTTCCGAAACATCATCCTGCAACTCAAATTCTTCTTCTGCCATATTAATGTTGAACTAAAACTTTGCCTTTGTAAACTGTTTTTCCGTCTTCGGTTAAAACAATAAAATAGAGCCCCGACGGAATATCTTCCAAATATAACTTATTAGAAGTTACTTCCGTTTGAAGCATCAATTTTCCTGTTGAATTCAGCAAAGTGGCATATATGGTTTGTTCGCCTGCATCGGGATATTCAATATTTAATAAACCCGATGTGGGATTAGGGTAAATTTTATATTTTTTTTGCTCAACAGTGGGTTTGGTTGGGTTATTAGTAGCCAGTTTACGGGAACCAAAAACAGGACGGATCATCAGTGTGGCATAATCAAATGACGATTTTGTCCAGAAACCGGTATTATAAAACAGCCTGTCTTCACCTGAGCTGTTTCTGTCCATACCCACATTCAGAAAGTTTTCGTGTGCCTGCTCCCACCCCACATAAAAATCACCATTAATCAGTAATGAGCTATCGAGCAAAAAGGTCGAATATTTGCCAAACTCTTCTATGTTTTTAGATGTCGACTGGTAAATTACCTGCCCCGGTCCAGACGTGGTTGCCGACCAAATTGTCAGCCGAAAAGGATAGGTTCCAGTTATCTCATTAACCGTACTGTTAAAGAATATCTTAATTGCTGCAAGAGAGTCGGGATAATAGGAAGTGAATCTACAGGCAACTTTTCCATTCAGAGTACCCTGTCCCGAAAGTCCATATCCTAATTCGGGAGTACCGTCATCGTAAGCAAAATAATTGGAAAACACCTGTATAAAACGAGTAGTGTCGTTAATCTTATTATCATAGCTTTCGGTAGTAATGTAGCTTTTAACTTCGAAACGGGCCGAGTCTGTTTCATCGGTGAAAAAAGGATATTCCAGCTTGGTACTAAAATGATAAACTTCCTGAGGCTTGATATTCTCGTTTCCCGAGTAGAAGGAGATTGCATTTGATCCTTTGAGGTCGGTAATTTTAAAATAACGGTCGGGCTTATGCCCTATGGAGTCGTTATTACGGTAATAAATATCAATATCCTTTCGCATAATTTGCTGAAAAGCCACCTGAAAGTGCTTCCATGGCATAGATTGATAGTAGTTCAGCAAAGAGCTAACAGGTCGTTCGAAAGCAACATCGCGCATTATTGTATCTTTTGCAGAACGGTTGATATCGAGTTTTACATAATCGATGTTCCAATGATCGACATCTGCCATTTTCCCCTGATCAAAATAATTCTTCTGAATACTGGCTTTGTTCCGGAAGCGGAACTGAAAACCGCGTATTAAAAAAGAATCGGCATTAATGGGCAGGATAACAGCTTTAAAAGGATGCAGTCCCCCACCCTGAACTCTCCACACATTCCACCATTTTTTACTTCTGGGACTATAAAAGTCGACCATAAGTGAATCCTGAACCTCCGTTGAATCTCCATAACCCTGAGGTTGATAGTAAAAAGATAAAAATGCATTTGACCCCACAGGGTAATTCAGATATATTGGCTTTGAAGTTAAAGCATCCGCAATAAAAGGTAGCTCTGAGGCATGGGTATATATTCTTCCTTTCTGGTTAAGTGCGTCGAAGGTAGCAACCCCAACGGATAACGGGTTAACAGCTCGTGAATTATTGATATACACAAAGCTATCCTGCCACATGGTAGCTTTAGGATAGGGTGAGAGTTGACCTGAAAAGTCGTCGAAGAAAGGAAGCGAAACGGTGTCGGAAATCTGAGCGGATTTTACCCGCAGCTCTTTGGTTTTAGTTTCCTGAAGTGGCGGATAATCCATAGAAGGAACAATGAATTCCTGGGAATTTGCGGTAAAAACCGACAGCACTATAAACATTAAAACCAGACACTGCTTCTGAAACATGAATAATATTATTGTTTTGACAATGTATCAGCTTCACCAATTTTACTCCGGTCGACAGTAAGAAAAACATCAATGGGCGATCCCAGATTTATTGTATTTCCGCTATGATAGGCCGGGGATTGACGCCATATAACTGCGTTTATTGAGTCGTCATATGTTTCAACTGACTTGTCGAATATAACCGCACCAAGGTTTAAATAAGACCTCGACAACGTTTCGCGGGCATTATCGAGCGATAAACCTACCAGATTAGGCAAAGATGATCTTTCGCTGCTAACACCCATCCCTACAACAAGATCGATCCGGGAGCCTTTATTAATCTTTGTATTTGGAGCTATTTCGCGGTTTTTATACAACTGTTTCAAAACGTAGTTGGTAGCAATATCGGGAACATAATTTATGTATCCTACTTTCAGGCCCCGGTTCTCGATATTGTCCTGAGCCTGCCTTAAAGAAAAGCCAATTACATTAGGCATATCGGTCTTTTCAGGACTTATCGCATTCAGTGTGATAAAAATAATACGGCGCGCCTTCACCTTTGATGTCGGTGAAGGATTTTGAGCAACAATGGTTCCTCCGGGTTTTCCGCCAATAAAAACCGAATCGATTACCTGTAACCGGAGCTTTTTATCCTTGGCCAGCTCCTGAGCTTCTTCCATGGTAAGACCTTCGAAAACAGGAACAGAAAGTGCCTGTCCGTGATGAGTATATAATTTAAGCAGCAACAAAATAATGTTAATACCTACAATTATTCCTGCTGCAGCAAAGGCAAAATGCTTCCAGAATCTTTTGCTTTTTAAAAATGTTATTAAATTGTTCACTGTTTCAAATCGTAATAAGTTAACGTGAAAGCAAAGATAAAATTATATTTGTTTGCATTTCGATAAATGAAATGCAATCTTTCTGACCGTTATTAATTGATTAGTTTTATATGCCCGAAACGAAAACTTTTTGTTTTTATGTTAATTATCTCAAAATTGCAATTTTAAAACTTGGAACTTAGAACTTGTTTTAATTTAATATTAGCCTTATGAAATATGATTGATATGGTAAAAAGAATTCCTCAATATAAAAAGCTGTATCATCTTCTCAAAAACGATATTCTCACCGGCAGTTATAAGGCAGGGGACCTTCTTCCTTCTGAACTTGATCTTGCATATAAATATAAAATGGCCCGGGCAACAGTTCGTCAGGCGCTTTCGGCTTTGGAAAAAGAAGGAAAGATTGAAAAAAGACAGGGTAAAGGTAGTATTGTTTCCGAGGGTAGCAACAAACTAGGAATTCTGAGTATAAAAAGTTTTTCGAGTATAGCACGCAACAGCTCAAACGAGTTTATACTAAAACCTCACAAAACCGTATGGCCAAATCCTTTTTTTTATGACATAACTAAGGAACAGATTGATGCCGGATGTATTTTTATGAAAAGGATAAGAAAAGTTGATGGTAAACCTGTTGTTCTGGAACTCACTTACCTCCCTGATATCGGATTGCCCGATTTCTGCACTACTCCTTTTGTTAACGATTCCTTATCGGAAACTCTCAAAAAGAAATATCTCATCGAATTTATTAATGTTGAGGAAGATATACGTGCTGTAAAACCCTGCGATGAGGCTATCAGCTACCTCGAAATAAAGAAAACCGATCCCTTATTGCAAATTAATTTCAAATTCATCTGCAGCCGGTCCGAATTAAATATTTACAGCATTATTTACTGCAACACTCAAAATTTTTCAGTTGGAAACTTATTTTAAATGTTATGGATTATACTGACAATGTACTTGAAAATGCTAAACTCATATTCGACTTTCTCTACATTAAACAACCTCCGCAGAAAGCCGATGCTATTATTGGATTTGGACACTTCGATCTTAAAATTCCCCGAAAATGCGCCGAATTGTACCTCAAAAAATATGCTCCTAAAATTCTGTTTACAGGAGGTGTAGGCGCCGGAAGCGCCGATTTTATGTTTCCTGAAGCCGTTGAATTCAAGAACCTTGTTTTAAAAGAATATCCGCAGATTCCGGAAACTGATATTATTATTGAGCCAAACTCCACTAATACAGGAGAAAACCTCCGCTTTATGCAAAAAATTCTCTCCGATTTGAATCCCGAATTTACATTCGGAAACGGCATTAGTAAGGTTCTGAAGGTATCGAATGCATACCGCCAGCGCAGAGCGTATTTAACATTCAAAAAGGAATTTCCGCAAGTTGAAGTGATCAATACTCCGGCCGAAACCTTTTTTCAACGGGAAGTAGAGCTTTATAAATCGAAAGGACAGGATTTGCTGCGCCACCTGTCGGGCGAGATGGAACGAATGCTCCTCTATCCCGCTTTTGGCTTTATTGTTGCCGACAAAATACCCGAAGATGTTTTGCAGGCCTATAAATTACTGATGGTTTTTGCGCCTAAATACAATTAAAAAAAATGTAGCGACAGGTCGCGACCTGTCGCTACATTTTTTAGAATGTCCATTTAGCAGCCAAGGTTGGCATTACATTAAAGCCTTCCATTCCGCCAAAGTTATTGCTGAGTTCAATTTCAGTTCCTAAGGAAATGTTTTTAGTCGCATTATACCAGAGCTGTGGCTCGGAGAGAAAAATGTAATCGCCAGAAGCAGTTTCTTCTTTCCAGAAATCGGCAAAACCCGAAAAAGTAATTTTATTGTTCAGGAAATTGGCATACCATACTCCTGTGAGCTGAAACGATGCGTCATCTCCATTATTATTGTTCGATGGACGAATATTTTTATAGAGTGCTTTCAATGAAAATCCTTTAGAGAAATCGGCATTATTCCACGAATAATCCAAACCGCCTAACCATGCGTTATTGATTGAATATGCGCCATTAAAAGGAGATGCAGCAAACTGACCAAAACCACCGTTAAACTCAGCATGCAGGCTTAAGGGAGATTTACCGAGTTTTAAGCATCGAGCAATTTCGAAATAGGCCAGGCTCACCCCTTTAACATCGCCAACGTTATAATCCATGTCGATAAAAAAGAAGGTATTCCCCCATTTATCCGGTTTAAACATTTCGACCGTGGAAGTCAGATACCCACGATCTTTTCCCATGTCGTAATGCAACTGTACATTCTGCGCTTTTGCGAGCAATGGTATTAAAAATAACGAAAGAAGAAAAAACTTTTTCATTTTAATAGAGTTAAATTTTGGGTGGCAAATATATTCTTTTTAGAGATTTAAAGAAAAAAGAAAGCTCATACAAATTTCGACAGATAATTACACCTCCTTAACTTTCAAAACTTTCGTTATCTTTGCACCTCATTTTAAATTAGATGAATCATAAAGCTGGTTTTGTTAATATTATAGGTAATCCGAATGTTGGAAAAAGCACACTGATGAATGCTTTGGTGGGTGAAAAGTTGTCCATAGTTACCTCAAAGGCACAAACAACACGTCAGAGGGTGATGGGTATTGTAAATGGCGACGATTTTCAGATTGTATACTCCGATACACCGGGCATTCTGAAGCCTAATTATAAGCTGCAGTCAACCATGGTAGGCGTTATACACAATGCCATGGCTGATGCCGACATTGTGCTGTATGTTACCGATATGGTTGAAACCATCGACAAACATTCGGAATACCTCGAGAAGCTGGCAAAAATAGATGTACCGGTAATTCTTGCCATTAACAAGGTCGACCTTGCCGACCAGGAAAAAGTTATGGAAGCCGTTGAGAATTGGAAGGAAATTTTACCCAAAGCTGAAATCTTTGTGATATCAGCGTTAAAAAACTTCAACCTCGAAGGTTTTTTGAAGAGAATTGTTGAACTTCTACCTGAAAACGAGCCTTATTTTCCAAAAGACGAGTTAACCGACCGCACCGAACGTTTCTTTGCATCGGAAATTATAAGGGAAAAAATATTTCTGAACTATAAACAGGAAATACCTTATTCGAGCCATGTGGTGGTTGAATCGTTCAAGGAAACAGAACCTATTATAAGAATTCAGGCGGTCATCATCACCGAACGGGACTCTCAAAAAGGAATTATTATCGGTAATAAAGGTGAATCGCTAAAGAAAACCGCTACTGCAGCTCGTTTGGAGATGGAAAAATTTTTCGGCAAGAAGGTTTTTCTGGAAGTATTTGTAAAAGTAGAGAAAGACTGGCGGGAAAATGACAGAATATTGCGCTCGCTGGGATATCAATCATAGGAGGATATAGGTGTTAGGTATTTAGGCATCAGGTTAAAAGCTGAAAATTTTAAAACCAAAAACTCCTGATTTCAGAAAAAAATAATAAAATTAAATGGGAAATATTGTTGCTATTGTAGGAAGGCCTAACGTGGGGAAGTCGACTCTTTTTAACCGTCTGGTGGGACAAAAAGATGCTATTGTAGACGAACAGGCCGGTGTTACACGCGACCGTCATTATGGACGGGCTGAGTGGAGCGGCGCTGAATTTACGGTGATCGATACAGGAGGATTTGTAGTCAACTCCGACGATATATTTGAAGAAGCAATCCGCAAGCAGGTTGTACTGGCCATTGATGAAGCCAATGTAATCATATTTCTGGTGGACGTAGGAAGCGGAATTACCGATCTCGATGCCTCCGTAGCCGAACTTTTACGAAAATCGCGAAAGCCGGTTTTGCTTGTGGCCAATAAGGTAGACACCTTCGAAATGCAATATCAGGCAAGCGAATTCTATAAACTTGGGCTTGGCGATGTTTATACTATCTCATCCATGAACGGCAGCGGTACCGGCGAAATGCTCGACGACCTTGTAAAAAAACTGCCTGCCCCCCCTGTGGTGGAAGACACATCGGAATTGCCCCGTATTGCAATTGTTGGACGTCCCAATGTTGGAAAATCGTCGCTTACAAATGCGTTGCTTGGCGAAGACCGGAACATAGTAACTCCCATTGCCGGAACTACACGCGACTCCATCTATTCGCGCTATAAAAAATTCGGTTTCGACTTTTTCCTTATTGATACTGCTGGTTTGCGCAAAAAAGGTAAAGTAACCGAAGACCTGGAGTTTTATTCCGTTATGCGCGCTATCCGTACCATCGAACATGCCGATGTGTGTTTACTTATGCTTGATGCAACCCAGGGAATGGAAGCCCAGGACGTAAACATCTTCCGCCTCATTCAGCGAAACAATAAAGCCATGGTGATTCTGGTAAACAAATGGGACCTGGTTGAAAAAGACACGCACAGTACAAAGATATTTACTCAGGCAATCCATAAAAAAATTGCTCCTTTTACCGATGTACCTATAATCTTTGTTTCGGCTCTAACAAAACTGCGTATCCAGAAAGTATTGGAAACAGCCATTGAAGTTTTCGAAAACAGAAAACGCCGGATTTCTACCTCCCAACTTAACGAATATATGCTTAAGGTGATTGAAGATAATGAGCCTCCTGCAATAAAAGGGAAATATGTGAAAATTAAATATGTAACGCAGTTGCCTACACATTTTCCATCGTTTGCCTTCTTTTGCAATTTACCTCAATATGTAAAGGATCCATACAAACGTTTTCTCGAAAACAGACTTAGAGAGAAATTCAACTTTACCGGAAATTCCATTCAAATATTTTTCAGGCAAAAATAAATGGACAATTCACAAACAATCTGTAAATTTCGTGGTTTAAAACAAAGTTCTGAAGGGATTAATAACAGTTAGGAAAAAACATTAAATCTCTGGTTATGAAAAAGTTTTTAAATATTATTTTGATTGTTTTTTTTGCTTTCGCAACATTTTTAAGTTGTGAAAAAACTGAATCATATTCTCCAATTCCCGAAATTTCGTTCACAAAATACAGAGTTTACGATACTGCCTATTCGAGCGGTTTTAATCAACGTAATGTGGCTATATTCTTCAAATTTGTTGATGGCGATGGCGATATTGGTGATACTACATCGGGCGTGAATAATTTATTTTTCAGCAGGTATGAGCAGCGAAACGGAGAATTTATAAATGTTGACTCAACATTGGTCGACTCCATTCGTTACCGGATCCCTTTTGCCGAGATTATGCGACGTGAAGGCCAGAACAAAACGCTTAAAGGATCAATTAAGATTGATGTAAGTGAATTGGTTATTAAATACGATACCATTAAATACGATTTTTATATTACCGACAGGGCGGGAAATAAAAGTAATGTAGCCTCCACAACCCCCATTACCGGGCTTAAAAAACAATAAGATGCACCTTTTGAAAAATATGAAGATGGCCGATTTGGTACATCTTAATTATCTATTACTGAATGTACTCAACAGATTTGGAATCGGCCTCGGATTTGGCGATGCAACAGTTGAAGAAGTATGCCGGAAAAACAATATTGATGTAAATTTTTTTCTCGATATAGCTAATACCTACCATCATAAGGACTATTTCCCTCAGAAGCAGTTGCAAAAATACCCGGTACAATCTATTCTTCAATACCTTCGCAATACACACCACTATTATATTGATAAGAAATTACCGGAACTGGAAGTATTGCTCAATCAAACCATTAAAGTCTGTTATAATGAGGAAAAAACAATTGAGCTCATCATCACTTTCTTTTCAGGGTACAAAGATCAATTAACCAAGCATATCGAAAAAGAAGAAAAAGATGTTTTTCCGTATGTTTATTGGCTGGAAAAAATGCAAAAAACAAACAACTCCTCTAAAGAGACTGACGATAAGTTTAAATCCTATTCCATTGAACACTATAAAAATACGCACGACGATGTGGAGGAGAAGCTTACCGATTTACAGAACCTCATTATTAAATACCTTCCCAGGCCTTGCGATATGTATTCCTGCAACAAACTGCTTTTCGAAATTTTTACTTTGGAAAACGACCTGAACGATCATTCCAGAATTGAGGAAAAAGTAATGATTCCTAAAGCATTAGGAATGGAAAAAGAAGTAAAGGACAAACTTTCAAAACCGTAACATTGATAACTGTACTGTTTGCCATAAAATCTTATATTGTCCGCAAAGGGCTGGTTTCCATCATGCAAAATCTCAACCTGGAGTTTACCTATGAGGATGTAAAACAATGTGAAGTTTTATTGAAATTACAATACAAAACCGATAAGCAAATTATAATTATTTGTCCTGACGACTTTCCGGAACTTAACGGAAGTATTCCAAAGGTATGGGCAAAGAATACCCGTATAATTATCCTCCGTAAAAATGAATCAAACTCTTGGCTACACGACCATTTCGAAACTATAGATCTTGTTCAGAGTAAAAATATCATTCAGAATCAACTGGTAAAAATATTTAAAAGTCTGAAGGATTCTGCTACAAGGGAAGATTTGCCTGAAACACTGAGCGATCGCGAAAAAATTATAATGCGGGAGCTGGTTCTTGGTTATACAAACAAGGAAATTGCCGACAGATTATTTATAAGTCCGCATACTGTAATAGCCCATAGAAAAAATATAACCGGGAAACTTGGAATCAAGTCCGTTCCCGGTTTAACTATTTATGCTATTCTACACAAAATTATTAGCGAAGAAGATATTAAACGGGCAACCCAGCCATCAGATACGGATACCCATAAATAACACGTCGTCAACCTGCGGTAATTCTCCTCTCCAGAGTTCAAAATTACTTTTAACGTAATTATACTGCTCTTCCATTGGTTTCTCGTAAATATCCTTCAAAAGGTTGCGTAATCTCACCATTTTAAATTTCTTCCCGTGAGGTCCGCCAAACTGGTCGGGGTAACCATCGGAGAACATGTATATAAGGTCGCCCTTTGTAAGCTGTAGTTCCACGGTTTCAAAAATCTTTTCTTCGCGCACCTGCCCACCAATGGAGTTGCGGCTTCCTTTGAAATAAATCTGTTCTCCGTTCTGATAAACAATAAATGGTCGCATTGCCGAAGAGCAACGCATCATATTGGTAACAACATCAAGTTCCACAACTATTATATCCATACCATCGTTAGGCCTTTCGCCTTCGAGGTTCTGATTGAGCGTGGCCTTAATTTCGTTGTCGAGAATATTTAAAATATCGGCGGGCGATTTAACATCGGGCCTATTACAAATATCTTTGATTAAAGTAGTACCAATCATAGACATAAAAGCTCCAGGAACCCCATGGCCTGTTGAGTCGGCACAAACAATTATAAATTTGCTGGTACCAGGTAACTGATCGAACCAGTAAAAATCGCCACTAACGATGTCGCGGGGAGCATAGTAAACAAAAGATCCTGTAAAGTGCTGCTGTAACTTTCGTACCGAAGGAAGTATACTAGCCTGAATACGCTGGGCATAATTTATACTGTCGGTAATATCCCTGTTTTTGGTTTCAATTTCTTCCTTTTGCTCACGAACTTCCTTGGTTCTGTCGTCGAGCATTTTTTCGAGGTAAATCTGAAATTCCTTTTGCTTACGCTCCCGGACAACAATGATTGTATAAACGCCCGATACCAGGGCTATAACCATTAACGACATAAACCACCAGGTTTTCCAGAATGGTTTTTTAATCCGGATCTGAAGAACCAGAGGCTGCTCGGTCCATTGACCATCGCTATTGCAGGCCTGAACCATAAATTTATAGTCGCCATCGCTAAGGCGGGAATAAATGGCAAAACGTTGGCTCGAAGGGTCGGACCAGTCGATATCAAAACCGTCGAGTTTATACTTATAGGTAACCTGCTCCGGATTACTGTAATTTAACCCGATAAAGTCTATTCTCATTTTATAGATGGAATATGGCAGAACTATTCTTTCAGTAAAGTCATATTCCTTATCCGAAATCTCAACTTTGGTTATATTTACTATAGGAGGTAATTTTTTAGCATTTACTTTCGACGATTCGTAATGAATCAAACTTGTGGTGGTTCCAAAAAGCATATTCCCCGACTTGTTTCCGACAATAGCAGTAGGGTTTATATCTCCGTCGATACCGGTTTCGGGGCCATAAGTCTTAACGAGTTCGCTTTTAACATTAATACGGGTTAACCCTAACCGGTGACCAACCCAGATATTTCCCGAATTATCAGTAGTCATTGCATAACAATAATCGGACTTTAAACCGGTTGTTTTAACAGAAAAATACCTGGAATTATTTTTAGTAAACTTGAAAACACCGGCACCATTTGTTCCGGCCCAAATATTACCTTCATAATCTTCGGTTATACAGGTAAATTCAATTTCAACATTTCCATCTATCTTATACTCTATATCTTTATTAACGCTGATAACTGAATTACTTTTTGTAGCTAAGAGAACATTGCCTTTCGCATCGGTGTAAACCTGATGTATATTATTGTGCGGTAAACCTGTGGAAGTACTGTGATGTTTAAACTCTTTGTTCAGATAATTAACCTGAAAAACACCATCCTTCGTTCCGACATAAAGATCGTTTCCCGACAGAGCAAAGGAACTTACGGAATTTCCAAGCGAATTATCGGCACGGAAAAATTGAGAAACCGTTGTTCTTCCGGGCAATAACATATAAACACCATTTTTACGGGTACCAACCCACAGAGTGCCGTTATCGCTGTAACATAGTGCAGTAATATTGTCGACAGGCAATCCTCCTATAACTGATACTTCTTTTTTCAAACCATTTGTAATCTTCAACAACGATCTTTCACCTCCCAGGAAATATCCTTCGGGATGAAAGGCTACCGAAAGAATATTTTTACCGATAAAGTTCTGATAATCGAAAAATGTGAACGATTCGTCGACTAAGGCTGCCAGCCCGTTACCATATGTGGAAACCCAAATATTACCTTCCCTGTCCTGAAAAACATTCTTGATAAAATCCTGACCCAAACCATTTAAAGAGTTGTAATTTATAACTTCTTTATAGGAGCCGTCTGCCTTTATAACTACTTTAAACAAACCTTTGCCAAAAGTAGAAACCCATAAGTTATTTTCCGAATCCTTATAAGCCGACTGAACATTTTCGTATTCAATTCCAAAGAGTTTGCCCAGATTTTCAACACCAAATCCCGGCACTCCTTTATTTATTACAAGCTTATAAAGACCTGCATCTTCAGTGCCAACATGAAAAACATCATTTGAATCCTGCTTGTATATAAACTGAATTTTAGAGAGTGGTAAATTTTCTACTTTACCAATTTCCTTAACTTCCGAAAGGTTTCTACTGTAAGCCATTACTAAAATTCCATCATCTGTCCCTACTAAAAGCTCATCGCGCGAGGTAAAAGCGATAGCATAAGTTAACCTGCCTTTTAATGGCTCAGTAAGAAATTCGTGCTTACCTTCAGAATTGATTCTGACAATCCCCTTCGACTGAGTTAATACAAGAATATTGTCCCACTTATCCTGGGCAAAGCCATTAATGCTACTTCCGTTATTATCCTTGAATGTAATTACCTTAAACTTTTTACCATCATAAAACGAAACATTTCCATTGCTATGACCAAACCAAAGATTACCTTTTTTGTCCCGGAAACTAACTCCGGCATAAGCTTCAGTTAACGAATCGGTCTGGCCGGTGTTGAAATTAAAGCCATCGTAACGACAAAGGCCTACGCCTGTAGATGCCCACAAAAAGCCATTAATATCCTGATTAACATTATAGACAAAAGGATGACAGATACCTTCAGCCACTCCATACTTTTGAAACTTATAAACCTGAGCATTCAAAATTCCGCTGCCCAACGCCACCGAAAGAAATAAAAGTGTAAACTTAAGGCCAATGAACCTCATATAATTTTGTTAAGTTGATTATTTTATCTTTTCTGCTTTTATATTACCAAATTTATACTTTGGAACCCCTCCGATAGGAACAGTGTTGAACCTCAACAATTCGTTGTACTGGTTTCGCACATTTACAACCACGTTATTATTTTTTACAGGAGGATTAGCTCTTTTAATAAACTGAAAATCGAAAGAAGTATTCTTCTCTTCATCAAAGATTTTCAGCTCGGACGAAACCCACTCATCTTCATTTGAAACAGCACACATCTGACCTTTTCGGGCTACAGAAACAGCCCTGATAAATCCATCCTTATCCCAGTCAAAATTCATTTGCTTAATGGTAATTGTCCGGTTATCAACATAAGGGTAAATATGTGATATTTCCTTAGGATCGTCGTGCATCCTGAACGAATACTCATAAGCGAAGGCATAAGCTCCTTCTATGGATTTATTGACAGTTGAGGAAGTACTAAGAAAATATCGGTACATATTACCATCGTTCCCAGCAACTCCATCACAAATGACCTTAAAAACATAACCACCGAAGTCTTTCACATACTCCCCTTCGGTAGGGTTAAAAGGTCCGAAAACATACCAGTTGTTATCATACCTGGGATTTACTCCAAACGATTTGGTTGCAAGCAGATTTCCGCTTTTATAATTTCCAATAGGATCAGTCTCGCGGGCATCTGGATGGTTATAGGCATCCTTGCCTCCATACACCGAATAGGTCATCTGGGTATCAAATGTCCCGTTCAGTTCATCAACGGCTCCTCCAACATCAGCGTCAAATACCTTAATAAAAACAGGATCCTTATAAGCTTCAGGAATCAAAAAGAAAAAAGTTTGAGAGAAATCATCATCTCCCCATGATTTTTCTGCTTTAGGTCCGAAGGTCATCAGAAAGGGAATGTTTTCATCGTCTCCAGGTACGGGTTGGGAATACAAAAAGCTTGTTAATACAGCACTAAGTCCAACAGTCAAAATTAATCGCCTCATCTTAAAAAAATTCATATACTACAATATATGATGCAAAATTTAATTGCTAATCTAAGTTATAAAATAATGTCAATCCTCCCGAATCAATAACAAAATTTAATTTGTATTATTGAGAAGGGATAACCTTTATTTCTTTAAATACACACGTCTTGTTAACCACGTCAGCTTCGTCGGGAGCAGCCTGAACACATAGCTTCACTGTATATTTTCCGGGAGCATAGTAAGTATGTTCGGGTGAAACACCAACAGCAGTTTCCCCATCGCCAAAGTCCCAGTAATAGTAATCTATATTCTTAAACAACGGAAGATTAGACGAAGAAGCATCGAACTTAGCGGAAGTATTTTCAACTATTTCATCACTGCATGTTATAATAGCCTGCTCAACATCAGTTGCTTCGAAAGGATACGAATTTGCATTCAACATTACCACTCCTGTTAAAGTATCGATAACGTTTATTTGTACCACAAACTGTCCTGGGCCGGGGAATGTATGGATAGCCTTTGACTCCGTTGTCCTTATTTTGGGAGAACCATCTCCAAAATCCCATTCATAAAGCCATGTTGAAGTAGTGGAGTCGTTTTCATCAATTACGCCGTCTTCGGTAAACCTGTAAGTATAAGAGTTTTTCTCGATTGGATTGCATTCTCCGAATGCAGGCCATAAGGACTTGAAGCTAAAAATGTCGAAGGACCGGTTTCGGTTAGTTGAAAAATATCCTGTGGAATCTCCTGGACCAGAGTAATAATACATATCGTCGCGGTTTGAGTTAACCGGTTCTGGAAGATTTTTAGGAGTTACCCATTTCCCGTTCACTTCCCGGGTATAAAATATATCGTAACGCCCAAGTCCGGGAAGTTTATTCGATGAAAAATAAAGTTTCCCCGAAGAATGAAAAAAAGGCGCCACTTCATTACCGGAAGTATTTACCAAAGGTCCCAGATTCTTTGGCTTCGACCAGTCGCCTCTTTCAAAAGTTGAAACATAAATGTCGTAACCTCCAAATCCATCGGAAGCATTAGAAGCAAAGAAAAGCTTCTTACCATCAACACTTAAGGACGGATCTTTTATACGGTATTCGGTCGAGTTTAAAGAAATAACAACCTGGTTTTTCCATTCACCACCACTCTTCACAGCCTTAACTATATTTCCCTCAGGGTTAAAAAACCTCGTGAAATAAATTGTGTTTCCATCTTTTGAAAATGTAGCTTTACCTTCGTGGTTTTTTGTATTCAATTCTGTTGAGAAAAACTGAAGCTCTCCCCATTTACCTGTATCGAGCTTTTGAACAAAATACAAATCGTTTATATCTTTCTCGTCAATATCAACCTCGGTTTTATAAAGATGCTGCACACGATAAGTAACAAGCACTAATCCATCATTATAGGGTACCGGCCCAAACTCGTTATATTCTTTAGAATTGAAGGGCAACGATTTTACTTCAAAAAGATTTTGAGCATTCCCGAATGCCACTGTAAAAAGTAAAAGTCCGGTTAAAATGATTTTATGTAATCCCCTCATCATCATACATTAAAAATAAAGTGGATTTAATGTATTTACCCTGTCGCGCCACTCATAGCGGATCATAATTTCGTGTGAGCCATTATTGTATTTAAGTGGTCCGATTGAATAATCGTATGAATATCCTAACCGGAATTGTCGGGTAATCTGAATTTCAACCAGGGTAACAATAGCTTCTTTATGCCTGTAGGAATGACCAACCCAGAGCATATCATTCTTGAAAAATATCCAGTTTAAATTTAGATCGAATTGTGTTGGGGATCCAAATTTATATTTGACAAGAGTTGAAGGTTTAACCTTAAATACCTCAGATACTTTCCATAAGTAACCGCCTGAAAACAGAATATTGGCCGATTTTATCTCATTCGTTGCCTGTCCGCCGGAATTATAATTTAGAATTGCCGGAAGCGAAAGACCTGCAAAGAATTTTGTGTTTGAATAATAAATACCAAACCCGAAATTAGGCATCACCACTCCTTCTTTTATGTTCTCGAATGCAACATCTCCTGTTGGCGACTTTAACGAAAGCTTGGAGCTTTCTTCGTTTATAAAGCTAACTCCGGCCTTCAGGCCCAAAGCAAGTTTACCGTTGCCTAACCTTAACCGGTGAGCATACGTTCCAAAAATACCTGTATTATTTTCTATTCCAATCGACTCGTTATGTGCCTGAAAACCTATCGCAGATTTTTGATTTTTAAGAGGCATATGCGCTCCCAATGAGTAATTCGATGGGGCACCATTGATACCAAACCATTGCTTACGCCCAAACAGAGTAGCAGATAAAACGTCACGGCTCCCGGCATAGGCGGGGTTGATTGCAAGACCATTCATCATATACTGACTATAAATAGGGAAATATTGCGCCATTCCAACCGAATGAAGCATTAATCCCAAAATCAGTATACAATAAAATTTTCCCATCACTATCTTTTTATAACCACGAAATTTTGGTAAACACGACTTTTCCCTGCATTATAGATGTCTTTAACTTTCAATATATAAAAATAGGTATCCTCCGGCAAGTCTTCGCCACTTTTGCTCTTCCCATCCCAATCATTCTTATAATCCGGCGAGTGAAATACCTCCACTCCCCAACGATTTATTATGGTAAGTTCCTTGTTTGGAGCATTAGAGATTCCGTCAACTACAAAATAATCGTTTACTCCGTCATTATTTGGCGAGAAACCTGTATATCTCTGAAGATCACTTATGTTAATAACTACGCTGTCGGTAACCGATGGACAAACGCCATTGGTAATTGTCCAATAAAATACATAACGCCCGAACTTCAAACCCGACAAGCGAGTTTTATTGCTGTTGACATTTGAAATAACAGCATCGGAACTGCTGGTCCAAATGCCTGTTCCAATTAAAGGATGCTCTGCATATAAAGAAGAGGTATCCTGAAAAATCAAATCCTTATCTTCTTCTGCCTTTGGAACCGAAGGGAGCTTATCTACCGAAATCAGGAATGAATTACTGAGACTTACACAACAATCAAACGGACCCGATTTTATTCTTCTCCTGAAATGTGTTGACTGAGGTAATACTCCGGGTAATAACTGAGAATCGGCTTCTCCCTGAACAGCGCTCCAGCTTACCTGATCGGTACTTTTTTCCCATGTGAAGCGATAAACATTAGGTTCGCCACCTGTTATATTTTCACTGCTTAACTGACCAGCTTGAAATCCTTCACAAACCACATTATTACCGGTAATCTGGTTACCTTGTATTGTATTCAATACATTTATTTTAACAATATTCGAATAATCGACACATGTACCGGATGAAATGACCCTCTGATACCAAATAGTATCGGTTAAAGCTCCGGGTTGATAAGTATATTGTAAAGCTCCGGGAATATCCTGCCAACTTCCTGTTACCGATTTTCGCATCCACCGGGAAGCATAAGTTGTTCCATCCCCCCCGGTAAATGAGCTAAAAGCACCTTTCACAAGAGCCGGGGTAGCATTGTCGCAAATTGCAGTATCTCCAAGAATGGTATTATTCTTTATTTTAGGTTGAACAGTGATCTTTATGGGATTACTGATACTTTTACAACAATCGTTTAATCCAGAATATACTATTCTTCGGAACGATTTCGTTGTATCCTGCTCAACAGCCTGAAAATCTGCTAGTAAATGTGAATACTGAATTGAATCCCATTTAATGTTGTTTTCACTCGACTCCCATTTATACCTGTAACCGGTGCTTATGTCGCCTCCTTCAGGATTGCTACCGGTAAATAATTCAGGCTTGGTATCCTGACAAATGGTTTGGGGAGCGGCAATTGTGTTATTTGTTATTGTAGGAAGTACAATAACCTTGATATTCTTACTTGTATCGCGGCAGCAATCCTTCAATCCCGATAGGACAAGACGACGATAGTAAGTTGTTTGCGGTAAAACGACAGGATTTGAAAAGTCTTTTGCTGAAACAGATGTGTTGCTCCAAACAAGAGAATCGGTACTCCACTGCCAAAGATAGGCATATGATCCGCTTCCGCCAGATGGCTCACTCCCGAGGTATGGGGAAGGAGTAGAACCGGTACATACCGTTTGACGCGGTGTAACCAGATTATTTGAAATCAGAGGTAATACTTCAACTTTTACCGAATCGTAAGTGCTGCAATAGTCAGATGTGGCTTTCCTCCTGTAAAATCTTGTAACATCGGTTGGTGCAGAGTAGTCAAGTCCGCTATTTATTCCTGTGGCCAACTCCCACGATCCTGTAAGTGTACGACGTGTCCATTCATATGTAAAGTTGCCAATTCCTCCACCGGCAATGGCACCTCGCACTTTAACCTGGAGAGAACCATAACAAACTATAGTATCGGGATCTACAATATTGTTAACTATTTGTGGGAAAACATCAATCTTAATCAATCGGCTAACATCATTCATGCCGTCGGATGAAACAATTCTCCGGAATTCTGTTGTATCGGTAAGAAAAGGTGTCCGGTAATCAACCGAGTCATTTTTACCTGGTGCAGGAAGCCATGATGTTGAACCATAGTTACGATACTCCCACAAAAAAGTAAACTCTCCGTTTCCTCCCTGTGGACGGCTTCCTTTTACAATTACCCTTGTATTATAACAGGTTTTGGAAACAGACGTGATCGTATTATTTAAAAAGCCTGTTAACGGAAGTAACAACCGGTTAAGAGAATCGCCCTTGTTCCCCGATGTTGATGATACATCGCAACCCGATCCGGTACCAGACTTACCTCCGGAAACATCAAATGTTGTAAAAGTTCTATCTTTCCCCGTAAACCAAATAAATCCACCGCCTCCGCCACCGCCTTGGCCTTCGCATGGTGTACTTGAAGCAGAACTACCTCCATTTCCCCCCCGGGCACTAACGTTCAGTATGTCATTCTTCACAGAATCTACTGTCAATAATATCATACCACCGCCACCACCACCGCCTGATGATGATCCATCGGTAACTGCTGGTTCAACATCCTGTCCATTAGCCTTAATGTAATGGCTATTGGTAATCAGGTGAGATGTAAGAATAATAACAATACCGCCACCGTTTCCTCCGGCTGAACCCGATGAAGAGGTTTTCTGGATACCACTACCCCCGCCTCCTCCCATGTATATGCGACGATGAAAGAAACTATTGCTGAAATATTGAGCATCAATGCCGCCGCCATTCCCACCCCAGTTTAACTGACTTTCAGTGGCACATTTCTCTTTTGCTCCATTTCCTCCTAAACCATAGTTTCCGCCTCCGCCGCCACCGGCAAAAGCTCCTGTGCCAGCTCCGCCGCCATTACCCGCGGGCCCTTTCCCCATAGTATACACAAACTGATTGGTAGATATACCATCACCTTTTAACCCTGAGGTACTGTCAGCGCTTGCATTTAAAATATTATAGGTAGTAAAAGGGACTCCACTGGAACCAAAACATTTCCCAACGGCATAAGTAATAGGAGGTTTCCCTCTAAACCCTTTTCCTGACACATCGATATCGGAATTCAAAGTAACCGACCTGTTTGCAACAAGCACCAAAACTCCGCCTTTCGTACCATCCCATGGACTACATGTGAGCTTATCAACAACAATTGCATCGTTGTAGGAAGGCACTCTGATTAATTGAATAAATTCACTTTGATCGTACGAGCTTTTTAAGGGTGAGTTAAAGGTTATCTTATTTGCAGAAACAGCACCAATAACAGTGAGTTCATATTTACCAACATTAGCAGGATTATCAATAACGTTCGGATCGTCCAGAGAATAAATTGCGCCACTCATCTGAGCAATCATTACAGTGTCGCCCGCCTTGAATCCGATAGAAGACGTAACATTCACTATACTTGCACTTTCAAAAGATGTAACTTTAGTATAAATATTTATCACATCTTTAATCTCAGAAGACGTTTGGGCAAAAATCTTTTCAGAAACTAAAATCGTGAATACTATTAATATAAAGTTAAGTATCTTCAACGGTACTTTAGGTTTTTATCGGGTCAAAAACAAAATTAAAAATATTAATACAAATTCAAATTAAAGGGTGTACGATAAACATTAAAAATAGGTTTTACTATTTTCAGACGGCTTACCAAAGCAACTTCTTATCCTTATACACAGGAAACTCAAGGATGAAGGTTGTGCCTTTGCCGGTTTCAGTAACAAAGCGAATTCCACCACCAATGTCTTCCATAATGTTTTTTATAATTGCCAATCCTAATCCCATTCCGCTCGTCTTGGTTGTGAAATTTGGCCGGAATAATTTTTCCCTTAATTCCTCCGGAATTCCATTTCCATTATCGGTAACCTTAACTATTACTTTCTCATTCTCAACATGCAGATTTATTTTAATGAGCGGATGGATATTTTTATCAACTGCCTGAATTGCATTCTTAAACAAATTGATAAATACACGGGATATCTGCTCTTTATCGGCAAAAACTTCAATATTTTCATTTCTATTATAATTCAGCTCAAAATCGGCCTCCGCATTTGAAAAAAGGTTAACAACTGTATTGATTTTATCGACCAGATTAAAGCGGAGGTTATGCGCCTGAGGCATTTTGGCAAAATTGGAAAACTCTGTGGCAATAGATGACAGGTTATCGATTTCCTCAATCAGTGTCTCTGAGATTCGTTCAAGGTACTCGTCGAACTTCTCCGATCTATCTTTGCGAGCCCTTAATAGATGCTGAACACTTAATTTCATGGGAGTTAGTGGGTTGTTAATTTCATGCGCTATCTGCCGGGCCATTTCACGCCATGCCGATTCTCGTTCACTTTTTGCCAGCATTTCAATACTCTTTTCAAGCTCTTTAACCATTCGGTTATATTCTTTTACCAATCCTCCAATTTCATCGTTCCCAGAATATTCTATTGAATCGTAATTCTGAACTAGATTTATTTCGCTGAATTTCATTTGAATCATTCGCAAAGGCATAGTTATTCTTCTGGAAAGAAGGATGGAAATAAGGATGGAGATCAGCAGCAGAATAACATAAACATTTACAATGCCGACCACCAGATTTGAAACCTCATGCTTTAACTCCTCCTGCCTTATGAAATATGGAATATTCAAATAAGCAATTAACTGGTTCTCGTGATTTAAAAGCGGGATGTAACCAGATAAATAAGTCAATTGACCAATTTTTTCATTATGAATAAACTGAGATTTTCTGTTAATTGCTAGCTCGTTATAGGCATTAGAGTTCATCTTCGCTCCAATTAGACCCTTTTCAAATATTTCAGGACGTGAAGTGGCTACCAGATTTCCTCCCAGATCAAAAAGATTAATATCAGCATAAAAAACATTCGAAAATTTTATAAGAAGTTCGTTAAGGTTCGAATATGGAAAACTTTGCCAGGCAGGATTGATATAACCATCATTCCCGATCTTCTGCATAACCTCAACATTTATCGAACGCATTTTCTCTTCGAGTGTTTCAAAATGCCGGTTATTATATTGTCTGATACTGAATATGATAGTTCCTCCTCCAATCAAAATTAAAGAGGAGAAGAGTACCGACATAACAGAAAACTGGATTTTGTTTTTGAAGTCGGGCTTAAACGCTTGTTGTATAAGGGGGAAATTTGTGAAAACTGAAACAAGTGTAATTACAACCAGAAAAAAGAGGAAAATCCACGAAAAAGCAATTAATACTTCGAAAAGTCCAACTTTGGGATAGCTTATTACAATTAATTCCTTTTGATTTACCTGGTATATCAGATGATTAAAATCGTTCAGCTTTTTTCTGACAAACTGCTGCTTATTATTCTTTTCAACAAATTCCTTTGAAGACAAGCCATATGGATAATACCCGAATTTGTTGATAAGGGTACCATCGTAATATTTTGCATATGAATAATCTCTGAACTTTGATTTCTGATTAACTTTCTTGTCGAGTAACAGCTCCGGGTAACCGATTTCATCGGTTATTACTTTGGAATCCAGCACAATAAACATTGTGACAGTATCGGTATTATTAGTATGAGAAAAATCAAACCAACCAAGGTAACTTCCACGTCCATTCTGGTTATCAATATAATAAAAAGAAGAAGATGGCAGCTTGGAACCACTATTATGTATCATTCCCGAAAAATACTCCCGGCAATGCACGTTTCGGTTATCAGGCGGACTAAGGTACAGCGTGTCGTACTGATAGCATATAATAACCTGCAAATTGTATTTTTCGAAATAACCGTCGAAGTAAGTATTGGCCAGATGATTGGTTAAATTTATATCATCAATCCCTGATGTTAATAGATAATTACTCACTAAGGTATCGTTTTCAATTTTGGAACTATATTCCTCCAGAAAGTATTCGGCCGACTGATCGTGCTGATTTGCCAGGTTAGATGCAATAATTGTAGTTTCGTTTCTATTCTTAAGTAAGCTTAACTCAATTACTCTGTCGACAGTATAAAATGCAAACACCAGAATTATAAGCACCAAACCGGAGTACTGGTATGTACTTCGAAGTTTTATCCGAAAATAACCAAACAACAAAATAATTAAGATTAGAAATACAAAACTCACAAGCTCTGTTTGCCAGAATAAATAAGCTATAAGAATTAAACAGGCCGAAACTGATGTAAAAACAATTGCAAAGGTTTTAAAATTTGCAAAATCAGAAATAATCATCGTCAGACGATCGATAAAGAATCCAAAGGCTACAAAAATCAGGATCAGAATAATATAACCCAAAAAACTGTACGAATTGAGTAACAGAACTTTATGTGCTTCAAAAGAAATGCTCGAATTCAGAATCATATTCTTAATCAGCCCGTTGATTAAAAGAAATATGATAGTTATAAGCATTGAGAATCCCATCAGGGTTAAAATTCTATGATAGGTATTTCGCAACCGGATAAGGGAATAGGTAATATTTTGATACAACAAATACGAAATGAAAAATATGATCATGGCCCAGAGTAGCAAATCACCCATTGACGGAATATACTGTGAGATAGCCATATTTTGAGGGCTGAAAAGATCGAGCTGGTAAAAGATATCAGGGAAATGATAATAACCTGTTATATATTTTATTAGAAGTGTAAATAATATAATGAAAATGATGAGTCTTCTTTTAAGTGCGGGTTTGGTAATATTGTTTAAACGTCCGCAAATAAAAAAACCAAGTAAAATGATACTTAAAAAATAGGATATTACGGGTATGTATAACTGAAACCAGTGATGTTCGCAGGTTTTATCAAATACGAGGGAAAAAATATACATCCCGTTACTGTTGAAAATAGGATATCCATCGGGAACCTGCCTGCTGGAAATCTTTACAGTCGACGGAAAATTAAAATCTCTCTGGAATTCATTGGTTAAATATTTATTCTCATAATTATAAACCTGCTTGATCTGAATTAACCCAACAATTTTCCAATCGCCAACCTCTTTAATTTTGGTAACAAACCATGCATTTTTCAGGTACTCATAAATCTTGCTGGTCGAAGAAAAATTGAATCGATTTCCTATAACTACCGAATTATCGCTCCAAAAAACAAGTGAATCCTTTTTGTATAGAAATATTCCAAACCCTTCTTTCTCTACCAAACCATAAAAGCGAGCAAGTTTGTTCTGCAACTCGGCAGGATTTGAATTGGATCTGATTGATTTTTCGATATACAAAATGTAATTCTGTAACTCGCGCTCTTTGTTATCGAATATTTTTTGAAATTTTTGTGCATAGGTGTTGTCAAACCTGGGAAACAAGGCATTCCATTCGGTAAGCTTACCAAAAATCAGAACTAATAAAGCAAGTATTAAATACCTGTACCTGAAATAAAAACCCATAATCAGATATGATGATAAGGCTCTCCTTTAATAATTGTAAAAGCCCTGTATAATTGTTCAGCAAATATTAAACGAATCAACTGATGCGAAAATGTCATTTTCGATAAAGATAATTTATAATCGGCACGGTTGTAAACCTCGCCCGAGAAACCGTAAGGCCCGCCAACAACAAAAACCATACTCTTTCTACTTTGAACCATATGCTTCTCTATGAATGATGCAAACTGAACCGAATCAAATTCGGTTCCTTTCTCATCCAAAAGTACCAAAAAATCGTAGGGAGATATTTTTTTTAAAATATTTTGTCCTTCTTCGACTTTTTGTTGCTCACAGGTTAGTTTTTTCCTCACATCGGGTATTACTATAAATTCGTAACCGGTATAATGCCTGATACGCTTCTCGTACATTGCAACTCCCTCTTTTACATGATCTTCATTGGTTTTTCCCACACAAACCAGATTTATCCTCATAAGCACGATAGTTAATTATCGATTGATATTTTCATTATCTTGCAAAAATAATTTATGGATTGATTTTTGTAAACCTAATGGTAATCAAATATCAAATAAAATGAACCTACAGAAAATAACTTTCAGGTATTTGTTTATATTCACTTTATTTGTTTCAGCAGCAACAAGTCAGGCAAAAGGAGACGTACCCGAGGGCATTACCAATGCACTAAAATCGGCAAACGCTAAAGAACTTGCAAAATACTTCAATACCACCATTGAATTGGTAATAGGCGAAAAAGAAGGCATTTACAGCAAACCTCAGGCAGAGCAAATTCTGAAAGATTTTTTCATAAAGAATCCACTTACAAGAGATTCTTTCAGGCTTCTTCACGAAGTTGGAAAAGAATCGTCGAGGTATGCTATCGGTAATCTGCATACCACAAAAGGTGTTTACCGTATTTCGTTTTTGATTAAAACAGTTAATAACACACCTCTTATTGATCAGCTTAGAATAGAAGAAGAAGATAATGGTTAGCGAAAATCTTATTGACGAATTAATTGATCTGGCTATCAGAGAAGATGTTGGAGATGGCGATCACACATCACTTGCCTGTATACCCTCAACCATCGTTGGAAAAGCAAAATTGCTCGTAAAAGATGATGGCATTATTGCCGGGGTTGCAATTGCCAAAAGGGTTTTTAACCGTTTCGATCCGGATTTATCATTCCAGGAACTTATTAAAGACGGAACTCCTGTGAGAAAAGGCGACATAGCTTTTTATGTTGAAGGCAAATCGCTTTCCATATTACAATGCGAACGCCTGGTTTTGAATATCATGCAACGTATGAGTGGTGTAGCAACTCAAACCAGCTTTTATGTAAAGAAACTCGAAGGCCTAAAAACCAAAGTTCTCGATACCCGGAAAACTACACCGGGGATGCGTATGCTCGATAAAATGGCAGTAAAACTGGGAGGTGGCGAGAATCACCGTATTGGCCTTTTCGACATGATTCTTATTAAAGATAATCATATTGATTATGCCGGCGGTATCGAAAACGCCATTAATGCTGTGAAAGACTATCTTAAAAAGAATAACAAAAGCCTTAAAATAGAAGTTGAAGCCCGCACTTTGGACGACATCAGAAAAATATTATCCCTGGGAGGCACACATAGAATATTAATTGACAACTTTTCGCTCGAAGATACCCGGAAAGCAGTTGAAATAATTAATGGCCAATGCGAGACAGAATCTTCAGGAGGAATAACCATCGACACCTTAAGAGATTATGCTGCATGCGGAGTAGATTATATATCTGTTGGAGCTTTAACACATCAGATAAAAAGTCTCGACTTAAGCTTAAAGGCGGTATAAATTCTTCACTTGTTATTAGGTAGTTATCCGTTTATTTTCTTTATTTTTGCAGGATAAGACATTACTTGTATGCAAGATTTATCTCTCACAATTAAAGACTATCCATTTAAAGAATTGAACGAGAACGACTTTAACCCTGATCCTATTGTGCAATTCCGCTATTGGCTCGACATTGCCATAAAATCGAATACAATGCCCGAAGCCAATGCAATGACATTATCAACAGTTTCGGCTGATAACAGACCTTCTTCAAGAATAGTGCTGTTAAAACATATTTCGGAATTCGGGTTCGATTTCTTTACAAATTATAACAGTAAAAAAGGAAAGCACCTTCTTCATAATAAATATGCATCAGTGCTTTTTTACTGGCCGGCTCTGGAACGACAGGTTCGCATAGAAGGCAGGGTTGAAAAAATATCATCAACAGAATCGGACGACTACTTTATATCCCGTCCTTACGAGAGCCAGATTGGTGCCTGGGCTTCGCCTCAAAGCAATGTTATCCCGAACAAAAGTACGCTGATGGACTGGTATAAGGAATTTGAAACCATTTTTAGCAGCAAGGAAATAAACCGACCTCCACACTGGGGTGGATACAGAATAATTCCCGATCTCATGGAATTCTGGCAAAGCAGGCCAAACAGGCTCCACGATCGTATTGAATATGTCCTTACCAGTGGCGAGTGGAATATCAGAAGGCTGGCCCCCTGATTATTCCTTAAGTTCCCCGTTTTTAAACTCCTGTTTCAAAATTAATTTGCCGGTTTCGGAGTAGAAACGCCATGTTCCGTGTTTCTTGTCGTTTTTATATTCTCCCTTTATCCTTAATTCGCCGTTTGGATGATAGTCTCTGTAATCCCCGTTACGGAACCCGTCTTTAATTTCAAACTGTACTTTCAAACGGCCCTCCGGGAAATTTTCGGAGAATATTTCCTGTTTTACATCCACAGGGATATAACTATCGGCTGTTTTAACCCATTCGCCAACGGCCAGTTTAACTGAATCGACATTAGTTATTGAATCGCTTTCAACGGAAGGAGCTATACCGACTTTCTCCTGATTTTCGGCATAAAGTGCGAAAATTCTGGTTCTGAAATAATCTCCGTCTTTGGCCAACTGAAATCCTAAATATGGAAACGACACCAGATCTTGTCTGTTTTCCTCCAGTTGACTGAATGATTGTGGCCGCAGATCGTATTTTAAAGTTTTCAAAAAGCTGGATGTGTTTACCAGAACCATGGCATTAGATCTTCTCGCAAAGGTGGAATAAAAGTCACCAAAGTCAGTTCGCTTTTCGAGATAAGACTCATCCACATGAGCATCAATAATGGTCTTTAGCACTTGTGGATGATTGCTTAAAACTACATAATCGCCAATAAAGGTATAATATGGCGATTCCAGCTTTTGAAAATACTTTCCAAGAAATACTTTAAAAAAGCCCTTCACCGAAAGATAGTGAATGGAGAAACCTTTATAGTCCACATCTTCAATTTTAACAGGAGTCCTGTTTTTTATTCTTTTGGCAACCAGCGCAAGATTTTCCTTGGCATCATTCATATTACGGGCCTTCAAAAAAACCGCGAATTCGTTATTCTTACCTAAACCCATGGGCTCCATTTGTGCAAGGGTAACTTCCTCGCCAATCCAGTTCATAAAATTCTCACGCACATTAATTCCCAGGTAACTCTCTACGGTTCCAATTTCCTTCTGGTATTTGTCGTAAGCATAAGGCGTTTCTTTTAATGCTTCCTGCATATTGTCAAAATAATCGGTAAACCGGTTGAAACACAAACTTACAGATGACGAGAACCCCGATGGTAAAACCTCTTCCATGGCAGCATTGCCCATTCCCGAATTAATTACAGCCTTAAGAGAAGAAGTTACTGAGTCGTTGATACTGGTATATCCTTCACAGGAAATACTTCCCGAAGATTCAATATCAAATGTCAACCCCGAATAACGCAAACTGTTGGTGAGATTTCGGGTATTTTCGTCGAGCTTCACAAGCATGCTTTTGAAATAATCATCCAACCTGGAATAATTTAAGTAAAGTCTGAAAATACCACTGTTACTGGTCTTATCAACAATGCTTGTAAAATGTGTATCGCTTACAAAACTCTCTTCATAAGATACTTTTATTGATTTTTCAATGATTGCTTTGGAGAAAGAACCCACAAAAAGGTTGTTGTTAAAATAGCAATAAAACTTTTGACCGTTTTTCTTCATTTCAACCTGAAAAATATCAGCGTTCTCATTTTTAATCTTCGTAACGATCAGAGACGATGTTGAAAAACTTCCCACAAAATCTTTCAGCTTTAATATTTTAGAAATTCTCCTCAGGTCGATTATATAGGCGAAGTCGTATTTCCCGCCTGTAGTCATGTGCATGGACACAAACACTTTCCTGTGACCAATAAATTCTGAAAGTTGCCGGTTACTCTGAATAATAGTATCCAACATGCCAACTCCTTTTCCAAGTTTTGTAAATATGGGTTGCTGTTTAAGCTTGTCCCAGGCTTTATTGGTAGTAAGCTTGTCCCAGGCATCAAAAAGATTATCGGTTTCGGCTATCATAACCGCATCGTATGGAATAGCTCCCAGAGGATCGGTTTTGGAGTAAGGGCTTAAAAAATGCCAGGCCAGAAAACCAAGGCTTGCAACAACAAGCACAAGTAAAATCCATTTAAAAGCTTTCATAGGTTTGTGGGTTTTAGATTTTCAAATATACGTATTCGATTAAGCAGGTAAAAAATTACTTTTACATTTTGCTATTAATAACTGATAATCTATGGTCGAAATTATACAATGCGATTTTAAAAATACAGTGCACCGTCAAAAAGTTGTAGAGCTGATTGATGCCTATATGCAAGATCCCATGGGAGGCGGCAATCCAATGCCTGAGAAGAACAAAAAGCCTCTGGTTGAAGGACTGGCAGATCACCCGGGAGCTTTTGTGCTCTTTGCAGTTGAAGAGGATCGTTATTTAGGAGTAGCTACCTGCTTTGTGAATTTCTCAACCTTTAACGTGAAGCCTTATATTAATGTACACGATCTGGCAGTGATAAAAGCAGCCCGGGGTAAGGGTGTGGGTAGAAAACTTCTGGAAAGAATTATTGAAATTGCCAAAGAAAAAGATTATTGCAAGGTAACGCTCGAAGTCCGTAATGATAACCACAATGCCCAGGGACTATATAAAAGTCTGGGTTTTAATGAATGCGAGCCGGTGATGCATTTTTGGGAGAAGAAAGTGTAAGTCAGTTACGAGTTTCGGGTTACGAGTTTCGGGTTATGGGTTGTGGGTTGCGGGTGTCAACCAAGGTATTGGTTACAACAAATGAAGCATTGATCATTTAACAGTCTCTAAAATATCTTTAACAATTTTAGGATGCAAACTTCTTCCTGCATGAAAGGGAATAACTAATCGGGTTTTACCTTTCTCATAAATACGATGACTTCCCTTACTACGGATCATCTTAAACCCGTTTTGTAAAAGAAGTCTTTCTCCTTCTTTAGCGTCTAAAACAGGTAGCTTAGGCAACTTTAACCTCCATCGTGGTAGTTAGTATTTCTTTACTAAGCATCTCATCCACTTCATCCCGAGGCACTGATTCCAGGTAGAGCTCTATGGCTTCTTTAATATTATTCATGGCTTCCTCAAAGCTATTACCCTGAGAATGGCATCCTGGTAAACTTGGAGCATAAACATAATAGCCATGTTCATCTTTTTCAAATACAATATTAATCTTATAGGACATGTTTTCTGTTTTTATACAAATTTAACCAAATACTACAAATTACAATATCACTTATTGCAGGTTGGGAGATGGTTATAAGTCATTTGTAACTCTGAAACCCGCAACTGAATTTACCCCACTCTTCCCGGATATACCTTCAGAGCTTCCGACAGACAAACCATTGCTTTCTCCAGATCGTTTACATTAAGTACATACGCCAGGCGAACTTCGTTTTTGCCCAAATCGGGCGACGAATAAAACCCATTGGCCGGTGCAACCATCAGTGTCTGGTTCTGAAATTCGAAATCGCTGAGCAGCCATTGGGCAAATTTTTCGGCATCGTCCACCGGTAATTTGGCAATAACATAAAAAGCTCCGCTGGGCTTTGGACAAACCACGCCGGGAATGTTATTCAATGCCCCCACCAGAAAGTCCCGCCGACGGACATATTCCTGTTTTACCGATTCGTGATAATCATCTTTTAGATCAAGGGCCGCTTCACCTGCGATCTGCCCCAGAACAGGAGGACACAACCTTTGCTGACCAAATTTAAGAGCCGTATTAATCACATCTTTATTATGCGAAACCAGGGCTCCTACCCTTATCCCACAAGCGCTGTAACGTTTGGATAACGAATCGATCATAACCACATGCTGTTCGATTCCCTTCAGGTTCATAGCCGAAATATGCTTTTTGCCATCGTAGCAAAACTCCCGATAAACCTCATCGGAGAAAAGAAACAAATCGTGTTTTTTGATCATTTCTGCCAATATTTGCAATTCATTTTCCGAATAAAGATATCCTGTAGGGTTGTTAGGATTGCAGATTATAATCGCTTTGGTTTTAGGCGTGATCAGTTTTTCGAACTCTTCAATAGGTGGAAGGGCAAAACCAGTTTCGATGGAAGATCTTACAGGAACAATATTCATTCCTGCAGTAAGCATAAAACCGTAATAATTCGCATAAAAAGGTTCGGGAACAATTGCTTCTTCGTCGGTATTCATGCAGCTCATCATACCAAAAAGCAGTGCTTCCGACCCGCCAGATGTTACAAGTATTTCTTCATGATTAACAGAAATTCCGATATGATTGTAGTACGCCGCCATTTTTCTGCGAAAGGACTCGTCGCCTGCTGAGTGTCCATACGAGATAGTTTTCAAACTAAGGTTTTTCATTGCATCAATCGCAACCGGAGGAGTAGGTAAATCGGGATTACCGATATTCAGGTGATACACCTTTCTTCCTTTACGTTTAGCTTCTTCGGCAAACGGAACAAGTTTCCTTATGGGAGAAGCCGGCATTTGTCGTCCTTTTTCAGAGATCTGGGGCATTGTTTAGTTTTGTTTATACTGTATTGACAAAAAAAAATCATCCTAACATCAGGTTTTTCACTCCCGGTGCTGGTATTAAAATACCGGCAACAGATAATTATGCAACTGCCGCCGACGCGGCGATGGATGCAAGAGCGAAAAAACTGGTATTAAGATGACCTTTCATTAATTACTATATCCTAATTCGAGGAAAGAGTTTTCTTATCGGAGACAGTTCCTTTAATGGTTAATGTAACTCTCGATGTTTGAGCATTGGAGGTAACATAAACATTTTTTGTAAACGGTCCCATAATTTTGGTATTGTACTTAACCGTTATTTTACCCTTTTCGCCCCTTTTAATGGGTTCTTTGGGCCATTCAGGAGTTGTGCAACCACAGCTTGAGTGAACATCGTTCAATACCAGTGGTTCTTTCCCGGTATTTTTAAATTCAAAAACATAGGTTCCATCACCTTCGTAAGGTATAGTACCAAAATCGTGAACCTCACTTGTAAAAACAATTTCGGGTGCATTCTTATTTTCTTTTGCAGCAGGTGCTTCCTGACCGAAAACAAGACCCGAGAACGCAACTATTGATACCAATGTAACAAACAGCTTTTTCATATCCATTAATTAAAGTTGACAAAAATAATAGAATTTTTATTTAGATGACATTTATCATGATTAAAAACCTTGTAAAGTTAAAGAAAATCTTGGGTCGTTATCCTGATAAATAAACATTTCCTTTTATGAATTTGCTGCAAAAAGGTTTCGAAAGAAGAGAGATTATTTTAGTATGCACAATATGATTACCGGGCGCTCCTAAGGAGCTCGTTTGCAGACAATGTCCCGTTTCTAATCGGGTAGGAAGCGGCTCGCACCGCTGTCCTCCCACACCACCTGGCATACGCTTCACGTACCGCGGCGGTTTTTATTAACGTTTTCCCTTTACACATATTTCGATTGATTGCAGACCAAGA
>JAEYWD010000076.1 GCA_023429135.1 Bacteroidota bacterium | reverse complement strand
GGAAACCGCCCTTTGTGAGTTCTACACTCTTTAAGGCATCGCCGTTAAACAGGGAGAAAAAACCGAATAAATGACTGGCATTATACACAATGGCATCGTCGAGAATGATAAGGTTTTGGTCGGGACCACCGCCACGCACATAAATACCGCTGCTGCCTTCCATGCCCTTCTGCACGCCTGGCATTAGCTGGAGAACTTTAAAAACATCTTTCTCGCCCAGCAGTGTAGGAACATTTTTAATTTGTGAAACCGGAATGGATATGGTACTCATCTGAACATTTTCCGACTGACGGGAAACGGCATCGGCATTTACTATTACTTCGTTCAGCATTGTGCCCGGCTCCAGAAATATATTGATCTCGGTATCGGCCGCCGTAATTCTTTTTGCAACAGGTTTATAGCCTACAAAAGAATAAACCAGAGTTAATGTGTCGACTAAAGGAAGGGTTAAAGAATAAAAACCATATGTATTGGAAGCAGTGCCTTTTTGCATGGAAGGAACGTACACATTTACGCCAATTAATGTTTCGGAGCTGCCTAGTTCTTTTACAAAGCCGCTTATGGTAAAAGTTTTGGGAGAATCCTTTAAAACCAGGATCACAATCTGATTTCCGACAACTTTATAGGCAATTTTTTCTCCTGTAAAAAGATCGTTGAGAACATTTTTTAGTGGCTTCTCTCTGGCTATAACCGATTTGTTCGGAAAAGATTTAAAAACTTCATTTCCATATGAAAAGCCAATCCCGGTTTTATCGGAAATCTGCAATAAAATTTCTTTAACAGGTTTATTTTCAATGGAAATTGTTACAGGTGTTTTTAAAATATCGGTTTGCGCTTTAACTGGTAGAACGATTGAGATTAACAGAATAATTGGAATTTGTTTAAAATATTGCATGGAATAAGGCTATTATTGAATTATATAAGTATTGTTATTTTTTGTGAATTGCTTTCCTGTAACCACTTCGAGCGTTTGTATAATTTCGGGCAGAGGACGTTTACTAAACCGGGCAGTTATTAGGGTTTCTTTTAAATGTTTATTTGAAATCCGGAACTGAAAGCCATAAACATCAGCCAGTTTTTGCATGATAGCATTCAATGACTCATTTTCGAAATAAAACTCTTTGGTCATCCAGGCAAGGTGGTTTGCTTCGGGTGTCTGGACTGTTAAAGAATCGGTCGATTTAGATAAAACTCCCCGCTGCCCTTTTTCAAGCGGAACGCTATTTCCATTTTCTTTGCCAAAAACGACTTTGCCTTCGTTTACTGTTATTTCGATATTTGGATTGGTTAGCCATGAACAGATATTGAATTTTGTTCCTACAACAGTAGTTACAGATTTATCCGAAAAAACCTTAAATGGGTGGGTTTTATCAGGAGCTACTTCGAAATAAGCCTCTCCTGCTAAATGTATATTGCGATTTTCTTTGAAATTGTCGGTATATTGAATTTTACTTTTTGCATTGAGCCACACGATACTGTTATCGGGCATTTTGTGCTGCAACATTGCGGTATCGCTTGCAGCAATGGTTATATAATGAACTGCAGGAACTTTGTTTGATTTTTGAAAAAACCAATAACCAGCAACCAATAATAGGATGGCAGCGGCAATTTTCATCCAATTGGGTACAGTTAACCTGTACTCTTTTTTGGAGTTTTGTGCCTGAACAGCTTGATCAAAAGTATTGATAGCGCGGGAAACGTCCGGATTAAAATTCGTTGGCAAACATTGATGCTGATCGTAATATAACTTTAGTTGGTTATAAATTACAATATTCTCCGGTTGTTGGACCAGCCAAAGATTAAGTAAACTTTCATTTTCTTCTGAAATTTCTTGTTTAAATTTTTCTTCCAGAATTTTCCAGGGTATGTCTTCTTTCATTTTTCTGCTTTTTGGAGAAGACACAGGAAACGACACTTACCCCCAAAGCGCTTTAAAAAAATGTGGCAAAAAAATTCATATAATCTTTTAGCTTTATTCTCAACTTTTTAATAGCAATGCTGATTTGGTTTTCGACTGTTTTTGCTGAAATATTCAGTTGATCGGCTATTTGTTGGTAGGATAAATTTTCATTCCTGCTAAGTTCGAATATCTCACGGCATTTTTCCGGTAGCTCTGCAATAGCACCTTTAACTAGCGCTTCCAGTTGCTTATGCTCGTATTCATTATATTCATAAAGCGCATCTCTCCCGCGTTCCAAGGCGAAATCGTTTTCGTGGAGCGTTCGCGCTTTGTTGTCTCTTAAGTAATTTAAAGCCCTGTTTCTAACTGAAATATATAAGAATGAGCGAATAGAAGAAATTTCCTTTAACTCCTGCTTTTGCCATAGGTTTACAAATACTTCCTGAACTAATTCTTCAGCAACAGCTTCATCTTTAACATAAGTAAAAGCAAACCTCGAAAGGTTGGTATAATAGTCGTGAAAAAGCTTGTTGAATATATCAGAATTGCGTTTCAAGTTTTAATGAATTGATTCCCGGGAGATTATTTGATTTTTAAAACCTTTTTATACTTTATGTACGAAGCAAAAATACCAAATCCACCTTCAATATTTGTGTAAACAGGCGAATATTCGGTAAATGGCTCATCTGTCCCTGTATAAGTATTCAGGGAAGAATGGTATTTATAATATGCTGCATCGGTTTCCATTACCAATGCATTCAAATCCACAGAATACTTGGCGGTATCATTTTTAATGTAAGAGTTCCTGAATGTTAACTGAAACTCTTTTCCATCTCTCATTTTATCGGTGAGTACTTTGTTTGAACTGTATCCGTAATAAAAATCATTGTTGTTATCATTCTGGTTTTCGAGGTATAACACTTCAGTTTGAATACCTTTAAAATGTTCATAAGTTTGGAAAGCCATAACATTGTAAAAGTTAGTCTCCCCGGCAATATCGGAGAATTGGACGCTGACTTTCTGATCATAAAAACCATCAGGGCTTAACGGCCCCTTTGGAAAAGAAGGATCATAATAATACTCGATAAATTCAGAGGTTGTATCGATTCTAATAAATAAATTTTTAACCTGAGGAACTTTACATGATGCTTTTGCATCCGGATAACCGGGACATTTTACCATCAACCTGTATTCCTTATCGGGAAATATTTTATGTTTTGAATAGTAAAAGCCATCATCATTCAAAGGAGAAAACTCAACAGCCTCTTCTCCGTCGAACATAACCACGGTTGCAGGAACAGATTTGGGATAATCCTTTATAGCACCAAAAATATTTCTTGTTGTACTTACGTGTACTTTCAAAACTGTGTCATCAGGACATATAAACGAATGAATTACAAGCTTTGGAGTTTGTGAAGGCGTTTCGATGTCAGCATCTTTTTCGCACGAAACGGATAAGAAAACACTAAAAAAGAGAAGAGAATATATATAGTTTTTCATATGCTTAGAATTTAAAAGAATATGTAATTGAGGGAATTATGGGAAACAAAGAAACCTGTTTTAGCTTACCTACATTGTTATTATCGGTATAGCTATAGTAGAAAAATGGGTTTTTGCGGTTATAGGCATTATAAATTGAAATTTCCCAGGTGCGTTCGCCCCACTTTTTCTGTTTATGGAACTGAATACCAACGTCCAATCTATGGTAAGCACCCATTCTGAAATCGTTTTTATTACCAATAACTTCTTTTTCTCCTCTGAAACTTAAATTATAAGCCGAATTGTAAAAGTTATTAATTTCTAATGGGTTATGATTGTACGATTGATATTGTTGCACACCCAGGCTGATTGCATTCCCGGTGCCATAAACCCAGGTACCCGACAAGGTTATCTTATCAGTTAGTTTATAGATGCCAACAATGGAAATATCGTGCCGGCGGTCGTAACGTGCATAATATTTACGGCCAAAATTAAGGGAGTCGAATTGTAATTGGGTCCATGAAAGTGTATATCCCACCCATCCGTTAAAACGGCCGACTTTTTTTTGCACAAACAATTCAACTCCATAGGACCAACCCTGACCCGATGTTATGTTCTCGAGCCATCTGGATTCTGAAGCTGAATTGGTCTCCCCTAAATCGAGATAAGTTGCACCTTCTTTATAGCCGATTATATTATCCATTTTTTTGTAATATGCCTCCAATGAAACCGAAAGAGATGGTTTACTGAAATCTTGTGCAATACCAAAAGCAATCTGTGACGATTGCTGCGGATGAACCTTATCGTTAGAGGGTACCCAGAGATCTGTAGGTAAACTGATCCCAGTATTGGTAAGCAAGTGAACATATTGGGTCATCGAGGCATAGGAAGCCTTAAGTGCAAGATCTTTATTTAACCGGTAAGCAACCGAAAATCTTGGCTCAAAAAATTTATATTGTTTGTTTTTTGAAAAGAAGTGAGAATAGCGGCCCCCGCCGTTAATTTTAAGATTATTAACCGGTTGCCAGGTATCTTCCAGATAAACTCCGGTTTCAAGTCCTTCTATGGTCTGTATATTCCTGATATTAAGAGAGTCCTGGTTGTTGACTTCAACAAATGCATATGGTTTGAATCCATGCCATATAGCAACAGCCCCACCTTTTAACCAATGCTTTGTATTTGGAATAAAATCTATATCGTATTTAGCGGTATAATCCCTTATTCCTGAATTATATTCGGCATAATACTCCTCGCTTTTCACTATTTCATGGTACTTTTCATAGATTTGAAAATTGTAATTACTGTAAATTAACGACAAATTGGAAAACAATTTACTATGGAACAGATGATTCCACCGCAGGGTAGCAGTTGAATTTCCCCAGTTTATCCCCGATCGGTTATTTACATCGCGTTCCTTTTGTTTTATGGAAAAGAGATCCTTTCCAAAGTAACCGCTCAGATAAAGTTTGTTTTTACGGCCAAAGTCGTAATTTATTTTCGCATTGAAATCATAAAAGTAATATCCGACACTTGCATCGCTCTCAAGCTTGGATAAAGGTCTGGTAAACACATCGAGATAGGTTCTTCTTGTAGAGATTAAAATGGACGATTTGTTTTTCTTTAGAGGGCCTTCTACCGTCAGTCTCGAAGAAATCAGCCCAATTCCTCCTTCACCGTGCCAGCTTTCTTTATTGCCTTCCTTCATGTTCATATCTATAACCGATGAAAGTCGACCACCATAACGAGCAGGAAATCCGCCTTTTGTGAGTTCTACACTTTTTAAAGCGTCGCCATTGAAAAGGGAGAAAAATCCGAATAAATGACTGGCATTATATACAATTGCATCGTCGAGAATGATAAGGTTCTGGTCGGGACCACCGCCCCGCACATAAATGCCGCTGCTGCCTTCCATGCCTTTCTGCACGCCGGGCATAAGTTGAAGAACTTTAAAAACATCTTTCTCGCCCAATAAAGTCGGCACATTTTTAATTTGAGCCACTGGCACAGAAATGGTGCTCATCTGCACTTTTTCCGATTGGCGGGATACAGCATCGGCGCTAACCACCACTTCATTCAGGAGGGTGCCGGCCTTTAATAACACATTCACCTCCTGTTCCTTTCCCGGGTTTACGGTTATGCTTTCGGTTGTATATCCTACAAAAGAATACTGGACAGTAACGGGAGCCGATGAACTGAATGTTATGGAATAAAATCCATAAGTATTTGAAACAGTGCCAATCTTTAATTCAGGAATATAAATATTAACACCAATCAAGGTCTCGTCACTTCCTTTTTCTTTAATATAGCCACTGATTGTTGTTTTGCCAGGGTGATTTTCAATAGATTCCGGAATAATATTAGATGAGCTTCCCTGTAAATTCCAAAAAAAGCATAAAAGAAGGTTAACGGTTAGCTGATAGCGGATTTGTTTCATCAGTTAAAGGTTTAAAGAATGATTTAACATTAAGATTGCTAGTTTTTGATGGAACCAAAATAAAACTTAAATCAAAGCAAAAGAATATTTGTTAGGAAAGTTTAACAATTTTAACACATAGAAGCTTACAAATACGTGCGATAACCAATCCTTATATCAAGAAAATCAGCTACATGACGGTGAGCTTTTAAGTTAATACCCACAAACAGATTTTCACTTAATTGGTAATTGAGGCCCCATCGTTGGTAAACAGGATCTTTTGCTTTTGCCGGTGAATAAATATAAACTCCCAATTGCTGGGAAAAACTGAATTTGCTAATACTTAAATTATGTCCCACCAACAGAGCAGCTCTGTTCTGATCAGGAGGATTTGAGAAATTGCGGGAAAGCTCTGCCTTTAAAGCGCCATCGTTCACCCATTCGGCTCCTAGAAGCAAATTACTTATTCGCCCAATACTGCGCTGGTACGAAATATTCAACCCAAAAAGTGCCTTGCGGCCTTTGGTCTGAAAGTCGGGTGTTTTGGCGGTGCCCAATAAAGTTATATCAACAGAATGATTGTTCTTTACACTTTGAGACTGATAATCAACTTTTTTCGAAAAATCGACAGACTTGAATATATAATCCACTCCAAGAGATATAACCGGAAAATTTATTCCTTTATTCGGCTGACGGTTCCCTCCGTTGGAAATATGGTTGTAACTGCCTGATAAGCGAAATTTCCAGTTCTCGAATCTATTATAAAAAATTGAAGGAGTTAATGAAAGAATATAGCTCAGGCGTTTGCTGTAGAACAAATTTTCAGGATTTGTAACAGGGTCATATATTTTATTCAGGTAGGCAGCTCCGGCCGAAAACCGAACTGAATAACTGATAGGTTTCCACGGAGTAATAAAAGGTTCTATGTAAGGAGCTATTGTAAAACCTTCTCCCAGAATAGCCGGGTTATTGAAGTTTACATACGAAAATGCAACTCCCAACCGCGGAAAACAATTGCAATACGATTGAGATTTAGCATCACTGAAATGCCACCCTACAGAAGCTTCCACACCCCAGGGATTTGAATGTGAAATGCTGCGGATAGACTCCGAATGTGGAATAATAAAACCTGAAAAAGTTTGAAGCCCTAAAGAAAACGAAGGTTTTGATACGCTCTTTTCGGTATGCTGGGCATTAACGCCTGTTAATACCGTAAGTGCCGGTATTAAAACTGAGAAGCGCAAAAGACTTGTAAAAGTCAGATTTGCGCTCATAGCCTTATCTGTTTTTGAGAAGCTCGTACATAGTCGAACCAATTTCAGCCGGAGATACCACTACGTGAATTCCGCATTCGCGCATAATCTTCATTTTGGCCTCGGCAGTATCGGCCTTCCCTCCTATTATAGCTCCGGCATGTCCCATCCGCCGGCCTTTGGGAGCTGTTTGTCCTGCAATAAAACCAACTACCGGCTTGGTACCATTTTCTTTGATCCAGTAAGCGGCATCGGCCTCCATGTTTCCGCCAATTTCGCCAATCATAATAATACCTTCGGTACCCGGATCTTCCATAAAAAGTTTGACAGCATCGAGCGTAGATGTTCCCACGATAGGATCACCACCAATACCAATACAGGTAGATTGACCTAGACCGGTTTTGGTAATCTGGTCGACAGCCTCGTAGGTTAAAGTGCCAGAGCGGGAAACAATTCCAACAGTGCCCGGGTTATGGATAAATCCGGGCATAATACCAATTTTTGCCTGTCCCGGTGTAATGATTCCCGGACAGTTAGGGCCAATCAGACGTGTTTTTTTATCGGATAAGTAATTTTTTACCGTTACCATGTCCTGTACCGGAATCCCTTCTGTAATTGCCACAACAAGTTCTATACCGGCGTTTGCAGCCTCCATGATGGCATCAGCAGCAAATGCAGGAGGTACAAAAATTAGCGAAACATTGGCTCCGGTTGCTTTTACGGCCGACTCAACAGTATCAAAAACAGGCCTGTCGAGATGGGTCGTGCCTCCTTTTCCGGGAGTAACCCCACCTACCACATTTGTACCATATTCAATCATCTGGCCGGCATGAAAAGTACCTTCACTACCGGTAAAACCTTGCACTAATACTTTGGATTGATTGTTAACAAGAACACTCATAGATAAACCTTTTATGACAATAGCTAAAATACGCTTTTTTCATATTATTGTTCAATAAGCTGTTGTGAAACATTGAGGAGTCGATAGTCGATAGACTGAATACAAGTCGATAGTCAATAATCCATGGCCAAAAACCAAGACAAATATTCTGCATGTATTGAGCTGTGGTCCGACGTCTGTGGACCGTGGACTTTACTATACCTTTACAAAAATCTTTTTAACGTACATGTACCACAGCAATCCAAACAGAACCATAAATCCACCTGTATTTCTTACAAAATCGAACCAGGTGCCTGTATATTGTTCCAATCCGCGGATAAAAACATCGGAAACAAGTCTGAAATCAAATAAATGAGAGGCCACGTAAGCCACAATGGCGTTGGCTCCTATGATGATAAAGAATTTACTCCAGGCTTTGACATTCCACACATCAATAATCAGGTAAAAAACTGCAAGTAATAAGATGCAGAAACTTCCAGCATAAAGCACAAAGGAGCCCGTCCAGATATGCTTAATAATGGGGTGAACGGGATGCCAGATAATGGCAAGCAGATAACAAACAGCAGCAAAAATAAGCATATAAGCCACCTTGCGGTATTTTGAAAATTCCGATCGTAGCAAATAACCCGTAAAAACACCAAGCATGGTTGTAGCTCCGAAATTCAGACTGCTTAACATCCACGCGTAAGTTGTACCATCCTGGAAAGAACCCAGCAACAGCTTATCGATGTAAATGGCCGCGTTATTATCAGGAAGATAGGCTCCGGAAGTTGCAGGAAGGAAAGCCATTACTAACCAGTAAACCAGCATCAGGGAAATTGTTCCGATAATTTGTCCAATGGCTTTTACATATAAAATCAGTATGGCCGAAATAAAATAACCGGCGGCTATCGCTTGTAAGGTGTTGCTGTATAAATCGAGTTTTTCGATTGAATATGACAAAAGATGGCCCTGTACCAACATACCCAGAATCCAAAGGGTAATCACCCTTTTCACAACGTGGGTCATGATTTTGAATTTAGAATCCCCTGCAGCCAACCTTTTGCTGAACGAGAAAGGCATAGCCACACCCACTATGAATAGGAAAAGAGGCATAATAATATCGTAAAACCTGAAACCGAGCCATTCCACATGATCCAATTGGAGCGAAATCCATGCAGTGGTGCTGTTTTGGAAAATTTTATCCAGACTTTTGAAGATTATTTCACCTCCAACGATCCAGAACATATCGAAACCGCGGAGGGCATCAACGGAAAGGATTCTTCCAGCGGAAGACCCACTTTTTAAGGAGAATTGGTTAAGCAAGCTTTTCATAGTTAGCATAAGTTAATTGTTTAAAGCTAAGGAATATTTTTGAAAAGGCAAGTCGTAAGTATTTAGTCGTAAGTCGTAAGAAAAGGCAAAGGGGAAGACTATTTTTTATGCTGCTCTTTCATAAAATACGAAACAGCGCAACTGTACGCGCTTTCTTTGCCTTCTTTTTTGGCTAACTCTTTAAACCGCAACCGATCACTTTCATTGTTCATCGCATTTTTAGCAAGAGCAACAGCAATGGAGAAATTCGTCTGCGCATTCTTTTCGTTGACAGTGAAAGGTTTTTCGCGCGAGGACCTCACATAAGCGGTTGTTTTATTTCCTCTTCTCCGGAAAATGATATTCCCAACTTTACCATGAAGCCCTTTAACAAGGATGTTATTATCAACGATAGCCATTCGCTTTTAATTTAGGTTTTGTATATTTATAATACGTTTATAACACGTTTATAATACGATATAAATATACAATAATTCCGTTATGATCCTACTGTTTGTTCGTTGTTTGCATTGACTTATCTTTGCAAAAAATATTTCATGACAGATAACTCCACCATATATGCCCTCTCAACCCCTGCCGGCAACGGCGCCATAGCTGTAATCAGGCTCTCGGGTGAAGAAGCTTTTTCAATTGCTGATAACTTATTTCGCGGGAAAAATACTTCTAAGAGATTAGTTGCTCAAAAATCCTTCACCATTCATTTCGGGAGTCTTGTGCATAAAAATGAGACTATAGATGAAGTTTTGGTGAGTCTGTTTAAAAACCCCAACTCCTACACCGGAGAGGATGTGGTGGAAATATCGTGTCACGGTTCGGTATATATCCAGCAAAGCATTATGCAGGCACTCTCCGAATGTGGAGCACGTTTGGCTACCCCCGGAGAATTTACCATGCGGGCTTTCCTGAACGGAAAAATGGACCTCTCGCAGGCCGAAGCCGTAGCCGACCTGATAGCTTCACAATCAGCAGCCAGCCATAAAATAGCCTTTGAACAAATGAAAGGCGGATTTTCAAGTCAGCTCGATATTCTGAGAGGCAGGTTACTCCATTTTATTTCCCTGATTGAACTCGAACTCGATTTCTCGGAAGAAGATGTTGAATTTGCCGACAGAAAACAGTTCCATCAGCTTTTGGAAGAAATAAACAGTCACGTTGACCAGCTAGTTAAATCGTTTGCCTACGGTAACGTTGTAAAAACGGGCGTTCCTGTTGCTATTGCAGGTCGTACCAACGTTGGGAAATCCACTTTGCTGAATGCCCTGCTGAACGAAGAAAAGGCCATTGTATCAGAAATTGCAGGCACCACCCGTGATGTGATCGAAGACACCATGACCATGGAAGGCATTACATTCCGGTTTATCGATACCGCGGGCATACGCCATACTACAGATACAATTGAGAGTTTAGGCATCGAGCGCACTTTTGAGCGGATAAGCAAGGCCCGTATTGTTCTTTATGTAGCCGAAGCCACCGATAGCTCCGACGATATCAGGAAAGCACTCGAAGGAATTGCCCTTCGCGACGACCAGCACCTGATACTTGTTCTGAACAAATACGATCTTTTGAGCGATGAAGAATTGAAAAACAAACAGGACCAACTCCGGCAACTTGAGGTACCGCTTGTTTTCCTTTCGGCAAAAAAGAAACTGCACATCCAAACCCTGCAGAAAGAAATTATTTCCATTGTACAAGCCTCAAAAACTGACACCGGTGTGGTGGTAACCAACATCCGCCACTATGAAGCCCTTCAGCAGGCGCAACAAGCAGTAAACCGGGTTTTCGATGGCCTTCAGAACCATATCTCCACCGACCTGATTGCGCAGGATTTACGGGAAGTGTTGTACCATATCGGCGAAATCACAGGAGAGATAACCACGGATGAGGTACTGGGGAATATTTTTAGGAATTTCTGTATCGGAAAGTGAGTGAGACTATCAAATTCTAAAATTCGGGTATTTATACTTAACTTTATTTTAGTCACGAGGTTGTTAAATATGCAATTAAAAGGCTTGCGGGCATTGAGATTAAATGAATAGATTTTACTGTCTCAACATTCAGCTACAAATTGTAAAACAAAACCTGCTTTTTTCAGGATACAAAATCCGGCTAAATCGCTTACTTTTGAATTAAAATCGAAATGGATCCAATATTTCTTTCGGAAAAAGAATGGAGACATAAAATTATATCCTGAAAATGATAAGCTATTTAAAAATATCCGGCTTTAAATCTGTAAAGGAGACGGAATTAGATCTTCTCCCGGTAAATATTTTAATTGGTTCCAATGGGTCAGGGAAAAGCAATATCATTTCTTTCTTTAAGTTAGTCCATGCCTTGTTCAATCAGCGGCTCCAACGTTTTGTGGTTGAAGAAAAAACAGATAATCTGTTACATTTTGGACGAAAAAATACTGAGAAGCTTTATGGCAAATTAATTTTTACCGAACAGAAAGACAATAATGCCTATTGGTTTAAACTGGCACAAACAAAGACTGGCGGGCTGTTTATTGAGAAAGAGAGTGCAGGTTATAATGTTAAATTGGAGGATGACGATTGGAATTATTTCAATTTTTATGATCGAGAAGAAAGTAAGATTCCGGATTTAGATGGTTATAGATATAAATATCTGAGAAATTATTTATCTAATATTCAGATTTATCATTTTCATGATACTTCTTCTACCTCGTTCTTGCGGAAAGAATGCGATATCAATGACGATGCTTTTCTAAAATCTGATGGCCGAAACCTTCCTGCATTTCTCTATTCTCTGCAAGTTGATGAGCCAATAATTTTAAAGCGAATTGTAAAAACAATACAATCTGTAGCGCCATATATAGATCATTTTATTCTTGAACCTTCGAGGCAAAATAAGAATGAAATAGAATTAAGATGGGTTGATACGGGCGATCTTAATACCAATTTTTCTGCCTACCAGCTTTCGGATGGTACATTGCGCTTTATTGCGCTCACTACTGTATTAATGCAACCGAACCCTCCCGGGGTAATTATTATTGACGAACCTGAACTTGGCCTGCATCCTTTTGCCATAACCAAACTTGCCGGCATGATCAATAGTATTGCCGATAAAGGTACTCAGGTTATTATTGCCACCCAGTCAGCCGATCTGGTTAATCATTTCGATGCGGAAAACATCATTACTGTAGATCAGGAAAATGGTGCCAGCAAATTTAAAAGGCTTGTACAAGAGGAACTTTCGGAATGGCTCAACGATTACAGTGTAGGAGACCTTTGGCAGAGAAATATTCTTCAGGGAGGACAACCAAAATGATAGACCAATGAAAAGAATTATTATCATTTGTGAAGGCCCCACCGAAAAAGAATTTTGTAACAATGTGTTGCAGCCTCATTTTATCTCAGGCAACATTCAATTGCAAACGCCATTGATAAAAAAGTCGGGTGGTGGAATAGTTGCCTGGCAGGTTTTGAAGAAGCAAATTGAGAATCACCTGCGAACGGACAAAACTGCTATTGTTACCACATTAATAGATTATTATGGCCTGAAGGCCAGACATGAATTTCCAGATTGGGAAAGCGCACATCAAAACCCAAACAAAGCATTGAGGATGGATTCTCTGGAAAATTCCATGCTGAATGATGTTGACCCGGGATTAAGATACAGGTTTATGCCCTATATCCAGTTACACGAATTTGAAGGACTCCTTTTCTCGGATGCTACTGTATTTGAGAAAAATTTTCTTGAGGAAGAATTTGTTAATAAGACCGAATTTGAAGAAATTTTCGATCGCTTCCCTAACCCTGAGGATGTAAATGATCATCCTGAAACTGCACCATCAAAACGTCTGGAAAAACATTTGAAAGGCTACAACAAAATTGTATACGGAGCTATAATCGCTCAGGAAACAGGGTTACATACCATACGAGCCAAATGTTCCCGTTTTAACCATTGGCTTACAAAACTTGAAAATATAAAATGACTTGCAAAAAACTAATTGAGTTGCCATACCCATCAAAGAGATTTCTGCTGAGTGTGTGAGATAAATCGATTCGCCATGGACATATAAGTACACTTCATTTTTGGTGAGTCCGCAGACCATTGTCTGTTTGCAGGGCAGTTGTTTTTGCAAGTCTTGATGATAAATAGAATATGTGCGAAGATTTGGTATGTCGGAATTTCCGACTAACCACTCAACATGGAGCTATTGAAGGAAACACACAAGAAGTTTCAGTAAAACATTGTAACCTCGACGTTATTATTTCAGTTGGCTACCATGTAAATTACAACAGGGAATTTCGTATTTAGGCAACCCAAAGGCTTTAACCGTAAAAGAAACAGTCTCGATTGGATGGAATTCTATTCTGTCTGCTAAACTTAAATAACCTATGCCAAATATCTATATCCAAGGACTTTCTTTAAAAGCAGGTTATCCCAAAAACGATTTCCCGTTTACAATTCCTGCTATTGAAAAACTGAAAATCCGGTTTCGTAAGCCCATCACATTTTTTGTTGGCGAAAATGGTTCGGGTAAATCAACTCTGCTCGAGGCTTTAGCCGAACGGTGTGGTTTTGATACCATGGGTGGCCATAAATATCACAGGTTTTCATCAGAGGATTATTCACTTCTTGGTCAACACCTGTATATTGAACGTAATCCGCATTTGCGCATAGATCAGGGCTTTTTCTTCCGTGCTGAAAGTTTTTTTAATCTTTCGTCGTACATCGATACACACGGCAACCCAAACTACTGGGGTGGCAGGGAATTGCTAAAACAATCGCATGGAGAATCATTTTTAGCCGCTTTCAACCACCGTTTCCGTGAAGGCTTGTTTCTGCTCGATGAGCCCGAAGCGGCCCTATCCCCACAGCGCCAATTAACCTTGCTTTCGATATTGAATGGTTTGGAGGTAGAGGGTAAATCGCAACTTATTATTGCCACCCACTCTCCTATCCTGCTGGCTTATCCCGGAGCCGAAATATTTTTACTGGACGAGAGTGGTATAAATCCAATTGCTTATGAAGAAACCGAAAATTACCGCATTACAAAAAGCTTCCTGGACAACCCGGCGCGTTATTTTAAAATGTTGTTCGATAAATAGCTGATACTGTTTCATGATCTCAGAGAGGTCAAATGTTTATAGAACGAATTTAGATATAGGGAATTCGACCCCTGCTGGGGTCGCACATTTGATTTGTTTATCATAAGCAATTAAAAACATGTATAAACCAGACTCATAGTTCATTCAATAGTTTATCTTTGGTTAATTTCTTAAACAAACCTTAAACTTTGCAAGTATGAAAACCAACCAACTCTTTTTGAAAATTGGCTGTTTGCTTATTTTAATGAGCTTTTTAACTGATTTAAATGCGCAGACACCAATAGATTTCTCTGGAAAATGGCAATACGACCGTGCCAATAGCGATAAGGACAGATTTGAGTCTGAATTAGATGGCACTGTTATCCTGGAGATTCGTCAGACTAGCGATTCTATTTCTTTTTCAGAAACATACATATATCCAGACCGTCCTGAATGGAAAACATCTGCCGACTCCTACCGGTTTGACGGCAAGGAGCAAATAACCAAATCGTCAGTCGGAACGAGTAAAAAGTCGGCAAAGTGGTCGGCAGATAAAAAGCTGCTTACAATTACCAATATCGATACACAAACGGTTAAAGGAGTTTTGCAGGAATTTATTATAATCGATACTTATAGTCTTTCGGCGGACAAGAAAACAATCAACCTTGAGAGGTACCGTAAAAATTATGTTACCGGAGAAACCAAATTGAAAAAGATATTTACGCGGAAATAATGTTTAACAACGAACAAGAAATATCCCCCAAAGACCTTCACATCTATAAGAAAGGACAGGAAATTTGTGATGTAATCAGGGAAATTTGTGATTTAATTCCCGAAGAAAACGAACATTTGCAATATATTAAAGCCGAGATGATTGCCGATGCCTCGATGCTGACGGTAAAAGTAGCAGGCGCCGAAGCTGCCGGACTATACGATTTAACGATGGAAGCCGCAGCTATTATTCGCAAAGCGGCACATGATTTAATGGTTGGTAATCATAAATTAGAGATGTTTGGTTTTGAGGATGTGGAATATTACAAGATTGTGAGGGAGTTGCTTGAGGAATACCGTTTACTATTTATTGACTGGGTGGCCGGTTTCGACAAGTGGAACTATGTGATCGACCGCTGGGGATTATTTAATCCACCAGGAGTAGATCCTTTCGATAAAGATTCCGATGAGGATATTCCATTTAGCGGGTTTGATGATACTGACGAGGATCAGTAATATACTGAAAAGCAAAACAATAATGCCTCAGCCTAAACATAAACGATTTAAACGTAAACAGCGGCTACTTCATGCAAAAAAGTGGATGGAGAATTATACAGGTAAAAAGCTTTATCACGGTTATGCCAAACATTATGGTACTAGTAAACTATGCGCTGTAATTGAACTTGAAATTCTCGGAGTGACTTTTCCTCCTGATCTGAAGGAAAATTTGAAAAGGTGTGAAATTGACAGAAAAAACCAGAAAAAAGCAAAAAAGCTGAAGAAGGTTGAGGAAACGGTAATTGAATCAGACGAAAATTTTGCCTATATTGTTGGTTATACTCCTGGTGGAGCCCCTTATGGTGTTACCTGGGAGGAGATGGAACAATATTCTGACGATATTCAGGATTCAGAATTGGAGGAAGATCAGCTTCCCTTTTAGTTTAATCTCAGTTTAGAATTTAGTTGTATTAAATCTTCAGGCCGGGCATGGATATATGGTAAATGTCCCATCCGCCATATTCACAGGGTTTAAACTTAAAATATCCTTTCCCTTTGTAAGTAATGAATTCAGGACTGTTATTAAAACATCCTTTGTACTCAATTTCAAAAGTTAACATTGCATCTGTCTTGTTTTCATTAAATGCCACATCTTCAATTTCATTGGTGATAAAATCAAAATAATCGAATGATTCAAGGAAAGTGTTAATTGTTTTTATAAGTTCATTTTTGTCAAGTATCTCACCTTTAGCATTCCTATAATTATTCTTATCAACATACAACAGATCATAACCCTCCCCTCCTACATTCTCCCGTTTAGCCATGGTCGACCTGAAAAAATAATCATATGCCTGGCGAATGTCATATTCCGCATTCGGATGAAAGTCTTCATAGATAAAACAGGTATTCATTCCTTTAATCCTGATATTGTCCATTTCGTAAAAAAACAGTTCTTCGATAATAAAACGGTACAACTCAGCATCGTCAACCGGACAAAGGGTATCCAGCACGATGTTGCGCTCGTTCATAAAATTCATCAAACGATCCAATTCACTGCAAATATCGTCAGGTTCAATTTCACTCACTTTCTTGTAATCAGGTTTCTCTAAGTAATCCCAAACTGTTATAGTTTCTCTTTTTTTGAATTGCTGCTCAAATTGCTCAATATGATTTAACCATTCCTCTTCCAGTTTAGGAGAAAGGGTGCTATCAGGCTTGCTGAAAGATGCACCATATTTCTTTTCAAGTTCTTTCTTCCGAAGTTCAATATCAATTTTTTTGTTGATTTCGTCGTCTGAGAAATTTTCCATGATTTGTTTTATTGAATTATTTTAAAGTTACCCGTACAACTCTTTTAATTCCAGTTTTTTAATCCTCGACCGAATGGCACCGGAAGTTCGTCCGAAATGCAAAGCCAGATCCTTAACGGTGGCTCCTTCGCAGTACAAAACGGTTAGCTCGTCGTCGAGTTCGGTTGTCCAGGGAGTATAGGCCTCTTTGTTTTTCGCTCTTTTTTCCTCCAGAGTAAATGCTTTGCTTTTGGAAACTTTTTTATCAGCTAAATATTCAATATCAGTCAGCCATTCGGAGCTTTTTGGCTGTTTGGGAGCTTTAACAATGTGAATATGCGGTGATTGTGGTAACCCTTCGGGAAGCAAGGATTCGGGGATAAATATACTGTTACGGGTGCGGGTAACAGCCACATATAGCAGGTTTATCTCTTCATTAATCTTGCTTAAATTCCAATCGTCCTTTTCTTCTTTAATTTTCCCTATTTTTTCTTCGGTGATAAAATCGTTAACCAGATGAACTGTGTCGTATTCCATACCTTTACTGCGGTGTACGGTTGAGAAAATGATGCTGGCCTTCTGTTTCTGGTCGTTTTCGACATGTTTATCTTTAATGCGTTTTATAATTCCCGGAATAGCATTACCATATTCCATAACAATTTCAACCATCATGCCTAATTGAACGTCATCAGTTTTGTCGATATACTCTTCAAGTTCCGTTAAACTGTTCATAGCTTTAATAAGTTTGTCCTTTATATGCGTGCGGTTTCCGTTGTACAGGTTTAACACATCATATAGCGAGGTACCATCATCGGCATAGGTATACGAGTTTATGTTCCCTTCGAAATAAATGTGCTTTACATCGTCCCTCTCCTGCGTATATTCTATGGCTTTTAACAATAAACCCAGGTTGGTTCGTGCAAGAATGGCTTTTACTTTATGGTCTTTTGATGTGCCTTTCCCGGTAATTGTAACCGGCGGAATTTCAGTGAAATGATTTTTCCAACCCACAATTTCAGCCGCCAGCCTGGCAATATCTTCACCGAACCGGAAACTATGCGAAAGATTGAAAGTTTTAAAGTCGGTTTTTTCAAGTGAATTAACAGCATAACGCCAACCATATATCTGTTGGTGTGTGTCGCCAACAATCAATTTTACAGCCCTTTGTTTCAGGAAAATGTCCAACATGGCTGGCGATGCATCCTGACCTTCATCAAACAGAATATAATCGTAATGGAGCTGTGGGTTGGACAACTGGAATTTTTTCAGGTAAAAGTCGTGTGTAATTTCAATCTGGGCATCGTCCATTTTTTTAAGCAACAGACGGGTTTGGGTTTCGATGTAGCTGTAGTGCTTCAATACAAACTCCTGCGCTTTTTTATCCGAAACCACATCGAGATAGTTTAATTCCTGCACTTTAGTTTTATCGCTATTGCAGAAATACGATATAAACTTATTGATATGGTTTGCCACGATGTATTCGGCATGTTTTTCACCATCGCCCTGCAATCCAAGCATTTCGGCAATTTCGTGAGTTTTGTAACCCTGAGGCCTAACCTTGAACTTCGACCGGTGAACAATATGTTTATAAGCCAACGAATGGGCAGTTTCTACATTTACATTGAAAAGTTTTTGTTCTGCGAATTTTCTTTCGGCTTCAAGTTTTACCGATTTATTAAATGCGAGGTAAAGAATTTTACTCCCCCGGGGCCGTGCTTTGGCATATTCAATGATGGTGGTAGTTTTTCCCGATCCGGCAACAGCATTTATTTTAATGTTTCCGGTTGAATTTATTATATCAAATTGTTCGGAAGTGAGATTCATTTGCGAAAACAATTACGGCTACAAACATACTGTTTTACTTTCAAATTCAATAATATGCTTATAATTCCATTGTTCGTTAATGGGTAAAGAATCTTTTAACCCGATTCTTGAAACATTTAAATCCGATGTTGGTTTTTTAGTTATTACCTGCAAATCAGTTGCTACGTTAAGCCATATAAAAATTTAAACTATGAATAATATTTGTTTTTTCAAACGGGTATTGCTTATCTCCTTTGTGTCATTATTCATTCTAAGCATCAATGCCCAAACCGGTTCTTACGAGCCAGCAAGCGGTCAGCCGGGAAAAGATGTGGTGTGGGTGCCTACCTCACAATTGCTTGTCGACAAAATGCTCGACATGGCTAAAGTTAATCCGGGCGATTATTTAATGGACCTGGGTTCCGGGGATGGCCGCCTTGTAATTACCGCCGCTCAAAGAGGTGCTACAGCCGTAGGTATTGAATATAACCCCGAAATGGTGAAGCTTTCGCAGAAAAAAGCTGCCGAAGCCGGGGTGAGCAATAAAGCAAAATTTATGGAAGCTGATCTTTTTAAAACCGATCTGTCGAAAGCCAATGTAGTTACCCTTTTTCTGTTAACAAACCTGAACATGCAGTTACGCCCTTCGCTGCTGAAACTTAAACCCGGAACACGGATTGTTTCAAATACATTCAACATGGGCGACTGGGAACCTGATGCTCAGGAAACAATCAACGACTGTGGCAGTGGATTTTGTACGGCTCTTTTGTGGATTGTCCCTGCTGATGTGCAAGGAACATGGAAGACAGATCAGGGAAAGCTTGTCCTGGAACAAAAATACCAGAAATTCTCCGGCACACTTAACGGTGAAAAAATATCTGACGGACACTTAAATGGCTCTGAAATCAGCTTTAAGGTGAAAAAGGACTCCTACAAAGGAACTGTTGTGGGCGATAAAATTCAGGGTTCGGTAGTTGCCGAAAAGGGTACCAGGGAATGGACTGCTTCATTCTAATGGCAAGTTAGTTCTCCGTTAAATTTTTCTTTGGAAAAAATTTTTTCATTCTAAAATAAGTTACTCCTTGAATGATGGCTTGCAAAGAAGACTGGGATTTTTCCCACTCTCCAATATTGTGATTGCTAATATGATTGGCGCCGGAATATTCACGACCTCGGGACTTTTGATGGCCGATCTGGGTGATCCCTATCTGATGCTTACCCTTTGGGTGGCTGGAGGTATTATTGCTCTAAGTGGAGCACTGTCGTATGGAGAATTAGGAGCCAATATGCCTGAAGCTGGCGGCGAATATCTCTATCTTTCCCGATTATATAGCCCTCTTACAGGCTTCTTAAGCGGATGGATTTCGTTTGTGGTTGGCTTTTCGGCACCTATAGCAGCTTCGGCCATTGGTTTCAGTGTATATTTTACAAGGGCTTTCCCGGAGTTTCCAGCATGGGTGCAGGCAACTGCCGGTATTGGGCAACCTGTTCTTGAGAAAGGCATGGCCGTTGCAGTTATCGTTCTTTTTACATCTATTCACTACAGAGGATTAAAACTTGGCGCAACTATTCAAAATTATCTTACCATTCTGAAAATAGTTTTAATTGTTGGGTTTATTGTCCTGGGATTTGCTGCCGGAACGGGCCACCTTGCACATTTCAATGCAGGCGACAAGCTGGCATCGGGGTTTGCCGACTGGAAAACTGTTGGTTTGTCGTTAATGTGGATTATGTTTGCCTATAGCGGCTGGAATGCTTCAACGTATATCGGATCGGAAATCAAAAATCCGAAAAGAAATCTGCCGCTTTCGCTGCTGTTTGGAACCATGGTGGTGATGGTTTTATATTTTTTAATCAACGTGGTTTTTATTTATGCAATTCCGCCCACCGAAATGAAAGGCGTGATTTCGGTTGGTGGTTTGGCTATGGAAAAGATGTTTGGCAGAACTGGAGGAGCGGTATCATCAGTGTTAATATCGTTTGCTTTGTTTTCGTCGCTGAGCGCTTTTATGATTATTGGTCCCAGGGTATACTATTCCATGGCTAAGGATGGGCTTTTTTTTAAATCGGCAGCTAAAATTCATCCAAAATTTAACGCCCCTTCCACATCCATTGTTTTCCAAAGTGCTATAGCGCTTGTCCTGACCATTACAGGCACCTTCGATCAAATATTAACCTATATGGGTTTTTCTTTAAGTATTTTCCCTCTTTTGGCGGTTTCAGGAGTGATTAAATTGAGGATAAAAGGCGAAAACACGTTCAAAATACCTGGTTTCCCAATTCCACAAATCATATATCTTACAACGGGCATTATCATTCTTTTTCTTGCCTATCTCCAACGCCCCTTTGAGTCGTCAATGGGAATTTTAACCGTTTTAACAGGAATCCCGGCTTATTATCTTTTAAAGAGAAAGAATAGGTCATAAAAATCTTTATCCTAGAAAAGCTTTGTAAATTCTTAATAGCTTAGAATTGAGAACGAAATATTTTGGCTATCCCATTTAAAACGACTAAGAGGCATTCTGTTTAATTTATTATTTTTGAATTCAATAAGGGAATTGAAGATTATTCCATTGACTTCGGAGAAGTCGTATGTTTATAGAAATCATGGATTGACGATGAGATACGACCCTGGCCAGGGTCGCAACTAGACACTCACCAGTTCTTCTAATCGGGTAGGAAGCGGCTCGCACCGCTGTCCTCCCACACCACCTGGCATACGCTTCACGTACCGCGGCGGTTTTTATTAACGTTTTCCCTTTACACATATTTCGATTGATTGCAGACCAAGA
>JAEYWD010000075.1 GCA_023429135.1 Bacteroidota bacterium | reverse complement strand
TGCGGGGGGCGGGGGCCCCCCCCCCCCCCCCCCCACACCCCCACCCCCTCACCCTCCAACACCAGTGAAAGGCTTGTCATCCAGAGCGGAGCGAAGGATCTAATCATTTTAACCGGACATCAGTGTTTTTTTTAATGGCAGGATAAAGCTTTTGGCAATAAAAGTGTCCATATTAACTTCTTAAAAAAGGTATATAGCCCAACAAGTCCAAGACATAAATTATGGATAATGTGAAAAGTACAATCAAAAACAAAGCAGTTTTATTATTCCTTTTTCGAATTAAGAAATAAAAGACAATCATCTGTAATAAAAAGGCAGTTAGAGCCATCATCTCTGTTATAGCGATATATTTATCGCTGGACCCGTAGCCAAGTAAAAAAGCATTTATCAGGACCAGATATCTTAAAGCTATAAATCCTATCAGATTCAGTAATAGTGAAATTGTAATCTTCATGGTTTATCTATGGGCAAATTTGTAAATAAATTCCCTAATGACTAGATTAGCAAAATTAAACCATCATTAGTAATTTCTAAAACTCAATCCATTTATCATGAAAAAAATTACCAAACGCGATCTGTTGTTTTTTGCACTTGGACTGCTTGCTATGCTTATTTTCGAAACCGTTTATAATTGGAAAGATTCAGTAAAGTCGTTTAAAAAAGGATATGATAGTGTAGAAAAGATTGAGACCAGGCAATAATAAGTTTTTAATCCGATCTGAAATGAAATTACTCCTTACACTTGTTTTGCTAACAGTTTGCAAAGTATCACTATGTGGCATTACAATAACCGGAAAAGTTGTGGATTCAACCACTGGTTTACCACTGGAATATGTGAGCATAGGAGTTGTAAATACTTCCATAGGAACCATTACCGACCACACCGGTAGTTTTAAGCTTGATGTTAGTGATCAGCCGACGGACGCTGTTGTTAGGTTTTCTATGATTTCGTATAAGTCCCAAACATTTGCAATTAACGAGTTATCCTCCGGCGAAAATAATATTCAGCTTGTTTCTGCTCCTGTAAAACTTGCCGAAGTAGTTGTGAAACCCGGTAAATTAAGGAAAGTAGGGGTGACTAGTTATACGCGGTTAGGTAATTGGTGTGGATGGGGTGGATCGCAATACCGGAAAGGGCACGAGATTGGAACCAAAATTGAACTTGGGAATTCAATGGTTTTCATTAAAAGTTTGCACTTCCACATCCATCGGCAAGCTTTTGATAGTAGCTTCTTTCGTTTGCATATCCGGTCAATTTTCAACAACACTCCCGACCAGGAATTATTAACCCAGAATATTATATTTCCGGTAACAAAAGAATCAGGTTGGGTTGAAATCGATTTAAGCAAATATAATATCATTTTGAAAGGTGATGTAGCTTTAACACTCGAATGTGTAAAAGCGTCGGGCGCTAATCCCGATAGGGCAATGAGCATTAATAAAAAGATATGGACAGAATATATCCTGATTAATGAAAAGAGTCACAAAGGAATTTTGTACTCACGTTGGAGTACTGAATCCCAATGGAATCTGCGTGAGAATAATAGTCCGGGGATTTATCTGACGGTAAATTAGGCCATAATAATACAGGAAAATAAAGTGAAGTGTGAAGTCGCCTTTAGCTTCTGTAATTAAAGTAGTCGGACAAAGTGGATAATTTGCCCAACTACTCCGATTGAATATTCTCGTAAACTAAATTTATTACTAATGGTTAACGTGTGCTGGTACAGTTGACTTTATTTGTAATACAGTTTTAAAGTCACAGTCGAAGTTCCATTATCAGAGGTAGAAACAGTAGTGATTTTTGTTGGGTAATCATCACTGTTATACTCATAGGTAAATGTTCTGGATAGACCAGGCCATGTGGAAGTTAATTGATTGTTTGTATTGTAAAATATATAGTCGCCCATAAATTGAGGATTATCTTTAAACGGATTCTTTTTCGTGTCGTGAGTAAAATTCGAAGTTCTGTCCGGAGAAATTGTTTTTACTATGTTTTTATCGGTATATTCAAATGTTTGAGAACTATACACACTGTAATTATTGGTTTGAGAATCAAATTCTTCATACTCATATTTTTGAGGAAAATTATCGGTGTTATAGGTAATTTTTGTATGGTACTTACCGAGTACCATTTTTCCGTTGCTATAATTCATATCTATAATTTTGTAGGGACGGTTGTTACTGTCGTACGAAATGGAATCTTTATCTTCAAAATTTTTTGTATTCCCAATCATTTCAGAGTATGTTACAGATACTAACCTATTATTTACATATTCAAATTCGCTCAAATAGTTCATCGTTTTTGTGGTAGCAGTTATTTCAAAATTTTCTGTTCTCTTTAAAGAGCCATCCGTATTGTAGGTAAAAACAACTGAATCTCTGGCAGCACTTCCGGTTTGCTGGGAAACATATGCGCTTATTTTTTTTTCTGAAGTTTTCGGATTTTGATCATCATCTTTATTACAGGAGATCATAAAAACAGCGCCAAAGGCTAAAATGGCATAATTTAATAAATAAGAAGTTTTCATAAATTGTGATTTAGTTTAATATTGTGGTTAACAAGAAATTATTGTTTTTGAGTCCTATAGCCAGGGTTACACCTAAAATTACTTGCTATTTAACGGCAATAACAGATATTGGTTACATGGTTTATTTTATAAAAAATTTTTATCAATGCCATATTGATTCCAGGATGCGCAATGCAGTAAGGATATATTATTCTCGGGGCATAAATCAAACCGGTTGTAATGTTTATAATGGCAGGAGTGTTATTCGCACATTCTTTACTGTTGGACAAGGTTGCGAATGCTACAAAAATCCACTCTATTGAATCAAAATTTATTTTTCTTTCGTTAAGGAATCCAGTTTTTTTAACAGAGTAGGCATCCTAAACTCACCATTCATGATTTTTATCAGGTCAGATGCTTTGTCAATATCAATACCAATGGATGTTATATAGAGAGGGTTTAGGCTTTTTCCCCTGATTACCTGTCGTTTGTTTTGCTCAATGGTTGCAAAATTGCTCTTGGCCACACCTATTATTGGAATTTTTTTATCCAACGACTCATATAAATGGCCTCCCAATCCATATCTTTTTTTGTCGTCCAGATAAACAAAACCATCTATTACTATTACTTCAATATCGTTAACCGGAATTTTCCTGAGCAGACTTAAAATACAAGGTAATTCCCGTTTATAAAATTCACCCGATTTATATTCTTCAATATCTTCGAGTATTTCTTTGTAAATATTTTGTATTTCGGAATCAGTCCAACTTTTAAATGCTATACAAACGGTTTTTGCTTTGTTTTCAAAATAGTAAGTGTCAAAAGCTAAATGCATATAATAAACTATTGTGGATCTAAAAACTGAGCATAAAAATATGTTTTTATTGCTTAGGGGTATGGAATAATTGGCAGAATTATTCTAACCAACCTGTTCTTCTCCGCCAATTGTCCATTTCCTGCTTTCTCTTTTCAAAATCAGCAGGCGGTAACTGGTTTTCACTTTTTACCCTTTCTCTCATAATCTCCGTTTGTTCTTCAAGGCTATTCAAACCTAACGATTTTCTTCTTAGGTTTACCTTTTCAATACTATCAAAAGTATTGGCACTTAATTCACCATTCCCGTCCCAGTCAAACTGAGTACCATAGAGTTGATCCTTCCCTTCCAGTACAGCTATTCTGTCAGTTAAATAGGCTAAGTGTAAGGGCTCAGCCTTACCTTCACCAACAGCAATCTCCAGCAGGGTTTTGCATTTTTTCATAAAGTCTGGGTTTCCTATTGAATGTTGAATTATAAGCCACGCCGCATCACTGGCTTCTTTGCCTACTTTTTCAAATGTAGGGTAACCAATAATGTCAATAATTTCATTCAGAACTATGGCATTATGGATATGCAATTGTTCCATTTCCGGATTGTATCCATCATCCAGCCGACCAGATAGAATCAACTTTTCGCGGAGTTTTAAATCGGCCTCTTTAAGGTTAATTATTTTTTTGGTGAAATTGTTGTAAACCATTTTATTCCTATGTTGTTTGTAAATAACTATCAAATTCAAAAACGTATGCTTTTGTTTCCATACAATACAAAACCAGAAATTAAAAAATGTTTAAGAAAAGGAATCATAGAGATGAAGTAAACCATTAAGGAGTATGTACTTTTACCGTAACATCAGGAGACTTGGCAAAAACATATACTTTTGGTAAAATACATGCCCTCAAAGGGTTATTTTTTTGTTGTTAAAAGTTGCAACTATTCATCTCCTATACTCGTATTTTTAGCCAGTTTGTTAGACGAATTTTAATTAGCAAACAAATAAAGTCTATAGCTCTTCCGTTGGCTGCTGGCACAGCAACCGGAGTCCATACCCAAGCGTTATGGAAAAACCTGTGTTAATAAGTGTAATGTTAACTTTTTGAAGTCCATTTTTATATATTACTTTACTAACCCGTTATGCTGAAACATGAATTTTTTGAATCAGAAAAGGAACCTCCGTCACCGGAACCTTTAGACACAGCCTATTATCGTGAGCGGGAACTGCTTACCTTACTGGAGCATTCGCCCGACATTATTGTGCGGTATGATACAAACATGAACCGCATTTATGCTAACCGTACTTACATTGAGCAAACAGGATTTACCAAAGGAGAGGCTATTGGCGTTTCTCTTTTCGATAAGAATGTGTTGCCCGTAACAACAGCAATGCAATTCAGGCAAATGTTGCTGAATGCATTTCAAACAGGTTCTCCTGATGAAAAAGATTATGAATGGACCGACAAGAATAATGTTTTTCATTGCTTCACAGTTCGTATTATTCCCGAATTTGATCAACAGGGACTTCTCGAGAGTGTTATGGCTATAGCACGTGATATAACCGATCGAAGGAAATCAGAACTGTTGCTCTCTCAACGCGAAATTGAGTATCGCACCTTAGTCGAAAACTCCTCAGAATGTATTGTACGTTTTGATAGAGATTGCCGGATTGTATTTGCAAACCGGCATATATATTCGCTTTTGAATTGTTCCGAAGATAAATTACTGGGAAAAACCCCCTTGGATCTTTTTCCTGAAGCATTCGGCCTGAAATTCATGAGAGAGATAGAAGCCTATCTCACAATGCTGAAAGTAGTGCTTGCCTTGGGCGAAAAAAGAGAAATGGAATTACATTTTGAGTTTTCTGGAAGTAAGTTTTACTTATATAAGATAATTTTGATTCCCGAAAAGGACTTTCTGGGTAATGTAACAGGAATAATTTCGTTTGGGCGAAATATTACCGAATACAAAAAAACAGAAGCTGATCTCAGGCAAACTCAAAACAGACTTTCGGCAATTATTTCTGCAATCCCCGATTTGGTATGGTTAAAGGATAAGAACGGAATATATCTGGCGTGTAACAAGGCCTTCCAGGAATTCTTCGGAGCAGCCGAAGAACAAATTGTTGGTAAAACAGACTACGATTTTGTAAATAGGGATGTGGCAGATTTTTTCAGAGCCAAGGATTTTGAAGCAATAGCTGCCGGAAAAGTATGCATTACGGAAGAGGTAATTAATTATGCCAACGACGGCCGGCAGGGGATACTTGAAACTCGCAAGGTGCCATTGTACGATACATATGGTAAAGTTGAAGGTGTGCTTGGAATTGCTCGCGAAATTACTGAACGTATTAATGCTGAGAAAGCACTGTGCGAAAGCGAAGAGAAGTTTTCGTCTGCCTTCAGAAATAGTCCTTCAGCTTTTGCGATTATTAAAAAGGACACTATTCTCGATGCAAATGATAGTTTCTGCAAATTAACGGGGTACGATCGTGAAGAGTTGATTGGTAATAAGGTTTCCGATATAAGGGTTTTTTCTCCATCGGAGAAGTTTTTGGAAGGGCATAAAGATTTTTACAGGAACGGTAATATCAAAAATATTGAATTTCATTTTCTTCATCGGAACGGTTATAACCGATGGGGTTTAGTTTCGGCAGTAAAGATAAAGTTAAGCGGGCAATCCTGCATTCTTTTCCAGATTAACGATATTACAAGGCGTAAAAGGATGGAAAAGAAACTGTTCGAAGAACAGTTTAAACTCTCGGAAGCACAAAGAATTGGTAAAATAGGTTCATGGGAGTACAATGTTGAAACTGCCCAAATAAGTTTTTCGAGAGAAATTAACCGGATTTACGAAATAGATCCGGAAAGATCTACAACCACTTATAACAAGTTCTTAGATTTGGTGCATCCGGAGGACAAAGATTTAGTAGGTAAAATTTTAAAAGATTCGATTGCCCACAACATACCATGCATTATCGAGCACCGGATTATACTTCCTTCCGGGAAAATAAAATATGTATTTCAGCACAGCGAAAACTTTTATGATCTTAATGGTAAACTGCAACGCATTATCGGCACCATTCAGGACATAACCTTCAAAAAAGTGGCAGAGCTTGAGCTTTTGGATGCCAAAGAAAAAGCCGAAGAAAGTAATCGTTTGAAATCTGCATTTCTTGCCACCATGAACCATGAACTACGCACCCCCCTCAATCATATAATAGGGTTTAGCGATCTTATTATGAGTCACCCTGCAAAAGCACAGGACTTTGTTGAAGTGATTAAATCCAGTGGGCAGAAACTTCTCGACATTGTTGAAGACATCTTTCAGCTTGCCCTTGCCGAACAGTCCGAAATCATTCTTCGGAACGATACTTTCAATTTGGGTAGCATGTTTTCTGACAGTATCCAGGTGCTTTCCGAAATTCTTGAAGTTTCGGGTAAAAGAGACGTTATTGAGCTACGATTTTCTCCTGAAGAGGTGCTACTAAACAAAGTTGTAATAGGCGATTTGAATAAAATAAACCAGGTATTGGGCAATCTTTTCAAGAATGCAGTAAAATTTACCGAAAAGGGGTTTATCGAATTTGGGATGTCGATGAAAACAGCAGGAGCAGTTACCTTTTTTGTTCGTGACACAGGGATGGGTATCCCGAAAGAAAAACATTCGATTATTTTCGAATTTTTCCGTCAGGCCGATGACTCAAATACCCGTAAGCACGGTGGAATAGGAGTAGGGTTGGCTATTTCGAAAAGAATAACCGAAGTACTTAAAGGTAAGCTTACTTTTATATCGGAACCGCAAAAGGGAAGCACATTCTATTTTAGTTTACCTGTTGAAGAGGTTATTGAGTAAATGTATGGAATCAGGTGCATAATGAATAAAAAGAAAGAGTTTTGTCCACAGTATTGGTAGTCTGTCGACTATACTTTAGTTTTATTAGCTAGACGCCTTTTCAATTAATGTATTTCCATTTTTTAAAGAACAAGGATGAAATGTTGCTGAAGGTATAAAGTGATAGGGGGGTAACTAATATTTTGTCCCCAATCGTTGGTTTTCTGTCAAACTTTAAGGTCAATGCTGTTCAAAAATGTTAAATTCGAACCGCACAATTAAAACGTATTTATGATTATCGAAAGCAGAGCCTTTGCAAGGGCTGGTTTACTGGGTAATCCCTCCGATGGTTATTTTGGTAAAACAATTTCTATTATTGTCCGCAATTTCTCCGCATCCGTTTCCATTTACGAAACTCCTGAACTGGTTATTGAAGAGTGCGAAGAAGATACCAATCAGTTCAGAAACATTTATCATCTGGTCGATTCGGTGAAACTCTCGGGCTATTATGGCGGTAGTCGTTTGATAAAAGCGGCTATTAAAAAATTTGCAGAGTATTGTGATAAAAACAGTATCAACCTGCCTCGCAAGAATTTTACAGTTCGATTCCGCACTTCTATTCCGCGACAGATAGGTATGGCCGGCTCAAGTGCCATTGTCACCGCCACCATGCGCGGATTGATGAAGTTCTACGAAGTTTCCATTCCCGATCATATTCTGCCAAGTATTATCCTCTCGGTCGAAACCGACGAGCTTGGTATCAATGCCGGGTTGCAGGACCGTGTTATCCAGGTTTACGAAGGTTGTGTTTATATGGATTTTAATAAAGAACATATACAAAAGCATGGACATGGTATTTACGAACCCATTCAGCCTTCCTTATTGCCTAAACTTTATATGGCCTATAAAACAGAACTTGGTAAAGTATCGGGTCCTGTGTTCAATAATCTCAAGGAACGTTATCTCGCCGGCGATAAGCTCACGGTGGATACCCTGGCTGAGATTGGATCTCTTGCGGAACAGGGTAAAGATGCTATTCTTAATCAGGATTTTACAAGGCTTAATTCACTTATTAACCGGAATTTTGATCTTCGTTGCAAAATCATGAATATTTCGGCCAGTAACATGGAACTTGTAAATACAGCCCGCGGTTGTGGAGCTTCAGCCAAGTTCAGCGGTTCCGGCGGAGCTATCATTGGCATGTACGAAGACGATGAAATGCTCAACCGGTTGATCATCAACCTAAGAAAGATAAATGCACGTGTTTTAAAACCCATTATTCTATAAAATATGATAAAAAAGGCAGTTATCCCAGCCGCAGGTCTGGGTACCCGTTTCTTACCAGCTACCAAAGCTCAGCCAAAAGAAATGCTTCCCATCATCGATACTCCAACTATTCAGTATGTTGTTCAGGAATGTGTCGATTCCGGAATTGAAGATATTTTGATTATTTCAGGAAAGGGAAAACGTTCCATCGAGGACCATTTCGACCGTAATATAGAGCTTGAATCGCGCATCCAGGAGCAGGAAGACGAAGCGCTTTACACCCAGTTGAGGCATATCGAGAATATGGCCAACATTCACTTTATCCGCCAGAAGGAATTAAACGGTTTGGGCGATGCAATTTATCATGCACGTTTTCACTGCGGTCATGAGCCTTTTGCTGTTTTGCTGGGCGATACCATTATCGATTCTCTGATACCCGTTACCCAGCAGCTTATTGATTCGTACGAACAATATCAGCAGACTGTAATAGCTGTTGAAACAGTTCCCTGGGAAAAGGTTTCACGGTATGGAATTGCCGGTGGAGTTAACCTGAGCGATAAAACCATGCAGCTCAACGAACTGGTAGAAAAACCCGAAAGAGATAAAGCGCCTTCAAACCTTGCTATTGCTGGTCGTTATATTCTTACACCCGAGATTTTCAAAGCCATTGAACAAACCGCCCGCGGAAAAGGTAACGAAATTCAACTTACCGACGCTTTACGTTTGCTTATGAAAAAGGAAAACATTATCGCCACCGTTATTGAAGGTACCCGCTACGATATTGGTAACAAACTCGATTACCTGAAAACAACGGTTGATTTTGCCCTGAAAAGAAAAGAATTTGCAGCTCCCTTTATCGCCTACATGCGCGAAACGCTGATGCGAATTGACGAAGGTGAAAAGCGTCCATAGTTTTTAGTCCATAGTAGATAGAAAAATGCAAGCTCATGGTGACATATAATTGTTTTTACCATCGACTATGGACTATCGACTTGTATTTAAACTCCTAACAAATCTCGGAATGGTTTAAATTCATGTGATAATCCAATATCTCATTCAGAAGGTAGGTGGTACGTTGTTCTTTTTCAATGTGGGTTTCTACTAAATTTTCAAGGATTGTCCAGTAATTCAGAATTTCGTCGTACGACAGCTTTGAAATCATATCCAACACGGCACTTAGTGTCTCAGTTAGTTGCTTGTTGGCTTCTTTAATCAAAGGTTTTATCTTGCGATAAAAGAAAAAACTTTCGGCACCCGGATTGAAAGTATTCATTAGCACATATTCAGCATTGGCATTCCTAAGCAGGTTAACCAAACCGTTTTTATCGTTATTTCTGTAATGAAAGGCCTTATGCAAAATAAGTTCCAATAATTCCAGCCTGCTATCGGTATAATTATAGTCGGGTGAACTAAAAGTGCCTGTTATCCTGTCTTCGGCCATCAACTGAACAAAAAGCTGAGAGCCGGTGTATGGCATCAGTTTAGAAAAATGGATAACCGTTGCTTCATAGGAAGATAATTGTTTAATAAATTTAAGATCTTCTTTTAAAGTCTCGATGGTTGAATAGGGGTTAAGAAGCAGTAAACTTAATTCGTGTGATAGGTTGATTTCTTTTAAAGTGTTTACAATTCTTATGATATCTTCAATATGATAATGGCTGTTAATTGATTGAAGGTTTGCATTGTTTCCCGAATCAATGTGAAGATTGATACCAATAAGTCCTGCATTTTTTAATTCAATGAGAATATCTTTAGCAAGATCGTTGATTTTGCACGACATTTTCCATGCAATTTTACCAGTAAGTTTTCTCTCCCTCAGTTCATCTATAAACTGAAATGCCCAATCACGACTACTATCCGTCGTGAAATTATCACCTTCAAAATTGAAAATATTCACCCCTTTGGCATAATGCAGGTATTCTATCTCTTTGACAATATTCTGGGGCGATCTGCGTCTTAGTTGGATGCCCGACGTATGGCTATAGAAGTTTTTATTGGTGCAATGATTGCAACTGTAATCACATCCGCGACTGACGAGCAGATTGGTTGTTTTGAGATTATTTTTACTTACCAGTGGCGACACTACTTCAGGTATTGGCAGCTCATCCAGGTTTTCAATAAGCTTTCGGCAGCTATTAATCTTTATTTTACCTGATTCATCTCTGTAGCACAATCCATCAATATTTTCCCAGATAAATGGGAAATTTAGTTTTCTGTAAAGCTCCATAAGGGTAATTTCGCCTTCGCCCCGTATAATGGAATCAAGTTCGGGTATGTATTCAAGAATTTTAATGCTTTCGATAGTCGGAAAATGGCCCCCCATTGTAAAATGCGCCTTGACTCCGTTGCGGCGCAGGTAAATAATAAGATCGGAATAGTCATCAAACAAATGTTGGTAGGTAAGTGAAAAACCTATAATAGCGGGATGTGATTCTCTTATGAGATGCAATACTGCTTCTTTTTTATCAGGTGTGTAAGAAACTACATGATTATCAATGTCCTTCAGCTTAAGAAATGCACTTATGCTTTTTATGCCTAGATGCTCTCCTTCGTTGGGGCTGATAAGCAATATTTTACAATTTACAGGTTCTTTCATAAGGATAGTTTTTGTAAAGGATCCGGTCTTTATTATTAGTTTCAAAATGAATTAAAGTTCTTCGGGTACCGGATTTCTTACGGGGACAAATTTCATAAATAACAGAGGCTATAGCAATGTGTAATACACCTGTTTATTGGATTAAATCACCGGTGAAAACACGGTATTTTACAACCAATATTACAAGAAAAACACCGTATTTTATCGATATTGTTTGATGTAATTTATTGTAAATAAAACGAGTATATGGTAAGGGTGTGATTGGGGATTGAACGGTATATTGAATTTGGAATGCATAACTACTACATTTGTTTTCAACTACCCGTGTTTAATTAAAAATCAAAAACAATGAATCAAAAAGATGGATTAATCCGCAAAAATGGCAAACTTGAACCTTCAGGAATTAATTACCTGTGGCCAAAACATAACAAAGTTTATGGATTTGGTGCACCTATCTCGGTAAATGGTGCCAGGGGTTTGATAAAGAACTTCTGGGCCGCATTGAAGAAGAAAAAAATGGAAGAATTTATCGATTTTAAAAAGACACCTGCTTTTACCATTGGCAAGGAATCATTATTATGGCTGCTTTCGCAGGAGAATTGTGAAGCAGTTAGATTCTACTTTGCCCTTAAATCAGAGGCAGACTGGGGTGGCAAAGGTGAAAAACCTGCCAACTGGTCCGACGGCCTTACTCTTGTTGCTGTCGGTGTTAAGAACGATCAGAAAGAAATTATTGATGGTGACGATTTTTTAATTAGTGGAATAGAAAAGAAAGAAATACCAAACGATGGGGAACGGAAGTTGAAAGATGCCTCCAATCCGGATGATGGCGGTGTGGTCGAAACAATTCCACCCACACCTGGTGATAGTAAAATATGCAGCATTGTAAATTCATATTTAAAGTAGTTTAAACGATTCCAATTCAGAATGGAGACATCGAGGGTTATTTATCTCTTTTTTTTGTTTGTAAGCTTGTTTCTATCCATTTTCTGCCGAAAAAGTGAGAAGGGTTTGTATATTTTTCAGTTTCTTATAGGTGTGGCCCTTTTTACCGAATTACTTTCGTCGGCTTTAAATCATTATGACATAAATACATTCCCGGTGTACCATATTTACATCCCTGTTGAGTACGCCTTATGGGTGGTTTATTTCAAATCTTTTAACCAGAAAGCTTTTATAAACAAACTCATGCTCTATTCAATTCCAGTATTTACAATCTTTTGCATATTTTCTTCATTCTTTATCAATACAATCAACCAATTTCCAAGTGTTCACATAAACATTGAGGCTCTGTTACTCATAGCATGGGCTACTTACACCATTTTTAATATCGAGGTAAACGAAAACTTTGGTATTACCGAGCGTCCGGTCTTTTGGATCTGCGTGGCCGTATTAATTTTTTACAGTCTGGTTTCCCCCTTTTTGGGGGTGTACAATATTATTCATAAGTTTAAGGACGAAATTCAGTTTTATTTGCTTAATATTCCGAATTATATATTGTATACCAGCCTTTCAATTGCATTTTTATGTTCGCACAGGATAAAGAAATTATTGTAGCTGTAATCACCATCACCTGTTTATTAATAGTTCTCGTAGGAATTATTGTTGCTGCAGTAGTTCAGTATCAGTCGCGTGCCAGGAAGCATTTGCAGGAAGTTAGTAATCTTAAAATATTGTATCAGGAAGAAGCCATCAAAGCCCAGATTGAAAAAGAAGAGCAGATTCTAACGCGTATATCCCAGGAAATACACGACAACATCGGGCAAATTCTCTCTCTGGCAAAATTAAACCTCAATACTCTTAATCTGGTTAACTGCGATCCGGAAATAAGAAGTAAAGCTTTAGCAACCAAAGATTTGGTTGGAAAGGCTATCAATGATTTGCGCCAACTATCAAAGTCTCTAAACTCTATTCATCTTTCGCAAAACAGTCTTTCACACTCTTTGAAACTTGAAGCTGACATCATTAATAAAATTGGTTTATTCAACTTAAAATTCGAGACCAAAGGGGAGGAGAAAACTTTTGAACCACAAAAACAATTAATTATATTCAGAATTGCCCAGGAAGCCTTAAATAATATAATCAAACATTCGCATGCCCATAATATTTCCGTATGTTTGGAATACGATGACAAGTTTTTAAATTTCACCATCGAAGATGATGGCGTTGGTTTTAATGTTTCGGACGATGCACTTAGGAATCAGAAGGGTACCGGTGTAGGGAATATGGTTCATAGAGCGCAGCTTATTGGTGCTAAAATTGAAATCGACAGTGTAAAAGGGAGAGGAACAATTATTCAGTTAACAATGCCTTTAGAATAAATAGGTTTATGATTAATAAAAAAACATCTGTTGTGCTGGTAGACGACCATATATTATTCCGTAAGGGAATGGTTGAACTTATCAATAAATTTGAAGAGTTTGAAGTGATCTGGGAAGCAAGCAACGGAAAGGAATTTGCCGAAAATCTGAAGTTATGCCCCATGCCTGAGATTGTTTTGCTGGACATAGCCATGCCCGAGATGAACGGGTTTGATACGGCCATGATGATAAAGAAGAAGCATCCTGCCATTCGAATTCTGGTACTATCTATGTTTGACGAGGAAGATTCAATTATTAAGATGATCAAAATTGGCGTCAACGGCTATATATTAAAAGATGCAGAGCCAAACGAACTTATCGACGCTTTAACTGAAATTCGAAGTAAGGGGTATTATTATTCCGACCTGGTAAGTAATACCATGGCTTCCATGATAAAAGTAGGTAAGGAAAAAGTAGAATCAGTAAAACTAAACGACCGCGAAATCAAGTTTCTCGAACTAATTTGTACCGAGGCTACCTACAAAGAAATTGCCGATACCATGAACGTAAGTCTCAGAACGGTTGATGGATATAGGGAGGCCTTATTTGAAAAACTCAATGTAAAAAACAGGGTAGGACTGGTGATCTATGCCATTAAAAATGGGATCGTCCAATTACAGGAACTCTAGCGGACCGGCATAAAAGCAAAAAAGCATCTGTTATCAGATGCTTTTTTGCTTTTTGTGCCCAGGACGAGATTCGAACTCGTATGCTTTTTACGGCGCTACCCCCTCAAAGTAGTATGTCTACCAATTTCACCACCTGGGCTTTTTTCAGGACGCAAATATAAACAATCCTGTTTTATTTCAAATTCCTTTTTAATTTTTTGTACCCGGAACAGGACTCGAACCTGCACACCCTTTCGGGCACTAGTCCCTGAAACTAGCGTGTCTAC
>JAEYWD010000101.1 GCA_023429135.1 Bacteroidota bacterium | reverse complement strand
TAACCGGAAGAATAAAAGTACTCTGGGCATAGAAGGTTTTATCGGCATCTTTTCCAATACAAGGGTTGTCGATAATTTTGTATTCGCCTAAAACGGAGTCGGCCACTGCATATTTAGCCGCATTTGGGTCCCAGCCTGTGCATGCTGAAGTAAGAATATAATATTTGCTATTATGTTTTACCATGGCGGGGGCTTCGCGCGATAAGCCAATAAATATTCTTTCGAATTTTCCTGTAGGCTTCAGGTAATCGTCAGTTAACTCGTTAATATACATGGTAGCATTGTTTTCCGACGAACAAATCTGGTAAGCTTTTCCGTCAGTATCTTTAAAAAGAGTCTGGTCGCGGCTCATCTGCTCGTTAGGTTGCAAACTGCCCAGATAGGTATAAGGGCCTTCCGGTTTGTCACTCACAGCCACTCCGGCACGGGCATAACTATAATCTTCCGAGTCGATGTGCATCCACATCACATACTTTTTGGTTTTTTCGTTATAAATTACTTTTGGGCGTTCAATCACTTTGCTGGTGTGAATATCGCTTGTGCTGTCCTTTGTTTCGGATGGTAGCGCTACCCCTTCAAATTTCCATTTATACAGATCGGTTGACGAGTAGCACGAAACCCCTCCGGCTTTTACTCTGTAGCATTCCCAGGTTGTAATGTGTTCCACACGCCAGGTTTTACCTTTCTTAATCTCACCAGACCAGTAATACTTACCGTTATTGTATAAGATGCCGCCACCGTGGGCGTTGATGGGATTCCCATCGGTATCTTCCCATACGGCACCTGGGACAAACTCGTTATTCGTTGAACCCTTTCCGCAGGAAATAATTATAATTAACCCTGTTATTATTGCAGCAAATTCGAAAAGTTTTTTCATTGGTTGAATCGTTGAAAGTTTAAATAAGGTGAAACAGCATTAAGGTATTTACCTTTACTTATTGTTATTAAGATACAAGGGATTGTAATTATCAAATGTTAGCCCTATCTTATGATAGGTTTCAAACGGGGGATCTAATAGTTTCTGTTATAACAAGGACATTACTTTAGGACAGGCTTTATATTTGACCCAAAGGTTAAAGTTTTAGAGGCTTCTACTGTTCCCCCATATAGTCCAATATTAATCCGGCTACCATTTGGTGTGGGTTCCAGCGTATAGCTATCAGTTGGGTTACCCTTGTCAATACAGGGGCTTGATGCATTATCCAAAATCCATTTGTTCGTTGATCTATCCCAATGACCCTGAGCAGATTTAAGATGGTAGTCCTTATTTGTTGTATTGACAAAAAGAGGGTCGCTGGCCATATTCTCCTGTCCGGCAGGCATCGCAAAGCTGTTTTTCCAGAAGTTTGAGTAAGTGAAAGGTATATTGCTTCCACTGCCACCGTCATCAGATTTGAGAGAACCTGAAACATTGGTAACAATAGAATTGCGGCAGGTGTTTCCTTCGTTTTTCGTAGCGTAAAGAAATCGTACCAAGGTGGATTTTCCGGCACCGTCGAAGACACAGTTTTTAATCAGGTTGTTTTTGGCATCCCACATTTCTATACCTTTAGCCGAGTTCAGGAACAAGCAATTAGAAAGAGTGTTGTTATAGCATGTTTGGGGTGCCGCGGAGCCGTCGGAGTTTGTTGGACCTTCCACGGTATTTTGAAAGGCCACGTTGGTGCGGGTACCTTCAATGTGGCAAAAAATAAACTTATTATCATGCGCACCGTCACGAATGTTAATCCCCTCGCTCCAATAATCCTGTGAAGGATTATCATAATGTCCTACGGCAATACAGTTATTGAATTCGTTTCCATAAGCTTCGTGAGCGACAAAAAAATATTCGCCCATATCGTAAGCAGAGCAATTTATAATTTTATTATTGGTGCTGTGAGGGTTAGGATATGTCCCGCCTTTGTAAACATCTTTAATACCAATCCCATGTCCCGGATGCCCGCCTTGCAGGGAATGCAAGTTGTATGCCTGGCAATTCTGAACTGTAATATTCTGTGCATCACCCATAATAATATGGTAGTCGGTAGCATCATTTGTATATCGCACGGCATAACTTTTACAGTTTTTGAGGGTACCGGTGTTACTTTGCATCATGCAGAAGTTATTCATTCCGGCATCGGAAATCTGACAATTTTCCACCAGAAAATTGTTTGAAGCAATAAAATAAATACCCACACCGCTTACTCCCATCCCAATTTCATCCATATATACATTTCGGAGTGTTATATGGTGTGCACCGTAAATCAAAAAGCCGCTTGGACTTTTGGTGACACCCATATTTCTAAACTCGATGTAATTTTTTTTATCGACAGATATTCCAATTACTCCCATGCCGGTAAGAACAGGTAATTTTGTATTGTCAACACCTTCACCGGGTTTATTAAGAGAAGTGGGACTATCGCCTGGCGTATTCTGATATCCCTGAAAAATAATTGGTGCAGTTGCTGTACCTGAGTTTTCTACTGATACATTTTCGCCCTGATACAAACCAGCCTTGATATATATTATATCTCCGGCCACGGCTTTGGCTGCTGCATGGGTTACGGTAAGCCACGGTGTACTGGCTGACAGTCCATTGTTATTGTTATTTCCCGTGGTGGATACATAGTAATTTGTTCCATGGGATAATAAAGAAGTGAAAAGCAAAAGTTGAATAGTTAAAGCACTTTTGAACTTTCTACAGAAAAAATCAACACATGTTTTGTTATATTTCATTTAAATCGTTTTTTAACTCAATGACAGATTATAAGATTGTGAAGATAAATAACCAAAGAATATTCAATTTTACGTTCTCCAAAATTAAACAATATTTAACCTGTTGGGAAATATTTTGGAACTATCAGATTAACTTCTTTAAAAACAAGGATTATCTCATAAGGTTTAAGATAAAATAAAAAGCTGCCTGTTTCACAACGGACAGCCTTATAACTATAAAAACTACTACTATGCTACTATTTATTTTATAACGTTTAATGCAAACAAGTATTGTGCCAAAATCAATTATTTTTTTTAATAATTGCATTTTTTATTTATTTTCTGCTTAACCTTTATGAATAAAGTGTTTAACTGATGTTTTGGAGGGGGGTCCCTTCAAAATAGGTGGTTTTGCCTATACAAAAGTCATATTTCATTTCAAAAATGTACCTTATGGTTGTGATCTCATGGAGAGAAGTTAGCTTCTTATCAGTTTAATTATTTTCAGGGCCATATCGCTGAAAATGATTTTATCGTTGCCATTTGATTCTACATGGTACATGGCTTTGCCCATTTCATCAAAAATAGGCCGGACATTTTGAGTATTGATAAAAGGATAGAATTTGCTCGAGAATTCGTTTTCGCGACTGGTTAACAGCGCCAGGTCAGGAACTCCCTGGTTCAGCATAAAATTTTCGCGAAGCATACGAATGGAATAGTTAAGAAAGTTCTTTTGTCGTTCACGGCCAAATGTACAAACTTTATCGCACCAGTCCAGCAAGGCCAGAACATCACGTTTATAGCAAGTTCTCATTAACGAAGCAAACAACTCGAAATTTTCAATGTTTTCCTCATCGCTTTGCAGTACACGAAGAGCCACATTCATGTTACCATCCGAAATGCTAACCGCATCTTTTACCTGCAGTTCAGAGTAATCGTACTTTGATATAATATAATCTTCTAAGTATTTATCCTCGATTTTTGAAATCTTGACAAGTTGTGTGCGCGAAAGAATTGTAGTCAGCATCATACCGCTGTTCTCGGGGACCAGGATAAACAATGTTTTTGCAGGCGGTTCCTCAATAATTTTCAGGAGTTTATTGGCAGCCGTTATGTTCATCTTCTCAGGCATCCACATAATAAGCACCTTATAATCAGCTTCAAAACTCTTCATGTTGAGCTTGCGAAGAATCTCATGACTTTCGTTTTTACTGATTAAACCCTGCTTGTTTTCCAGCCCTATAGCAGAATACCACTGATTAGGATTGAAATATGGGTTCGAGAGGAATATTTCGCGCCACTCCTTTATATAATCATCGCTCACCGGATCTTTGGAAGATGAAGCAACAGGAAAAGCAAAGTGAAGATCGGGGTGAACAAGCTTGTTAAACTTAACACATGAAGGACAAGTTCCGCACGAATCCTCCTGTGTTCGGTTAGTACAGTTAATATATTGTGCATAAGCCACAGCCAAAGCAAGGTTACCTGATCCTTCTGGTCCTAAAAATAATTGGGCATGACTAATCCTGTCTTCGAGTACCGATTGGATTAATCGCTTTTTTACCTCACGCTGGCCAACTATTTCGCTGAATAACATTATTATTGCTTAAATTTTGTGTAGGCTGCAAGATACAAGATTTTGATATAAATTCATGAATATGGATAATGCGATTTATGTTTACAACTGAGGTGTGGAATTTTTATGGTTTAAACGTTTTGATTATATTGTCATTCAATTAACGACGAAAATTTAAACAATGGACAATCCATGACAGGAATTCGGGAATACCCAATGATTATTGCCATGACCCCGATAGCTTTCGGGACTCCATCTGACCTTTAAATTAGTTTACAAACAGATGAAATTTACCCGCGACGATTACAACAAACGGATTGTTGATAAGGCAAAGAAAATTCCCGAGGACGAACCTGTATTTCTTTTAAGGGCACAGGATAAATATGCTCCATCAACATTGCGCTTTTATGCCAAACTTCTGGAGGAAGACGGAGACATTGAGATGGCCGAGGAGCTCCGTGCTCATGCGCGGAATATGATTGTATGGCAAAAATCTGTCAAAGTAAAAGCGCCTGATAAATAATCAGGCTTTTTGAGGCATCTTTTTCGACCAGATTACAAGTGCAATACCTGCCAGTATAAATGGAATGCTTAACCACTGTCCCATATTTAAAGCCATGGAGCTTTCAAAATCAACCTGAACTTCTTTGATAAATTCGATAAAGAATCTTGCCGAAAATAGAAAAATGAGAAACCATCCGAATATGTAACCCCTCGGAAGTAAATTTCCTTTTTTGTTATAAAGCCAATATAAAAAGAAAAATATTGCCAGATACGAAAAAACTTCGTAAAGCTGGGTAGGATGTTTAGGCATGGTTTCATGACGAAGTTCAAAGATAAAGCCCCAGGGGAGTGAAGTTTCAACACCGTAAATTTCGGAATTGAAGAGGTTGCCTAAACGGATACAAGCTCCGGCAAGGGGGACAACAATTCCCATATAATCCAGGGTTCGTATTAGCGAAAACTTATTACGTTTTGAGAAGATAAAAAGAGCTATCACAATACCAATTGCTCCGCCATGACTGGCCAGTCCCTGGTAACCCACAAATTCGAAATCTTTACCGGGAGTTCCTCTCCAGGGAAGTATCATTTCGGCAATATGATCTTTATAGTAATCCCACTCATAAAAAATACAGTGGCCCAGGCGGGCTCCTAAGACTGTTCCAAAAAACACGTAAATAGCCAGCTTATCCAGTAAATCCTGGCTTAAACCTTCTTTGGTAAAGATCTTTTTCATGAAAATATACCCAAGAACTATCCCTGTGACAAATAACAAAGAATAATAACGTAGTCCCCAAAAACCAAGGTTAAAAATTTCAGGATCAACATTCCAGCGGATATAAGCAAATGGCATAATTATAAATTTGATGTACCGTAAAAGTAAAAACTATTTTAGAAGTCTAATGAGAGATTTAAGCAGTTTTATGCATTTATTTTGTATGATCTGTTTTTTTGTGGGTTTTGTCCTCCAACTGCCGTTACATAAATGAATTGCATAGGAATTATCGGTAACACAACTGATGTCACCTGCAAATACATCCGAGGGTAAGATAATCATTTTATGTCCAAGTTCCTGACGGACATCCTTATATTTAAAACCAAAATTTTCAGCAATATTTGCTAAAATAGTAGGCGCAATAATTTCGTTGAAAAATTTACCATCAGGCAGAATAAAATGTTTTTTCTCGTAAAAGTCCAAACAAGTTTTTAGAAAAGGGTGATTCTTGACAGATCCGATTATGGCTGCCTGTAATCCAATTCCTGGAACCCCGGATTTTTTGAAAAAGTCCTTTATGCTACCATCGTCATCAATTCTGCTTAATGAATTCTCTTTTGTAACAATCTCTTTATGATATTCTACTGCTGTGAAAAAGTCGTAATCCAGAAAGGCATTTAAACTTTTTTGTATAATAACATCCGAGTCTAGATAAATGCCCCCTTCGGTGTACAGCGCGTGTAGTCGCAAGTAATCAGATGCAAAAGCCCACTTTTTTACTTTGAATGCCTCAGCAACAAAAGGGACAGATTCTATTTCAAATTTATTTTTGTCCCAACAGATAATTTCATAGTCGGGCATTACCTTTCTCCATGAATTCATGCATTCTTGCAGTTGAAGAGGCACCTCTTCCCCACTAAGCCAGCAATAATGAATTTTTTTCGGAATCATCTGCATTCTTATTTGGAAGCTAAGATAATTGCAAATTCTGATAATTGAAAGAATCAGCAATATCTTCGTTATAATCGACTCTAATGTTACCTAAGCTTAGAATGTTTGAATCTTTTTGAGTAATATGTGTACAAATTAAGAATATTATCAATGAGGTTAAGAGTAACTATGAAACAAAGATATTACTCTCCATTAAAAGGTTAACCTGCGGAAGGATTGATATGGAGCTCAGATTTAGCTGAAAGAGTTGATTTTACTAACTCTTTATTCTTCCTTTTTGAATTCTTGTCTCAAAAAAGAGTTACTTTATCAAATAGCGTCGACTGAAAATAAGAATGAACGATCAAAAAAGATAATTTAGCCGATAATTTACAAAACCATTTTTTGTTAAAGGTATATGAACCTAACTCTGTTAATCCTGAAAAATAGTTTCAAGAATATATTCTTGGCAGCATTTGCTTTACTATTTATTTTAAGCTCTTGTGTCACACAACGAAAAACTGAATACTTAGGAGGCAAGCGACCTTTTGACCGAGTGTATGAGAATAACACTTTTGAAGAATATCTCTTAAAACCTAAAGATGAAATTTTCATTCAAATATCAAATCAGGATGGAGAAAATGCATCAAATCCTTTTGGCTCTGCCGTGCAATCATATTCTATAGATAAGGAAGGAAAAATCGAATTGCCTTTGGTGGGTAAATTACTTGTGAAAGATAAGACCATTCCCCAGGTAAAGGAAATGCTCGGAGAATTGTTAACCGGCATTTTTAATCAGCCTATCATAAATATTAGATTAGCTAATCGTTTTATTACTGTTATAGGCGAGGTTAAATCGGCCGGTCATTATACATACACTCAGGAAAAACTATCAATATTTGATGCATTGAGTTTAGCAGGCGATATTGCTGAATTTGGGAACAGGAAAGAAGTAGTTTTACTTCGACATGCTGACGGGAGAACGATTAAGAAAATCCTAAATCTGGAAAAAACCGAGATTTTGATTTCAGAGTATTATTACGTCGAACCTAACGATATTATTTATGTAAAGCCCTTAAATGCAAAGATATGGACCCGACGTGCTTCCAATATTACAGGAATATTGTCGGTAATCAATTTTGTTTTAGTTTTATACAATTTAAATTAGAATCTATGTCTCAGCTTCCTCAAGTAAATATTCTGGAAGACAATGAAATTCAAAAAATTGTCGAGCAAATAAAACGGAATTATTACTGGTATATCATTTCAGTTATTTTTGCTTTAGGCGTTGCTTATTTTCTTAATCAATATACCAAACCGACATACCAGGTTTCCTCCTCCATTTTAATTAAAGATGATAAAGGGAAATTGAATATGGGTAGCGATTACCTGAATTCTAGTTTAATAGGGAAAAGTAATAACCTTCAGAATGAGCTGGAAATTATGAAATCATCGAAGGTACTCGAGCAAACAGTTAAAAATTTAGATTTAACTGTTAACTATTACCAAAAAAAGAATTTCCAGTATATTGATCTTTATGCCCGTTGCCCTTTTCAGATAAAATATCAGAATAATCACATCCAACCTTTAAATACATATATTCAGATTACATTTCTCGGAAATGGCGAGTTTTTTTTAAATGCTGAAGCGGATTATGTTACCTTCTGGAATTTTGAAAAAAATGCGATTATCGACAAGAAAAGTAACTGGCAGTTCAGTAAGAAAGGAAAAATCAATGAGTTGGTTGAAACTCCTGAGTTAAGCTGTATTATTTCGGTTGATAGTCAAAAATACGATTGGATAAATAAAGGCGATGTGTATTACTTTTCCTTTAAAACAGTTTCTTCTATTGTAAGTTCGCTTAAATGGAATTTAACCTTTGATATTGCAAATGAAGAGGCTTCACTTATTAAATTATATATTAATACCGAATCTCCAGCTAAAGGTGTAGATGTATTAAATGGGATCATGAACGTTTATTCTACCCAAAATCTCGAAAAGAAAAATTATCTGGCTTCTATGACAATTGACTATATCAATCGTCAACTTGGAGAAATTTCCGATTCGTTAAACCAAGCTGAACAAAAACTACAACGATTCCGGTCATCCAATCAGATTATTGATTTAAACAGTAAAGCCTCCGGCATTTCCGAGCAATATATTACACTCCAGAACAAAATGGCTGAATTAGTAATGAGGAAGAGATATGTGGATAATTTAAACAGTAATCTTTCGGCTGATAAATTAAATAATCTTACCATACCTGCATCATTAGGAATAGGCGATGATGAATTAAATAAGCAAGTAGGAGAACTTATAGCCGCACAGGCACAGCGGGCGACATTTATTGAAAACAAGCAGGATAAAAATCCTATGGTTAAAAAATTGAATAGTCAAATTAATAATTTAAAAGATTTAATAACAGAAAACCTCTCCAACATACAAAATACATTAGAAATTGAAATTGATGAATTGCATAAAAGAATCAGCAAAATTGAATCTGAAATAAGCAGAATACCAAGTACCGAACGTCAGTTAGTTGGTATGGAAAGAAATTTCAAGTTGAACGATGCTATCTTCAATTATCTATTGGAAAAAAGAGCCGAAGCAAATATCACCAAAGCATCAAATTTACCTGATAACGAAATACTTGAACCTGCAAGTTTAGAGTCCTTTATAATGATTTCGCCTGATACGAAAAAAAACTACATGATTGCTTTTTTAATTGGACTCTTTATGCCATTCGTAGTGTTGCAGGCCAAAAGTTTTGTTAATAATAAAATTGAATCGCAGGATACTGTTGAGCGCATAACAAACATTCCTGTTCTGGGGAAAATACTTCATAATCATAAAAAGACTATAAATGTTGTATTTGAGTTCCCTGCAAGTAGCATCTCTGAATCGTACAGAGCTCTTAGAACCAACATGGAATATTATGTAAGAGGGAGCCACAAAAAGGTAATTATGGTCACATCTTCTATTGAAGGAGAGGGTAAAAGTTTCAATGCCCTGAATATAGCCATGTGTTATGCTCAACTTGGGAGAAGAACCATTTTATTGAATTTTGATTTACGAAAAAAGTCAAACCTTTTCGGAGTAAATGGTGAAGACCTAGTTGGAATGAGTTCTTATCTTATCAACAAAGCATCACTTGATGATGTCATAATTAAATCGCCCCATGAAAAGTTGGATTATATTCCTTCTGGCCCAATCCCACCTAATCCTGTTGAATTAATAGGATTGGAAAGGACCGAGGATCTTGTAATTCAATTGAAGAATACTTATGATTATGTTATCATAGATACCCCTCCTCTTGCTCAGGTTACAGATGCCTACCTTTTACTAGGTTTTGCAGATGTTAAAGTTTTGGTTGTTAGATATAACTATACATTGAAATCGGTTTTTTCTCATGTTGTTAAAGATTTGAAGCAAAAAAACATTGAAAATTTCTGCATAGTTTTAAACGATAACCGTGTACTTAGCGACCAATACGGCTATGGGTATGGTTACAATAAATCACGAAAGGGTTGATTAATTGCTTATAATCTTTAGCCAGCCCAGGCATTTTTTCCAATTATAGACTGATTATAAGCCTTGGACAATTTTTTCTGATGTTTCAGAAAAAGGGCATAGTAGGTCGGTATTTTGCTTAGTTGCTTATGTAACTGACAGTAGCGAAGCTTTTAAAATTGTATTAATATTTTATGTTCTCAATAATTTGTCACATATGGTAAATTTGGAAACGTCGGTAATCACTCCCAAAAGGAGTTTGTTGGATCTTAAGCTTAAAGAAATATGGCATTACCGCGACTTATTAATTATTTTTTTTAAACGGGATATTACAGTTACCTATAAACAAACAATTTTAGGACCTTTATGGTTCGTTATTCAACCATTGCTTACAACCATAATGTTTGTACTGGTTTTTGGAAACATTGCTGGGATACCGACTGGCGGAATACCACCAATTGTATTTTATTTGGCTGGAATAACTATCTGGACTTTTTTTGCCGATTGCCTTCGTTTAAATTCGAACACTTTTTCCAATAATTCATATATATTTGGGAAAGTATATTTTCCAAGAATTATAACACCTCTTTCCGTTGTTGCCTCCAATCTGGTAAAATTTGGTATTCAAATGATATTGTTTCTGGGCGTATATTTTTATTACCTTTTTACCACAGATTCATTAGCACCTAATTATACTTTGTTTCTGTTGCCCGTTTTTCTCCTTATTTTATCTTTGCTGGCCTTAGGATTTGCACTTTGCATTTCGGCTTTCACTACCAAATACCGCGATTTTACTTTTTTGGTTTCATTCGGGGTTCAGCTATGGATGTACGCCACACCTATTATTTACTCAATTTCACAAATTCCAGCTAAATACCAGAAAATTATTCTGGCAAATCCGGTCAGTCCTATTGTTGAAGGTTTTAAATACAGCTTTACAAGTATTGGAACACTTGATGCAAAAGGATTAATGTATAGTTGTATTTTTTCAATCATTATATTCCTTATAGGATTAATCATCTTTAATCACACCGAAAAGTCCTTTATGGACACGGTTTAATATGAACATAAACTAATTATTATAATTTATTGTAAAATGGTTCCTGCAATAAAAGTAGAAAATCTTTCCAAACAATATCGCCTGGGCCTGGTTGGCACAGGAACTCTACTCCACGATATTAACCGCTGGTGGCATTATATGAGGGGGAAAGAGGATCCTTACCTTAAAATTGGTGAGATTAATGACAGGGCTGTAAAAGGAAGCAGTGAATATGTATGGGCTTTAAAGGATATTAATTTTGAGGTTCCTCAGGGTGAAGTTCTAGGCATTATAGGTAAAAATGGTGCGGGAAAAAGTACCCTGCTGAAAATCCTCAGTAAAGTTACAGCCCCTACAACCGGATCAATTACATACCGTGGCCGTATTGGCTCATTGCTGGAAGTTGGAACAGGATTTAACCCCGAACTAACCGGGAAAGAGAATATCTTCTTAAACGGAGCAATTCTTGGAATGAGAAAGAATGAAATTAACCGGAAACTTGAGGAAATAATTGAGTTCTCTGGTTGCGAGAGGTACATTGACACTCCCGTTAAACGTTACTCAAGTGGAATGAGTGTGCGTTTAGGGTTTGCTATTGCTGCCTTTCTGGATCCTGAAATTCTGGTGGTTGATGAAGTACTGGCTGTGGGCGATGTTGAATTCCAGAAAAAAGCCATAGGAAAAATTAAGGAAGTAAGTACAGGTGAAGGAAGAACTGTTCTCTTCGTAAGTCATAATATGGAATCCATTCTCAGACTATGTAGTTCCTGTATTTTGCTGGAAAAAGGCAGAATTGCCATGACCGGCAAAACTGAAGAAATTGTTGATTACTACATTACTGAAGTATCAAAAACCAGCAGCTACAAAGTGTATGATGCAAAAGATGCTCCCGGCGATGAGGTTGTGAGATTGAGATCTGTAAGGGTTATTGATGAACATTATAGCTCCATTCAAAATACACCTATCGACCAGAGAGTTGGTGTTGAGTTTGAATTTAATGTACTTAACGATAATTCAAAACTAGTATGTAGCTTCAATTTATATAATAATAAAGAAATTCACATACTTAGCTCGCATGACAATTGTAATAAAGAACAAGTATATAATAAGGGAACCTACAGGTCAGTTATTTGGCTGCCCGAAAATATGTTAACCGAAGGATTAATGATTTGTGGAGTAGCAGCTATGTCTTATAATCCTTTTGTCATTCATTTTCACGATTATAACCCAGTTGCTTTTAACGTACTTGACAGAAACAGTCCAGATACCGTAAGAGGCGAAACATATACAGGTCATATTCCCGGTGTTATAAGACCCATGTTAAAGTGGGACAAAATAGTCCGGATTTCAAATTGAACAGTTACTTGATTATTTAAGAATATTTTGCCCATTTAAATCAAAGTCTATACTCAATGAACAGTTCTCAACCATCTGTTTCAATAATTGTACCTATATATAACGCAGGTAAATATCTGGAAAAGTGCTTATATGGGCTCATAAGCCAGACACTTGCAAATATTGAAATAATATGTGTTGTCGATTGCCCCACCGATGGTAGTGAATTAGTTGTTAAAAGGTTCCTTGAAAAAGATAGCAGGATAAAAGCAGTTTTTAATACAACAAATCTTAACATTTCCGAGTCGCGCAATGTTGGCTTGCGTATGGCTCATGGGGAATATATCGGTTTTTCTGATCATGACGATTGGTGTGAGCCTTATATGTATGAAGAATTGTTCAATCTTGCTAAAGCAAAAAATGCCGAATGTGTTTTCAGCAATTCTTATATTGAACGTCCTGGAATTCAGGAATATCATCGATATGATGATCCCAGGCAGGGAGGTATCATAAAATCCTTGATTTTACCTATGTGGGCATCCACAAATTCTAATTTTCTAGCTAAAAGTGTGTGGGCTTCTATATACAAAAGGGAAATTATCAGTGAAAACCAAATATATTTTCCCGATAGGAGAATATATTGCGAGGAAGATTCACTATTTAACCTGAAGTTTTTCTTAATCACAGATAAAATTGAATTTCTTAATAAAGGCTTTTATCATTGGAATAAGTATGAAGTAACTAATTCAGAAGAGACTTTTGCACGTGTTGACAGACAGGTAAACTTTTTTCATGAAATTCAAAGGTTGTTGATTGATCATGGAAGTTTGAAAAAGTATAAAAAAACACTATCGATTTTAATGTCTACCTACGTTTATTCATTTCTTTCCGATTACGAAAAACTTCCTCAAAAAAACTTACTGAAATTAAGCTATCTTCTCAGCTTAATTAAAGTTAATAAAATTGATAAAAGCTTTAGGAACCATCCCGAATATAAGAAGAGCATTTCGTTATTACTTGCTTTTAAAATAAGATTATTTTTTATAAAACTAAGAGGTTAGTAAAATGCCTTTTGTTTCCGTTATTATACCTTGCTATAATATAAGCCATTATATACAGGTAGCTGTTAATTCGGTTTTGTCGCAATCGTTACAAAATTTCGAGATTATAATTATAAATGATGGCTCTACTGATGATACAGAGGAAATATTAAAGAAATATAGTCAAAACTCTCAGATTAAAATAGAAAATAAGAGTAATGGTGGTTTGTCTTCCGCCCGAAACAAGGGTTTGGACCTGGCTACGGGCGAGTATATACTTTTCTTAGACGGCGATGATTGGCTAGAAAACGAAGCTCTTGAAGTTCTATATAATAAAGCCAATGAAGAAAACCTTGATCTTTTAATTGCCGATACATTATTTTATTATTCTAAAAACGAAGTACATCTGATATATAAAAGACCTGAATTATTCGAAACCGTTGGAATAAAATCCGGTAAAGAGTATTTTGTTGCTTTGAAAAAACATGGCTGTTATGCACCTATGGCATGCAACCAGATTTATAAAAGAACTTTTTTACTTGAAAAAGGACTTCGTTTTACCGATAAGTTAATTAACGAAGATGAATTATGGACTCCACTGGTTTTAATGAATGCTCAAAGAGTTAATTGTATCAGCTTTCCGTTTTATTATTACTTGCAGCGCGACCAGTCAATCATGAATTCGTCCGTTAGTCTTAAGAAGATCAATGATAATATTTTTATTGCCGATTCACTTATTCGGTTGGTAAACCACCAGAATGGTGCATTTAAAGCCTGGATGTGGGTAAAATCTTTTGAATTATATTATAGAGCCATTACCGTTTATAACACCAAAGGACTTGAAACCGCAAGAGCTGAATATTATAACCTTTATTGCTTATTTAAATCAAACATTGTCTTGTCTCAACAATTAATTTGTTTGCGATATCTAAAAAAATCATATCCACGGAATTTGCTATATAAAGCTTACTTATTATGTGGCAAGTTAATTGTAAAATTTATCAAAAATTAGAAGCTGAAGGTTAAATGCAGGTCTTGTAAGGCAATTTTAAAACGAAATTGAAGGATATACCTCCTAATTATAGGTGATATTAACAGACTTAAACAGAGGTTATAAAAGGGTGCTCTACAATTAACAGTGTGCTCTATTTCCATAACAGAATATAGCATATGAAAGTTTCCATTTTAATTCCAGCTTACAATGCTGAAAGATATATAGCTGAAACCATTCAATGTGCCATTGGACAGACCTGGACAAATAAAGAAATAATAGTTGTTGACGATGGGTCGAAAGATAACACTTTCGATATTGCTAAATCTTTTGAATCGGATATTGTCAGGGTTTTCAGGCAAACAAACAAAGGGGCAAGCGCTGCGAGAAATTTTGCCTTTGCTCAAAGTACGGGCGATATGATTCAGTATCTTGATGCTGATGACCTTCTTTCGCCCAATAAGATCGAGAACCAAATGAAGCTGCATTTGGAGCAAGAAAATGAGAAAAGCATTGTTGTTTGTAACTTTTTGTATTTCACAGGCAATATAATTTCGGGGTTATATTTCCCGAATTGTCGTTTAATTTCTACCAGTTATGCTCCTGGATTTGAGCTATTAATCGATATTTTTGATTATTCTTTTGGCACTCAAACCAGTATGTGGCTGACGCCGAGAAGTCTTATTGCGCAATCAGGGGGGTGGAACGAGAAAATCTCATTAAATGATGATGGTGAGTTTTTTTTCAGAATAGTGTCGCAGTGTAGCAAAGTTCTGTATTGCTCAAATGCAATTGTTTATTACCGGATACCGGAAGAAGGCTTGAGCCAGCGAAGAGATGCCGCAGCAGCGGTGTCGCAAATTACTTCTACCAGGGTTATGAGAGATATTATCCTTTCCTTTTCTAAATCGAGAAGAGCTCGGCTGGCGTGCTGCAAATTTTATATGCGTTACTATAATCAGTTTGACGACAAGGGTTACTATAATAGCGAAACTGAAAAAGATATCCGTGAGCTTGGATTTAACCCGAATCTATGGTTATCACCAAAAAAAACTGGAATGTTGAGATCGGTTCTTCGTAAAGGCCTAAAAAAATTAATTAATGAAAGTTTTATTTGATCACCAGTATTTTGAAATACAAAACTTTGGTGGAATAACCCGGTATTTTGCTGAAGTAATTAACAATTTATCAGCCGATGTCCATTGCCAAATTGGGATAAAATATTCCAATAACAGGTATTTAACTGAGAAGGTGTTAACTCCAGTATTGCCATTGATTGATCAACGCCAGAAGCTATTTAACGGTAAAAAATTTCCTGGCAGGGGGACTACCTTGAAACTTTTAAATAAAACTTTTCCATCGCGGTATTTTAATAGCTTTGAAAGAAATAAACAATATTCTGTTGAACTTCTTAAAAGTCAGGATTTTGATATTTTTCATCCAACTTATTACGATAACTATTTTCTGGACTATATCGGCACAAAACCCTTTGTATTGACCATTCACGATATGATTCTGGAAAAGCTTCCCGAATTTTTTCCAATTGCCTATAAAGATACATTTACTAAAAAGGAATTGGCCTTTAAAGCGCATCATATTATAGCTGTATCTGAAAATACCAAGAAAGATATTATGGAGATCTGGGGGATAAACTCAGATAAGATTTCGGTAATTTATCATGGTGCTTGTTCTGTTCCAAACCAAAGTTTAATTAATATAAAAGTACCCGGCAGATATCTGTTGTTTGTTGGATCCAGAGATCTTTATAAGAATTTCCTGTTTTTTTTGCATTCTGTTTCCGATATCCTGGTTAGTTCCGATCTGAATCTTGTTTGTACCGGAGCTCCCTTCGATCCTGATGAAATTAAACTTTTTAACTATCTTAATATTTCTGATCGGGTTTTTCATTGTTTTGTGAATGACGCGGAATTATCTTTTCTATATCAGAATGCCATTGCCTTGGTATTTCCTTCTCTTTATGAGGGCTTTGGAATTCCTATAGTAGAAGCTTTTTCAAATAAGTGCCCGGTATTGCTTTCAAACACTAGTTGCTTTCCCGAAATTGCAACCGATGCAGCGGTTTATTTCAATCCAAAATCAAGAAGCGAAATCAGAAATGCAGTGCTAAATATTTCGAGTAACGAATCGTTAAGGAAGCAATTAATTGAGAAGGGATTATTACGATTGGATTGTTTTTCTTGGGAAAAAGCTGCCCTTGAAACAACTATGGTGTATAGAAATTTGATTTAATAAACTATATCTTACCGGCTATATGACCTTATTGTCCATTATTACCATTAACCTAAACAATGTTATCGGTTTGGAGAAAACAATTCAAAGTGTAACCTGCCAGGACTTTGAGAACTTTGAATACATTGTAGTGGATGGTGGTTCCAACGATGGCAGTATTGATGTTATCAGAAAATATTCCGGGAAAATCAATTTCTGGAAAAGTGAAGAAGATGATGGTATTTATAATGCCATGAACAAAGGTATTAAAATGGCTTCCGGGAAATATTGTCTTTTCTTAAACAGCGGCGACTGGCTTTATGGGAACACTGTACTAAGCGAATGTTTCAAACAGGAATTTAATGAAGATGTTGTATACGGGCATCAATTAGTTCAGGAGGGGGATAAATTTGTCGAGGATGGTTGTTTGGATGTTAAATACTTTTCTTTTTCGGCCTTAATGAAGTACCATGTTCCACATCAATGTACTTTTATAAAACGAGAACTATTCAACAATATCGGGCTATATGATGAGAGTTACAAAATAGTGTCCGACTGGCTTTTTATTGTTCTTGCTGCGTGCAGGCACAATTGCTCTTTTAAGCGGATCGACAATTTTATTGCTGTATACGACAAAACCGGTTTAAGCAACAATCCGGGATTTATTAAATTTCAGGCAGATGAACGCAGAAAAGCCTTACAAAAATATTTTCCTCTTTTTTTGACCGATTACGAAAACTTTGAGAAGTTCAGAAATAAAAAGTACATAAAGTTAGTCATGTTCTTTATTGAGCATTTTCGAAAACTGAAAACTATAAAACATTAGAAAAGCATTCGCCTAACTAATAAAAATGAGCATATGAAAATAGCTGTTTGGCATAATTTGCCAAGTGGAGGTGGTAAACGGGCTCTTTATAACCATATCAAAGGCCTTCAGGAAAAAGGACATTATGTAGAAAGCTGGACAACCGACCTTGCTGCTCAGGATTATTTACCTCTTTCCGAAATAGTAACAGAACATTGTAAACCATTAAAAAATAAATTTTTAGAAATAAATAAGCGAAAGAATTCGATACGAAAGATTCTTGGAACAATAAAGTTATTGAAAGCCCACTATCAGGAGTGCGTTGAAGAAATACAACAAGGTGGGTTTGATTTGATTTTTGCAAACTCCTGCCGGATTACATATTTGCCTTACATAAGCTTATTTGCTAAAATCCCCGTACTGGTGTACCTGGGCGAGCCCAACCGATCACTTTACGAAGCTTCGGAATATACAAACATATGGCAATTGCCCGATTTTAGATTCACATTACGAGGGATGAACAGGCTTCGTAAAGACATCTTTAGATCGTATGCTAACAGAATACTTCTGTCCGAAGAAGTTGCGGCTGCAAAAAAATTCACAAAAATCCTTGTCAACTCTCTTTATAGCCGAGAAAGCATTATCAGGGCATATGGGGTTGATGCTTCGGTATGTTATTTAGGAATTGAAGTAGATAAATTCAATTCGGGCGAAACTGTTAAAGAAGGATACGTTGTTGGGTTAGGTTCAATCACCAGAAATAAAGGTGTACACAAAGCAATTGAGGTCATAAGTAAAATTCCGCAAGAAGTAAGGCCTGAGCTGAAATGGATTGGGAATGATCAGGACAATTACTATTTAGAAGAGTTAAATAGCATGGCCTTAAACTTAAAGGTGGTATTCCAGCCTTTCCATCATATTGATGATAATGAACTGGTAAGTATTGTTTCCAGGGCATCAGTAATGATATATACTTCCAGACTCGAACCTTTTGGGTTGGCTCCATTGGAATGCAATGCTTGCGGAACCTATGTAACGGCTATTGCCGAAGGAGGTGTCCGTGAAAGTATTTGTGACGGGGTGAATGGTACGCTGGTATACGGATATAAGCCTGTGGAGATGGCCGGAATTATAAAAGAACTTGTCGTAAGTGCTGACCTGGCCAGGCATAAAGGCGAGAATGCCCGCGAATTTGTTCGGCAAAACTGGGGCAATACACATTTGACCAATAACATATGTAATGAAATTGAATCAGTAGTTCGCTGATGCATGCCAGTAAATTAAAATTAACAACCTCACAAAATTGAATAGCAGACTCGCAATCATTATTCCCGCCTATAAAAGCCGATTTTTGCAACAGGCACTTAGCTCACTGGCTACTCAAACATGTAAAGATTTTGTAGTTTACATAGGTGACGATGCCAGCAATGAAAATTTGTGGTCAATTGTAGAACAGTACAATTCCCTGATCACAATTGAATATCGCCGGTTTGAAGAAAACCTGGGAGGGAAAAGTCTTACCAAACAATGGGAACGATGTATAAATCTTTCGGCTAATGAGCCTTATATTTGGGTTTTTTCTGATGATGATGAAGTTACGGACAATGCGGTTAGGTGTTTTTACGATGAGATAACCCGGAACGAAATTTATGATGTGTACCGGTTTAACTTAAATATCATCAATGAGAAGAGTGAAATTGTAAAATCGTTGGACGCCTATCCTTCGGTACAAACTGATTTTGAATTTTTTCATCAGCGGGTAAGGGGCAGTATCTATAGTTGCATTACCCAGTTTATTTTTACCCGAGAAATCTTCGACCTATATAAATTTGTTGATTTTCCGGTAGCCTGGTCCTCCGATGATGCAACCATTATTATGTTTTCTTACGGAAAGGGGATTAAAAATATAAATGGTGGATTCCTAAATTGGAGATTAGTGGAAGGGAGTAATATCACCTCCTCGACAAGGTATGAAAAAGAAAAAGTCAAAGCAGAGTTTCTGTATGCAGGGTGGTTTAATCATTATTTTAAGGGAAGGGCCTCTAAAAAAGAATTAAAAAACATCACTTTAACATATTTCAACAAAAGGTTATCGGCTCTTCCTTTTAAATACTATATTTCATGGAATAGAGTGTATTTCATATGTAAAATCACCGGAATTATCCATGGAACCAAAGTTATTTTAAAGAACATATATAGTAAGTTAAGAGAGAATTAGTAAATTCAAAAACAAAAGCTTCAGTCACATTATCTAATCATTCAAATCGATTATGAGAATTATCCGATATACCAATTTCAGATCTATTCAGGACGGTAACGGAGCAGAAAGACATACTGCTCAAATTACAGAAGTTTTAAAGGAAGCCGGAATAGAAACCGATATTTATATTAAGGAGGAAACAGCAAGCATACCATTATATATAGTAATAAAACGTGCGATACCTGTTATAATAGATATTATCAGGATAATACCGCTTCGTAATTTTAAGAATATAAAAAGTGTTTTCAGGGCCATTAGGGATTATATTCGTACTGAACAACAATTGCTCCCTTCTCTTAGGAGTGCTGCCAGTATCATTTTATGGGAATGCACCAGGAATGATAATTTTTTTGTTCCAGTAATTGCAAAAAAGTATAAGAAAAAAATTATTGCATTTTCTCATAATCTCGAATCTTTAGTTCCCTTGCAAGTATCTTCCATTTCGCTGAAAAAGTCTCCGTATTGGTTCAACGAAGAAGTCTCATATTTATCTGCCAGCGATAAAGTATTTTGTGTCTCTAAAGAAGAAACACTTTTATTGAAGTTACTGGGGATCGAAGCTTACTATTATCCGTATTTTCCTACAAAGGGAATTGAGGTATTTTACAGGGGAATAAAAGAGAAGCGAAAAATCAGGACTACGGTTTTGGGGCCATTAAAACTATTAATGATGGGGTCGGCAAATAACCCACCCACCCGAATAGGAATGATGAACCGTATTCAATTTTTCTCATCTTATAATCATTCTGATATTAGCCTTACTATTGCCGGTTTTTGTACACAAACTTTATCGGAAGACATACATGTTCCTTCGCACATAAAAATAGCAGGTTCACTTACCAATGCTGAATTAGAACAAGAACTTATAGAAACCGATGCCATTCTTATTCATCAGCCGGCTACATCAGGAGCTTTAACAAGGATTCCGGAAATGTTGCTTGCAGGAATACCCATTATTTTAAATTTTGAGAGTGCCAGGAATTTTTATAATCTGGATGGAATATATATTTATCAGGACGATAAAAGTTTGATGAGGATCCTTTCCACATTTCAAAACCGCTTTGTGGAAGCAAAAATATATCCACCGATTGATGAAATCGAAAATTTCATTCAGGTTATTAAATCGCTGCTGTAGATCAATATGTCTTAACACTGTTCAAAATTTATCAAAATTATGGATGCTGAATCCCAAACAAAGCCACTGGTATCGATTATAACCCCTTCCTATAATCAGGGACAATTTCTCGAAGAAACAATTCAGTCTGTTCTGAATCAGGATTATCCCAATATTGAATATATTGTTATAGATGGTTTATCGGTTGATAATACAATGAATATAATCAAAAAGTATGAGAACAGACTTACTTATTGGGTAAGCGAACCCGACAAAGGGCAGACCGATGCGATCATAAAAGGTTTTCAGACGGCCAAAGGAAAATATGTTACCTGGCTGTGTTCTGACGATGTTTTAGAACCTTCGATGGTATCCGTTTCGGTAGCCTTTCTTGAAGCCAATCCGCAGGTTTCGATGACATTTGGAAACCGAATCAGGTATGATGCAAAAAGCAACATTATAGGCTTTCAACAATGCGCGCAATTTCGTTCGTGGTATCTTAGGTGGGGGTTTGCAATTCCGCAGGAGACCTGTATGATACGGCGACAAGCATACAATAATTGCGGAGGTTTGGATATTTCATTGCATATGGCTATGGACTTCGATCTTTTTTGTAAACTTAGCCGGGTAGGAGAAATACATCACATTCCGACATTTTTAGGACGCTTTAGGTCACATCATACTAATAAATCTACAATATTCAGCAGTCAAGTGCAATCAACAGGTTTTAGCAGTGGTGCGCCTCAGGAATTATCTTTGGTTTATCAAAAGCATTTTCAAAAAAAGTTTAAAGCCTGGAAATGGAAATATTTTAATATTCTTGAATTCGTTTTGATTATGATTTATAAACGGAGTCAAAAATACAAAAATATGCGGCATACTATATTGAAACTTCAAAACCAATGAATATACTTTTAGTACACCATAGGTTACCATGGCCCTTGAATAATGGGATGGACAAACTGAGATTTAACCTATTACGTACATTAAGCATCAAGCATGAACTTACGCTTATTGTCCCTGGAACATCCAGTGCCGGAGAAGAAGAAATTAAAAAATATGTTAAACAATTAATAGTAGTTCCTGTAAATGATTTAAAAGACAACTCCCTTCTTTTCTATATAAAGCGATTGCTATTTCTTCTTTTAGTGCAGAGACCTTATTATTTATCCGATTGTTATTCAAAATTATTCGATAAACATTTAAGAAATTTCCTGAGGAACAACCAATTTGATTTAATTCATTTCCTAAGTGATTTTTCGGGTCTGTATTTATTGTCGCTTTCGCATATAAAAAACAGGATTGTACTTGGTCCCGTTGATGATAACGTACAAACCAGTTACGAAAATTACATCAATGCTCAGAATTTTAAAGACCGTTTAATATTCTATATCAATTATATTCATATTAAAAGATTTTACAAGCGAATACTTTTGAATTCAGGAAAAATATATTTTCATTCTCAGTCCGATTTGGAGAATGTAGTTAGCCGGGCCGAGAAGCTGGTAAATGCTTCTGTTTTACCGGTTGCAACCGAAATTGATGAGAACATTGGAAATAATTCCAATGAAGAACCAAACAGTATTGTATTTGTTGGTGGCATGGGAGCATCGTTTAACCAGGAAGCTGTCCGGTATTTTATGGGTAGTATTTTCCCTTTGATTCAGGAAAAACTTCCTGATATCAGATTTTATATAGTTGGGAATCATCCGCCGAAAGATATTGTGCAATTGCATGATGGAAAATCGATAATAGTAACCGGAGCTGTAGCAAGTGTTGATCCTTACATTGCAAAGGCAAAGGTATATGTATCGTCTGTGCGGGGAGGTACAGGCATTAAAACAAAAATGGTTGAAGCAATAAAACTTTCAAAAGCCATAGTTGCAACAGAAAAAGCCCTTCAGGGACTATGGGAAATCGACCCAATAGCTATCAGCATTCAAAACGATCCACTCGAATTTGCAAATGCTGTTGTTAACATTCTAAGCAATGATGATTTGAGGTTAACCATGGAGAAACATGCCCGGGAATTATTTATTAACCATTATAAATTTGATAAAGTTTCGTCCAGGACTTTAAGTGAATATTCAGCTAACTTTTAATTTACAGAACTAAGTGGGTAACGAAAAGATCTATTGGTTTGTTGTTTTATTATCTTTAGTATCCTTAATATGGAGATATAAAAACAATTCCTTTGCTGTATTAATAATTCTGATATTTTATTCGGGCTTAACCGCATATTATGGGAAAATAATAGAAAATCCGTATAAGTTAATTCTACTACTGATTTCTATATTTTTCCTTTTCAAACTAAATGCCCTTTCCGGGCTCTTGCTTCGCGAACGGACAGTTTTCCTTTCATTTATTGTATTTTCCTTTTCCTTTTTGTTTTCGGGTTATTTGAACCACGACAGTGTTAATATGATTATTAGTCAATACGGTAAATACTTAACACCTTTATGCATTTTCTTTACCTTAGTTTACCTTACCAAAGACTCATCGGAAAATCTTCAGTATTATAGAAAGTTGTTTTTTATATTGCTGCATGTTCAAATAGCTTTATCTTTTGTAAAGTGGGGTACCGTTGGGGTTCAGGAATGGATAGTAGGATCAATATCTTTTGAGGGAGGAGCTGTGGCGACAACTTTACCAGTATTAGGGTTTATGCTTCTTTGGCTGGATAAACATGGTGAATTAAATAGAAAAGATTGGATATATACAGCTTTGCTGCTGGTCATAGCCTTTGTAAGTTTAAAACGTGCCATTTGGTTTATAATGCCTGCTTTTGTATTCTTATTTGTTTTTTATGTTCCCCGGAATAAGAATATTGCAAAATTATTATATCTGATACCGATGATCCCTTTGATATTTTACCTTGGAGTAAGGTTAAACCCAACCTTGAATAAAGAAGGACGCATGTGGGGAGAATTTGATTACAGATTTGTTAAAAACTATGTGCTGCAATATAATTTTGGGAAATCGGAAAAATCAAAATCGGTACAATTAGGCCATGGGAGGGGAGGGGCAACTTTAGTTATTCTGGATAAACTAAAAGGGAATGCTAAATTGAATTATCACGATTTTTTCGGATATGGTTTAGAGAAAATGTATGCCACAGATTATGAGACTTTTGACAAATACAACTTCGGTATAAATAGTAAAGGAGCGGCAACCGGTATATTCCAGGTTTATGTTACGTCGGGTTTTATTGGCATTGCATGTGCTATTCTCCTGATTTTTTCTATTATAAATTTAGTAGTAGTAACCCGCATCAAAGTTACTATAGCCATTTTTATGTTCTACGATTTTCTTTTTTATAACTGGTCTTCAATGAGAATTCCGGCAGTTTCAATTTTGCTTTTATTTATAATAATGTATGCAAATAAGCAGGCCGCAGTTCTTAATTCAAAAAACTATAAACCAGTATAAATATTCTATTTACATTTTCACTTAATCTAATTGTCGGATGTGTGGTATTTTTGGCTCGTATTGTAATGAGGTCGACCTTGCTGTAAACAGGGAGGCATTGGAAACATTAAAGCATCGTGGTCCTGATCAGCAAGGAGAGTTTTTCGATAAAAATATTTATTTGGGGCACCGCCGTTTATCCATTCTCGATTTATCGGAGAATGGCAGACAACCGATGCTTTCAAATGATATTGTAATTACTGTAAATGGCGAAATTTATAATTTTCAGGAGTTAAAAGCAGAGCTACAGAAAAAATATATTTTTAAGAGCAACTCCGACTCAGAGGTAGTACTTCATGGCTATATAGAATGGGGAATTGAAAAATTGCTGGAACGCATCGACGGGATGTATGCAATTGTTATCTGCGACAGAAATCAAAAGGAAATTATATTGGCACGCGACCGTTATGGGATTAAGCCTTTATACTTTTCCGATCATCAACTGAAATTTAGTTGGGCATCTGAATTGAAAGCCTTAGAAAAGTTCCTTGAAAGAGATTCGTTACAAATAGACCGTACCGCTCTGTACGATTATTTAACTTATTTGTACATCCCCACTCCCAAGACGCTATATAAAAACATATATAAATTGTCCCCAGCCCATTACCTTGTTTTCAGTACAAGTAGTTTCAGCTATAAAATTCATCGGTATTGGGAACTTCCGGTACAGGAGAAAAACTATTCTATAGATGCAGCTTCGGAGAAAGTGAGGGGATTAATTGAAAAGAGCGTTAAAGAACAAATGATTAGCGATGTTCCATTAGGCTTTTTTCTGAGCGGAGGTATAGATTCAAGCACTGTTGTTGCCTCGGCTTCCAGGTTTAGTAAACAACTGCATACGTTTTCAATAGGTTTCGATGTTGCTGAGCATAACGAAACAAAGTACGCCAGACAGGTAGCTCAATTGTTTAGCACAGAGCACTCTGAGAAAATTCTTGATATTCAGGCGGCCAATGGGTATTTTAATCGGTTTAAAGAGTGGTACGACGAACCATTTGCCGATACTTCAGCTTTACCTTCGTATTTAGTTTCCGAATTTGCAAAGCAAAAATCAACCGTTGTATTAACTGGCGATGGAGGCGATGAACTTTTTGGAGGGTACGAATGGTATTTCAGATATTGGAATTATAGTAAAAAGCATATCGGCTTTTTACAATATTTAACTCCATATTTAAGCAATATCAGAAAAAGGAACAAATATTCCACACTTGGCCGGGCAATAAACCAGCTAGAATACAGATCGGTTAAACAATTTGATTTATACGCAAAATTATTGGGAGGATTGTTGCCATATGAAAAGCAACACTACAGAAAATTTTGGGATATACCATCGGATTATGATGATTACTGGTATTTTAAGAAATTTTATAAGTCGGAACTCACACCTTTTAAAAGGCTACAATACATGGATTTCCATACTTACCTTCACGATGATATTTTTACAAAGGTGGACCGTGTAAGCATGAGTGTAGCACTTGAATGTCGGGTTCCGTTTATGCAAAAGGAACTTGTTGAATTTGCCTTCTCTCTTCCTGAAAACATTATATATTATAATAATGAAAAGAAAGGGCTGTTAAAATATGCTTTTGACCAAATTTTACCAAAAGAAATTTTATACCGTCCTAAAAGAGGGTTCAATATACCGCTTCACCATTGGAATCAGCAATTTTTAAAAGATACCTCTTCGCAGCAGGAACGTATTTTATCTTTATATAAAACAGATGAATAAAGCAAAGCTATTGCTTATAAATGGCAATCAGTTCGGGTATTCTGCCGGTCATTATTATTACTGCAAGTACTTAAAGGATAAGTATGATATACAATACATTTGTTATGACAGGGGACAGAAAAAAATGCTGATGGACGGTGTTAATGTTCATTACATACCATTCAAAGGAAATAAAATAAAGAGGATAATACGGTTTCTTTTTCATAGTATTCGTCTTTGCCGCATATTTAAACCTGATATAGTATTTGTTGTTTATTTCGATTTGTGCAGCCTGCTTGCAGTTTTTTGCCGCGCAAACCTAAAGGTATTGGATATAAGAACAGGGTCGCTGGCGCTTAATAGCTATAAAAGAAATTTGGATAACTTACTTATTCGAATTCAAGCAAACTTTTTTGATAGGATTTTCATTTTATCCGATTCTCTTAAACAGAAAATTAAATTAAAACACAAGCATGTTAGAATTTTGCCGCTAGGAGCTGAAATCTTTTATAATGGCAGGCACGATTTCAACAGGTTAAATTTATTATATGTTGGAGCTGTAAGGCAAATCAGGGACATACATAAGACAATTGAAGGAGTTGGAATTTTTCTACAAAAGAACCCTGAATTCCATAGCAAAATAAGTTATTCAATTGTTGGTTATGGGGGCGACTACGATATTTTGAAAATTAAAGAAACCATTGATAGGTGCGGTTTAGGGTCGGTAGTAATTTATGAAGGACATAAAAACTATGAAGAATTACCGCAATATTTTGAAAAAAGTAACATTGGTGTGGCATATGTTCCGATAACAGATTATTTTAATTGCCAGCCCGCTACTAAAACCTACGAATATGCTCTTTCAGGGCTATTTACAATTGCAACCGGCACCTACGAAAATAAATTATCGGTAACCAATGAAAATGGAATTGTGTGTAATGATACCGCCGAAGATTTTGCCCACGCTTTAGAAGTTGTTAGTAAAAACCTGGCAGCAATCAGTGAAGAAAGAGTGCGTGATTCGTTGAAAAATAACTGCTGGAGTGTTATTGTGGCGCAGACATTAGAGCCATTTTTTAAAAAATAATTCATGAAAATTTTAATTGTTTGTAGCGTTACAACCGGAAAAGTTTCGCCGTTTGTAATTGAACAAACCGAAGCTTTAAAAAATACCGGGGTAGAAGTGGCTATTTTTCCAATTAAAAGGAAAGGTCTAGTTGGTTATTTAACGCATTTTATGATGCTAAAGAAAGAAATCAGAAGAATCAGGCCTCACATTATTCACGCACACTATGGATTATCAGGGCTCCTGGCGAATCTTCAACGTCGGGTACCTGTTATTACAACTTTCCACGGATCTGATATTAACGATCCCCGCAACCTGAAATTTTCCGTTTTAACACACCTGCTTTCAGCGGCCTCAATTTTTGTTGAAGAGTCGATGATGAGAAGATTTAAAAATAATAAGTATAATTTTCTCATTCCTTGCGGTATCGATACTAAAACATTTTACCCAATTGCAAAAAGTGATGCTATTGCTCTATCAGGCTGCTCCGTTAAATATACCAATATCCTGTTTTCATCTTCATTTGGCGTAAAGGTTAAAAATTACCCCTTGGCAAAAGAAGCCTGCGATCTTGTTGAAAAATTGACCGGGGGAAAAATTAAACTGATAGAGTTAAAAGGATATAGTCGGCAGCAGGTTAATGTGTTACTTAATTCAGTTGATTGCGCTCTGCTTACCTCCTTTTCAGAAGGTTCTCCACAATTCATCAAAGAAGCCATGGCCTGCAACTGTCCTGTTGTAAGCACCAATGTAGGAGATGTCCGGCACTTGTATGGAAATGTAGAAGGTTGTTATCTTACCGAAAGTACACCGGATGATGTTGCAGAGAAAATTATGCTCGCCCTTGATTTTTCGAGGATAAACGAGAAGACAAAAGCCAGAGACCGTATTTTTGAGTTGATGCTCGATTCGGAAAGAATTGCTTCAAGGATAAAAGATGTTTATGCGTGCATAATCGCCAAATATCATGAAACCCAATTTTAACGGAAACAGTACCATTATCGTTCATCTCAAAGAAATTAAATAATTATGATAAAAAATCTTTACATCCTTGGAAATCATATACAAGCATTAGGGCTTGCGCGCTTAGCTAAATCGGCTGGGATATCCGTACATATTTTTAATAGAGAATGGGCTTCCGTTGCACGTTATTCCAATGCATGTGACCATTTTTCAATATTCAGCAATCACGATCATTTGTATGAATTGCTTATCGGTAACAGAACGGAAAGAGATGCCCTTTTGATTGCCACCAACGACTCATTAATAAAATTTCTTTCGGAAAGATATGATGATTTAAGCCGGTTATTTTATTTATCTATTGCACCTCCCGCTGTAATTGATATCTGCTACAACAAAAGATACACTTACCTAAAGGCGAAGGAACTGGGAATTCCAATTCCCGAAAGTTATTTTCCCGATACTTTAGAAGAAGTTGAAGCACTGGCCCGAAGTATAACATACCCTGTAGTAATAAAACCTGCAGTTATGCATACTTTTCATAAAGCAACGGGGAAAAAAGTCTTCTTTTGTCCTAATCAGGAAGTCTTAATTGAAAATTATAATAAAATTGTGAAAATAATACCGCCAGAAGAGGTGATAGTCCAGGAATTTCTTAGTGGAGGGGCTAAATCGTTATATTCCTATGGCTCGTTTTTTGCCAACGGCATTTCGTATGGAAGTTTCAGTGCCAACAGAATCAGGCAAAATCCTATGGACTTTGGGAACTCTACTACTTTTGCAGTTACGGTTGATATTGCTCAAGTAGAGGAACTGTCGTTGAAATTTCTGAGTAAAATTGATTATTTTGGCTTGTCGGAGGTTGAGTTTATGGAAGATCCTGCTACGGGGGAATTTAAGATGCTTGAAATAAATCCCCGGGCATGGAAATGGCACTCCATAGCAAGCAAGCTTAATATCAATTTACTTAAAATGATGGTTGATTACCTGGAAAACAAACCGGTAAGCATCAACAACAGTCATGTAAAAGATATAGCATGGATTGAACGTATAACCGACACAACAGTTGTTGCCAAGGAAATATTAAAAGGAAAAATGAAATTATCGGACTATTTGAAAACTTTAAAACTTAAGAAAGAAAACGCAGTTTGGTCCACAAAGGACATGCTGCCCTCTTTTATGTATCTGCTCCTTACCCCCTACTTATTTATTAAACGGAAATAATTATGATACAGCTTTTAATCGTATTGGAATCCCTGCTTGTAAGTACCGGTATATATTTATACCTGCATAAAAAAACAAGGATCCGACTAATTTATCTTTACATAGACAACGTTGCAGTAATAGTTCTCACTTCAGGGTTAATGATCGTTCTGAACCGGATTCTCGGAAATCAGCTTGTTTTTGTTTCATTTGCAGTAGCACCTTTTCTTGCTTTGGGAGTAGCTTTTGGTTTTACAATGGTACGTTTTTGGCATACCCCTCGTCGAAAAGTGAAAGCACTGGAAAATGAAATTATATCGCCAGCCGATGGCAATATTATTTACATTCAGGAAATTTCTTCTGGCGATATTCCGGTTACTGTTAAAAAAGGCCTGAAGGCCTCCTTAACCGAACTTGCGGGGACATCATTGTTAAATCAGCCCTCGTGGCTTATTGGTATAAACATGACACCTTTCGATGTACATAAAAACTGTGCACCAGTATCGGGGAAAATTGTATTAAACAAGCATATAGAAGGAGAGTTTCTATCGCTAAAACATCCCGAAGCCTTATTACGAAACGAACGGAATACAATGGTAATCGCGACCAAAGAAAATGAATATTTCGGAATAGTACAGACTGCTTCAAAACTGGTAAAAAGGATCGATTCGTATGTTAAGGTAGACGATACCATTGAAAAAGGCGAATGGTTTGGAATGATCCGCTTCGGTAGTCAGGTGGATATTATAATCCCCAAACAATATCTTCCCAGTGTTAAATTAGGTCAGCAGGTTTTTGCTACGACCTCAATAATTGCAAAAAAATGAAAATTTTGATTGATATAGGACATCCCGCACATGTACATCTTTTTCGTCCCTTTGCTACTGTTATGCAGTCGCAAGGCCATTCGGTACTATTTACCTGCAGGCAAAAGGAATTTGAGATAGAGCTTTTAAAAGCTGCAAATTTTACTTTTAAATGTTTTGGCAAGCATTATAATTCACTTTCAGGGAAAATATGGGGATTATTAAAGTTTAACTGGCAAATGTTTTTAACCAGCTTAAAATTTAAACCAGACGTTTATTTGAGTCACGGGTCGATTTATGCCGCACAGGTTGCATGGCTGTTACGCAAACCTCATATTTCGTTTGAAGATACCTATAATTTTGAACAGATAAAACTCTACAAGCCATTTACGAAAACCATTCTAACAGGCGATTATCCTCATCCTGAAATGGGGCCGAAGGAAATCAGGTACAGAGGATACCATGAGCTGTTATATCTGCATCCAAATATTTTTGAGCCTTCGGCACAGGTATTAAAAAGTTTAAAAGTTGACCCTTCGGAGCGGTACGTCATTTTACGTTTTGTATCGTGGAATGCAACTCACGATATTGGGCATAAAGGTTTTTCACTTAACCATAAAATAGAAGCTGTAAAAGAGTTTTCCAAATACGCCAGAGTATTTATATCGTCCGAAAAACCACTTCCCCAGGAGCTGAGGAAGTATAAAATACCAATAGCTCCCGAGCAGATGCACGATGCTATGGCATTTTCTTCATTAATGTTTGGCGAGAGTGCAACCATGATCTCGGAAGGTGCAATGCTCGGTGTACCAGGAATATTCATCAATAACTCAAAAATATTTACCACCATTGAGCAAGAAAGTAAATACGGTTTGGTATTCAATTTTTCAGAATCTGAAGAAGATCAGGAAAAAGCCATACAAAAGGGTATAGAAATTCTGAGTAACTCGGATGATAATCTGAAATGGCAGGAAAAACGTAAACGGATGCTAGAAGATAAAATAGACTGTACCGCATTTTTGGTTTGGTTTGTTGAAAATTATCCGGCAAGTAAGGAAATTATGAAAGAAAACCCTTCATACCAATTAAAGTTTAATTAATGGATTTTACATTATCAGCTTATAAGGAATTACTTACGAGCCTACTCAATCAGGGGTATACATTTCAAACTTTCGAAAAGTTTTTAGTAAATCCCAAACCAAAAGCAATAGTGCTAAGGCACGATGTAGATCTGTTGCCCCGAAATTCTTTAACTACGGCTCAAATAGAAAACAATTTGGGTATTTGTGGTAGTTATTATTTTCGCATTACAGATAAAAGCTTTAATGTTAGTATTATCAAACAAATTGCAGCCCTGGGGCACGAAATTGGTTATCACTATGAAACTATGGATTCATGCAACGGGAATATAGATCTTGCTTATGAGGAGTTTAAAACAAATTTGAATAAGTTTAGGCAAATCTTATCTGTTTCGACGGTGTGTATGCATGGAAGCCCCCTCTCGAAATATGACAATCGAAAGATATGGGATAAATATAGTTATAAGCAACTTGGTATTATCGGAGAGCCTTATTACGATGTAGATTTTTCTTCCGTTCTGTATTTAACCGATACCGGCCGACGATGGGACGGTGATAAAGTGAGTGTTAGGGACAAAGTAAATATTTCCGGAGAAATATCTCATTTTGACCATTATGAAATACATTCAACTTATGATATTATAAAAGCTTTAAAAGCCAATAAGTTACCTGTGAAAATAATGATTAATGTCCATCCTCAGCGATGGACTGACAACTATTTTGCTTGGCTTAAAGAACTTATATTGCAGAATGTTAAAAATCAAATCAAGCGTATTATCGTTAAAAAAAGGTTTATAAATTCTTAACCAGTTTTGTTAACATTTTCAAAAACGATAGTAATAACAAAATCCAGCTACTATTATAATGCAAGAATTAGAAAAAAAGATACGGTACGATTTTTTCGACCTGTTAAAAGCCATTGCCATTTTTTTTGTGATTATTTACCATTTTAACAATTTTAACAGTAATATTCTGGGTAACGCAAGTTTATCCGCATATTGGAATTACTTTTTTCAGGCTATTTTAAGTACATGTGTTCCAATTTTCTTTTTTGTTAACGGCGCATTATTGCTCAATAAATCCGAGCTTGACATTAAAAAGCATATTCGTAAAATGATTGGTATTGTAATTTTAATTCTAATATGGTCGGTTATTACATTGGTTTCACTTTCCTATATTCGATATGGGTCATTAACATTTTCTGTTTTTGGTATTGCAAGAAGAATATTTGACTTGCGGATTGGCTGGATCAATCACTTTTGGTTTCTGGAAGCTTTAATAGTTATTTATATATTTCTGCCACTAATATTTACTTCCTTTAAAAACAATATAAAGCACTTCTATTTCTTTTTTGTATGTGTTTTGATTTTAACTTTTGGTAATAAATTAATATCCGATGCTATTGTAGTAGTAAATTGTTTATTCAACTTATTTTCAGCCAAAGAATTATATTCAAATTATTTCAGTGATTTCAATGCATTCAGAGGAATTTTCGGATATTCCATCGGGTACTTTATGCTTGGAGGAATTTTGTTCTATCATAAAGATAAAATTAACTTTAAACAATACCGGATCATTGCCATTATTACAATTTTGATATCCATGTCCTTTTTATTCCTTTTTGGTATTTTCGTTTCAAAATCACAAAACCTGATGTTGGACATAGTTTGGGATGGATATGATACCCTGTTTACCCTCGCTAATGTAATTGCCTTATATATAATTTCATTTAATTATTCGCACAAAGGTCGATTTGGAAGATTTATAAAGCTTACGGGCGAAAATTCTTTAGGTATTTTTTTAATACATGTTATTATCGGGAACCTGTTTAATACTCTTTACCTGAAATTTGAATTTTCTCATTTGTTTGGTGTTAATATAGTTTATTCTGTTTTAATATTATTAGTATCTCTAATTATAGTAATATATATGCAGAGATCGCGCTTTCTGAAGTTTTTTATTGCTATTAAATAATGATGGTTTATGCTCTTTAATTCGTTACATTTCCTTGTTTTTTTTATTATTGTAACCTCACTTTATTTTGCTATAGATTATAATAGGAGATGGCTTTTGCTATTAATAACCAGTTGTTATTTTTATATGGCTTTTGTTCCGGTTTATATTCTGATCTTAGGATTTACAATTGTAGTCGATTATTTCGCAGGGATTTATATCGAGAAAGCGGAAGGTAAAAAGAGAATGTTTTTTTTAATTCTTAGTTTGGTCGCCAATATTGGAGTACTTGGATTTTTTAAATATTTCAATTTCCTGAACGAAAGTTTATCCTTCCTGATGCATAACTTTGGGTTTACAAACCCGGTACCATATTTATCAATTTTGCTGCCAATTGGGCTTTCCTTCCATACTTTTCAGGCAATGAGCTATACAATTGAAGTTTATCGTGGAAACCAAAAAGCAGAGCGGCATTTTGGGATTTATTCTTTATACGTGATGTTTTATCCTCAACTTGTAGCCGGACCAATTGAGCGGCCCCAGAACTTATTGCATCAATTTAGAGCCAAATACGATTTTGATTATCACCGTGTTGCAAGCGGGTTGAAATTAATGATATGGGGTTTATTTAAGAAAGTTGTAATAGCCGACCGTTTAGCAATTGTAGTAGATACGGTATACAATAATCCCCAACAACACAATAGTCTTAGTTTTATAATAGCAACAGTTTTTTTTTCATATCAGATATTCTGCGATTTTTCAGGATATTCCGATATGGCGATTGGTGCCGCACGTGTAATGGGTTTCAAACTAATGACAAATTTTGATAAGCCTTATCATTCAGGAAGTATTCAGGAATTCTGGAAGCGTTGGCACATTTCTTTATCTACATGGTTTAAGGACTATTTGTATATTCCACTTGGAGGGAACCGTATTTCAGTCCCCCGGTGGTATTTAAATTTGTTTATAGTATTTTTGGTAAGCGGGTTATGGCATGGTGCTAACTGGACTTTTATTATTTGGGGAGCTATACATGGATTTTATTTGGTTTTTGCCCTTATAACCCAAAATATCCGCAATAAGGTAAACAACGTTTTACATTTAGACAAACTAACTTTCCTGCCTGTAGTAACAACTTTTCTATTGGTTACTTTTGCTTGGATTTTTTTTAGAGCAAATGATGCCAAGTCTGCTTTATATATATCAGAACGCATCTTTGCCGGCATACCTGAACTGTTTTCAAGTTTGTTTAATCATAAACCGGTATTAGAAAATTTAGGATTAGGAAATGCAGAATTACTATTTTCAGTTTTATTGATTATCTTTCTTGAAAGCATTCATCTGCTTCAAAACAGGATTAGCATTTCTGCTGTATTAATTAAGTGGCCCCGACTTATCCGTTGGTCAACTTACGGAATGGTTTTATTATTCATTTATTTTTTCGGAGAGTTTAGTAGTAGACAGTTTATTTACTTTCAATTTTAGTATGCGAAGTTTTTTAATTATTGTAACAACTCTTTTTTTATTCTTTCTTGTCGCCAGCAAATCGGAAATTCTTGTTGGTAGAATTGCTCATTATAAGTATACATCAAATTCACTACTTGGATCTGATAAGTATACATATGGCGATTTATACGGTATGTCATATTTCCCTTTAATAAAGGAGCCTGTCGGATTTGATCCTGTTGAAATTCCGGAGGAAAAGTTTGTTACTGAAAAAAGAATTAATTTATGCATTGTGCATGACAGTTATCTGAGTTCGAGTTATCTTAAATCAAAAGCTCAACTGGCTGGCGTCGATACGATTTATGATATTGAATATCCCTGGTGGAGAAATTCTCCAGTTAAGCCAATTGAGCTTAAAAAGGATAAAACAAATGTTTTACTTTTCGAAATTGTGGAACGGAATCTTAATGCTTTAGATAGTCTAACGGCCATGAATCTGGTAAAATCAACAGTTAATTTACATGCTGTACAAGAACCGAAAAAGACTGCTATAGTTAAAAATATCCTGAATGTAATATTCAATAAAAACACTGAAGTAAATTTAGAGTTTATTATTTTTGATTCCCGAATTTTTACAGCCTTTAAAGAATTTAAGGCCAGGTTAAGATATTATCTTTTCAAGAAAGTCAATTCTGATGTAATTGTTTCGCAAAAAGGCAATTACTTATTTTATTCATCTACTAAATCATCAATTACTGATAGTGTAACAAAGGATTACCTCAACAGTAAGGTTAATTTATTAAATAATATTTATACACATTATAAGACAATGGGTTTTCAAGAAGTCTATTTTTCAATTATTCCAAATCCAATTAGTGTTATTCAACCCGATTGCCAAAATTATAATAACTTAATTCCAAATTTACAGAATAATGAATTACTAAAAATGAAAATGATTGATATATACACAAAATCCAAAAACACTCCATGTAAGATTTTTTATCGTTCAGATACACATTGGAATATGAATGGATTTAACCTTTGGCTTAATGAACTAAATCGAAGCTTAACCAAACCATAGTGAACGTTTTTATTTTCCAAAATTCAAAATTAGATCACTTATCTCACCCTGAAAATTCCTGGCTCTTAATTCCACTGTAAACATATTTTGCTCTTCGGAGTATGACTTGTCAATGATTTTTAAGTTTTTATTCGTAGAGTGTATTGAAACCGGATTTCTGCACTTTATTTTAACCAACTGGTGACCATACACCTTTATATTTATTTTTATTTTATTGTATTCCTTAAAAAAACTGTATACGTTATATGTACCATCATTAAATATATATTCGGGCATACATTCGGTTCCAATGTTATATTTTAATGAGTAAGTTTGCTGTTGTAAGGGGGGTAAATATAAAAATGCGTAACCGGCCTCTTCAAAATACGAGCAAATACTATTGTTATTAAGGAGTGCAAATGAAATATGGTGATTAGATTCTAATTTTATTTTCAGAACCAAACAGCTTATAATTTTATAGGCATACACTTCATCAGGCATTTTGGAATTGTCAATTAAAACATTACCTGGTGAAGTTTCAGTAATTATAGTATATTTATTATATAACCATTGGGAGTGTAATTGTTCCGTATTTTTTGCAATATAACGGGTTGGACAAGCCTGAACCATTTTATAATAATCGATAAACTTTTGTGTAACCTCATTCTGCAGAAACGAATCCTGAGCCAACCAGTTTGCCCAGTGCGATTCAACAATATCTGTAGTTTGATTTTCAATCGGTTCGGAAGGTAGCGAATTTAAACACCACCATTCGTTGCCCCAGTTTAATCTGTTAATTACATGTAAGCCCTGATCAAATCCTCCTCCATTAGGTTCTTGGGGAGGATTTAATTCAGTTATTAATGGGAATAAGGTATTTGCATATTTAGTCCCATTTTTATATAAGAGTGAACCTAAGCTATATTTTCCATTAGGGTTCCAGTAATATGCGCATGCGCAGGGGACAAAACTCTCGGGGAAAGAATGGCCATTCTCCGGTGTTAATCCATATTGGGCCATTATCTCTTTAAAGCATTCAATATGTTTAATTAATTCTTCTTCAGGCCAACTTTTTTTCTCTTCAAAATTATACCATTCAGCACGCACTTTTTTATTTTTTGCTGGCCAAAATTCATGGCCAACGCCATGCATACCAAATTCGAGGTGTGCTGCCTGGTTTCGAACATAATCCATTATTTCAATTTGCTCATCACAAACATTTCCCGTGTTATCCCAGTCTTCTCCAAACATTGTTGTAGTGGGATATTTCGCACAAGTATTGTTTCGGTCCATTTCACATAGTACGAACAAGCCCTGGATACGGGCTCCAACTTTCTTACCTACATTTACTACTGCTTTATAGTCGTTGAGGCCCAATTTTTTATTTAGACCAATTCTGTATGGCCCGGGTTCCCCATTCTCTCCATTATTACTTCCATAATTCCATCCCATATCGTCTATTGCAATAGCAAAGGCATGTGGGAAAATAACTCCTTCTTTTTTTACTTTACTCCAAATAATTGATTTCGGGTATACTGCGATTTTTTTTATAAGACTTTTAGCTTTCACTCGTTAGGTTTTATTTCTGTAAGGTAATATTCGAAAGTAAATTTAAGAGAATTTTTAAGTTCTCTTAAATTTACTTTCGAATATACACACAATACAAAATATATCCAATCGTAATTTATTTACAACTTATTGTCTTTACTAAGATTGTAAGTTGAATTAGAAGACAGTGGTAAAAATGGTTATTGTTGGAAAAAGATTTTACATGTTTTATTAATACCTGATTCCGAAACAAGTTTCAGAAGATAAATACCGTTAATTACCCTTTGACCGTTAGAACTTGTTCCATCCCAGGGTAAACTTAATAATCCGGGGGTTATTTTCCCTTTAAACAATTCTTTTATCTGTCTTCCTCTGATATCATAAAGACTAATGTTAATAACATCATTAATATCAGAAGAGAAATTAATTGTTGAGGTAAAACGAAATGGGTTGGGATAAACATTTAGATCTTTATCATTGTCTTCAGAAAGATCTGTTACTGCGGTTATCGTTTTTAAGCTCTTGGAAGCTTCAGCAGTACCGCCATAAATACCTAAATCAATAACATTGCCATTAGGACTTGGTTCCAGGGCATAGTTATCGGCAGGATTCCCCTTGTCAATGCAGGAACTGGAAACATTATCAGTAACCCATTTGTTGGTTGATCTATCCCAATGACCTTGAGCGGATTTAAGATGATAATCCTTATTAGTTGAATTGACAAAAAGAGGATCAGTGGCCATATTACCCGTACCTGCCGGCATTGCAAAGCTGTTTTTCCAGAAATTGGTATAAGTGAAAGGTATATTGCTTCCACTGCCACCATCATCAGATTTGAGGGAACCTGAAACATTGGTAATGATAGAATTGCGGCAGGTATTTCCTTCGTTTTTCGTAGCGTAAAGAAATCGCACCAGGGTGGATTTTCCGGCACCGTCGAAGACACAGTTTTTAATCAGGTTGTTTTTGGCATCCCACATTTCGATACCTTTAGCCGAGTTCAGGAACAAGCAGTTAGAAAGAGTGTTGTTATAGCATGTTTGGGGTGCCGCGGAGCCATCGGAGTTTGTTGGGCCTTCCACAGTATTTTGAAAAGCCACACTGGTGCGGGTACCTTCAATATGGCAAAAGTTAAACTTATTATCATGGGCCCCATCACGAATGTTAATCCCTTCGCTCCAGTAATCCTGGGCAGGGTTGTCGTAATGACCTATAGCGGTACAATTTGTAAATTCGTTTCCATAAGCTTCGTGAGCGACAAAGAAATATTCGCCCATATCGTAAGCAGCGCAATTTATAATTTTATTATTGGTGCTGTGTGGGTTAGGATATTTCCCGCCTTTGTAAACATCTTTAATACCGATCCCATGCCCCGGATGCCCGCCTTGCAGGGAATGCAAGTTGTATGCCTGGCAATTCTGAACTGTAATATTTTGTGCATCCCCCATAACAATATGGTAGTCGGTTGCATCATTTGTGTATCGCACCGAATAGCTATTACAGTTTTTGAGGGTACCGGTGTTGCTTTGCATCATGCAGAAGTTGTTCATTCCGGCATCGGAAATCTGACAATTTTCCACCAGAAAATTATTTGAAGCAATAAAATAAATACCCACACCGCTTACTCCCATCCCAATTTCATCCATATACACATTTCGGATGGTTATATGGTGTGCACCGTAAATCAAAAAGCCGCTTGAACTTTTGGTAACACCAATATTTCTAAACTCGATGTAACTTTTTTTATCGATAGATATTCCAATTACTCCCATTTCAGTAAGAACAGGTAATTTTGTATGGTCCACGCCTTCGCCGGGCTTATTAAGGGAAGTGGGACTATCGCCTGGTGTATTCTGATATCCCTGAAAAATAATTGGTGCAGTTGCTGTACCCGAGTTTTCTACGGATACATTTTCGCCCTGATACAAACCTGCCTTGATATATATGACATCTCCGGCTACCGCCTGAGCTGCTGCATGGGTTACGGTACCCCATGGTGTATTTGCAGACAATCCGTTATTACTGTTTTTCCCCGTGGTGGATACATAGTATGTTGTTCCAGATGCGGTTGAAAAAATCAGCAACAGTAAAATGATATAGGAAGTTCTTAAAAGTGCCGATTTACCTGAGCAAAGAATTTGTTTATTTGCTGCCACGTTTCTTAACTTTACTAACATAGTTTGAAAATTTATTTATTATAAAGTCAATACGAAAAAGTGCTTTGTCATTTTTATTTTATCATTGTAATTCAGAACAGCAGATCAGATATTTTTTGATAAACTCAATATTTTCATTGACAATTTGTGGTTATAAACGGAGCAATATTTAGTTTGTTATTTTTTAGGATAATAAAAATGTATCTAACACAATACTGGAATTGCTGAAAAATAGAATTTCAGTATTAAACTTGAGAAAACATGTTGGTATTTTAATGACATACCAACATGTTAGATTTGGGGAAAATTCTTAATGAGTTATGTTGGGCAGCGCTAATTATCTATTACATTAATCTCGATTCAGCATCATTTCCTTTTCTGCAATTTGTTTGATTACTTTTGACAGGCTTTTGGCGTTTTCCGGATTCTTTATAATGTCAAAATGATTTCCCGGAGTTGTAATGACTTCAATGTCACCTTTAATAAAATCCTTCCAGCCAAGGTATGGGTCTTTCTGTTCATATTGTTTTTGACCTTCTGCAGTTATCAGGTACAACTTACCTTCGAACTTACTAGGTTTATATTTTTTTGAGTCAATAATGTAATTATTTATTATATAAAATTGGCGTAGTTCTGGAGGTAGGGGTTCCTTTCGTAAGAAATATTTATTACAGGTAACGTTTTTCTTGTACCATTCTTTATATGGGTCTGAAATGTAGTATTTAAATCTTTTTGTAACAGAATAAAAATTAAATTTTGGTTTTACTTCCCACCCTTTGAATTTTGGGGTTACTGTGTCAATTAAAATTAACAGTTTGATTTTTTTCCCCATAGCTTTCATCTGTAATGCCATTTCATAGGCCAGGAGGCCCCCAAAGGAATATCCCCCGAGCATATACTCTCCTTCGTTTTTAATGAGGAGCAGTTGATCCAGATAGTATTTGGCCATTTTTTTTATTCCTCTGTAGTTCATTTTACTTCCATCTTCACTTTGATGGAAAAAATCGAATAGAGGCATTTCGGGCCCGAAAACAGTTTTCATTATAGGACTTGCTTGTTCGCCATGCACAATAAAGAACGGATCAGCAGAGCCCTCGGGCTGAATAGGAACAAGATTCTTATTGGGAAGTGGCCAGTAATAATAATATAAGTTCCTATAGTGTTTGGTAATGGCATTTTCTACCTCCTCATTGTGCCCGGTTAAAGGAGGAGTGTATATTAGCCTTGTATTTTCTATCTGGAATTTATAGTTTTTATTTTCAAGAAACAGGATAAGACTCTTTGAATCAGGAAAGCTTTCGTTCTTTTGACCTTGGGAGGTAAGATATTTAATAAGTAATTCTTTATTTTCCTTAAGTCTTGACAACAATTCGGGAGTGATTTCATTCTCAGGTCCCGAAAACTTAAGTTTACCATCAGTACATGTAAGCTGTACATTTTTTCTGTCTAGCTCTTTGATTAATTCCTCGATCATACAGTTATTTTTACTTTCTACCCGCTACATTTCGATTCTATACAAATTACTTCAAAATTAATCTTCTGTTTATAATATAAAACTTATCAGATGCTAAAATTTGATCATTTTTTTAATGATAATAGTGGAATCAGCGCTTGATAAAATTGATAATGCTATTTATTTAGTTTGGTTTTTAGATGATTTACTTTTGCAGCCACTGGAAAATTTTTAGGGTTATGGATAATTGATTTTTCATAATTTTTTAACGCACTAAGGGAATCGCCTTTGGTTAAAAACATGTCGCCCATAAGCCTGAATAGATTAGCGCTTGAATGAACAGAATCGGTATAACTTTTATAATAATTTGAGTCTCTGATATATTTTCCCGAATTGATTGAGAGTTCATCAAGCTCATCATACAACAACCTTAAGGCACCAGATTCCTGATGAACCATGGAATCCGTTTGTATTTTGGTATTAAAAAATTTATTTATTTCCTGAAGACCATCATAAATAGCAATTAACGGAACCGACTCGTGCCATTCAGATTCGTAACGGATCCAGGAAAAGAATGGCATGTTTGGAGCCTGGCTGGTAAAAATTCTGCCAAAGTTTATTTCATTTAAATAAGGGTCTTTGGGGTCGTTTTTCTTAAGCGAATATGAAAGGTATCTGTTATAATAAGAATTAGCATAAAAAAAAGCAATGTCTTTAAAATCCTTCACAGCAACAGATGCTACCGCTTGTTTTGTCATTTCTCTTTGATCCCACCAGGTACTGGGATCTATTGTAAGATATCCTTCAAATACTCCCTCGTAGTTTAGTAGTGTGTTTACTGCCATTAGACCTCCAAAAGAATGTCCAATTAAGATTCTTTTCCCCGACAAATGAAAATTAGTATTGATGTAGGGAATTAATTCATTCTGGATGAATAAGGTAAAATTCCCGGCACCTCCGGTGTTCTTAAAATCATTATCATTTAAAGGGACAGAAGCACTTAAGGAGGCATGTAAGTCCCTGGTAGGGGTCAGATCTCTGTCCCGGTTAGTATTGGGAATACCTATTACAGCCATTAATGGTAAACTGCCTTTTTTATTTCCTTTACTAAAAAGCTCAATCATATCGGTTACAGGGTCAAAATAATCTTCAGCATCAAGTATATATAACACAGGAAGCTCTGTTTTTGAAAAGTTGGCACTTTCCGGAATGTATACATAAATCTCACGATTTTCCCGAAGTTGTTTTGATTCAATTGTTATAACCTGGCCCTTGCCAATGGATGTATGAACCTGCTTTTTCGAGTTGCAGCTTAATAAAACTATTGGAATTCCTAGAAGCCACATTCTGAAATTCAAAAGGTATTTGATTTGAAAAACCTTTAAATTATGCATATTTATTTTATTAGTATTTTAGGTTTTCTGATTGTTAAGCTAAATATTTGCAATTTCAGCATACTACTGCTAAATTAATAAATTAATAATTATTGAAGTGGTTTTTCACTTTATGCAAAAGTGTGAAATAATGAATATTATCTACGGCAATTCTGCAATATTTAAAAATAGGACCGGGATATTTGTTAAATATCTAACATGTAGTGAATTGGAAAAAGCTTCCCGGTTTTTACATGAGGAAGACAGGGTCTGTTATATTGTGACCCACGGCTTATTGAAAAAATACTTATACGATAGCGGAAATACAGATTTGCCTAATGCTATTATCCACTATAGCAACGGTGAAAAGCCTTTTATCCAAGGGCTAAATCATGATTTTAATATTTCTCATTCCGGGAAATACTTTGCACTTGGAATTGCTAAAGATAATTTGAGGATCGGGATTGATATTGAGAAGCTAAATCATATTCCAGACATGGAATCAGTAGTCCGATCGTACTTCTCTGCAAGTGAATACGGATATATTTACGATACAGATTCCGACACTGAAAATCAGATAATCCGTTTTTATGAGATCTGGACAAGGAAGGAGGCTTTTCTGAAGATGGCTGGAATTGGCTTGTTAACCGATTTGTCTAAAATATCAATTTCGCCGTATTTCAGCTATAACAAACTACAGATTTCCGAATGCCAAATTCCTACTGAAGCGTTTATTTTCTCAAAAAACTACAATGAATTTATTTTAAGTGTCGCATCCACACAAAACATCGAACTTCAATATATCGAGGCCGATGAAAACCTGATCTCATAAAATACCTATTTCCTAAGGTCAGATTTCACCGGTTATAATTTTCCCCGAGTTGCTATTAGTCTTAATTTTTTCTAGTAATTTAGAACTACTTTTCAAATCTATCAATTCTGCCAGATCTTTTATAGTTGGTGTACTGAAAACACTTCTGATATTAAATTCTACCTGAAATGTTTTTTCAATTTTGGCAGCCATTGAAATTGTTAAAAGTGAATTTCCTCCGATTTCGAAAAAGTTATCGCTAACAGTAATGTTTTTTAGTTTGAGTATTTCGCACCATATATTCAGCAAAACCGACTCTGTTCCGGTAAGGGTATTTTTATCCGGAAGCATCTCTCCACCAAGCTCATTTATGTCAAAATGCAGCGCTTTCCGATCAATTTTCCCATTTACATTTTTTGCAAAGCCTTTCAAGAATTTGAAAGCTGAAGGAACCATGTATGGAGGCAGCTTACTTTTAATCTGACTGGTTATCTGCGACGCATCAACAGTAAAGGAGTCTTTAATATTCAGAAAGGCAACTAGTTTATAATCACCATCTTCTAATTTAACTGGTTTTACAACTGCTTCTATAATTCCCTCCATGCTGGAAATTACAGCTTCTATTTCTTCAAGTTCTACGCGATAACCGCGTATTTTTATCTGGTTGTCGACTCTACCATGGAATTCTATGTTCCCGTCGGGCAACCATCGAGCCCGGTCGCCTGTTTTGTAAAGCCTTTCTTCTGGGTTGTAGGGATTGTGGATAAAAGAAGTTTTATTTAAATCATCGCGGTTTAAATAACCTTTGGACAACCCATCTCCACCTACATACAATTCTCCGATAATTCCAACGGGCTGATATAACATACTATTGTCAAATATATAAGCTGTTGAATTACTTATAGGCTTTCCTATGGGGATGTTATATTCGAAATCCTTATCGATTAAAAATCCTGTTGAATTGCAAGAATTCTCAGTGGGTCCATAAGTGTTTATAATAGCAATGCCTGGATTTTCTTTTCTGACTTTATTGACATGAGGGGGTGAAATTACATCGCCTCCGAGAATTAATTTTTTTACATCTTTAAATATATCCGGGCGTACCTCTGCAATTTGCGTGAATAGAGCCGATGAGAGGTCAACAATGGTAATATTGTGTTTTGACAAAATTGTACCGAACGAATTGGGATCTAATACTGTATGCTTGTCGATTACAAAGAGTGAACTTCCATTAAGCAGTGCACCAAAAATTTCTTCGGTTGAAGCATCGAAAACTATCGACGAAGTTTGAAGTACCCTGTCGTTAGGGGTAAACTCTATATAATTAGTATTTTTAACCAATCTTACTACACCTCTATGTGGGATAAGTGTTCCTTTGGGCGTACCGGTAGTTCCTGATGTGTAAATTATATAGGCAAGATCTTCAGGTGAATTTATGGGTTCAACATCGGATGCATCGCTATGAAATGTTTCTCCACTGTCCAGGTTTAGTTTGACAATACCTTCAAAAGGAAGATGATTATACCTTTTTTGTGTAAGAATAACCTTACATCCGGAATCGTTAATAACAAAACTTACTCTTTGATCGGGGTATTCAGGATCGATGGGGACATAAGCGCCCCCGGCTTTCAGAATACCAAATATCCCGACAATCATGTCAATTGATTTGTCTACAAATATTCCTACGGGCGTATTCGGCTTGACCCCTTTTAGGCGTAAAGTTCTGGCGAGCTGATTAGCCTTACAGTTTAGCTCATAATACGAAAGATGACTTTCATTAAAAACTGCGGCAATTTTTTGAGGGAACAGTTTAACTTGTTCTTCAAATAATCGGACTATTGTTTTATTTTTCGGATAATCAGAGCTGGTTTGGTTAAAAGTGCCTATTAGCTTCAGTTCGTTTGCTGTAATCATTGAAATTGATCCAACCTTGGTGTCATAGTGCTCAACTAATTGATGAAGCAAGTTCAGGAAATTATCTTTTAGTCTGATAACACTTTCGTGTTTCAGAACGTCGAGGTTATATTCAAATGTACCTTCAATTATATTGCCGTTTTCCCATAAGCTTAAAGTAATGTCGAATTCGGTTGCTCTTTCTGTCTTTTCGAGCTTTTTATATGCTATTCCTTCAAGCGCAAATGGTTCATCTAAATTATTTTGCCATGCGAAAGCTACTTGAAATAAAGGATTTATATTAGGTGACCTTTCGGGATTTATTATTTCAACAACTTTATCAAACGCGAGGTCCTGGTGATCTATGGCATCAAGTGCTGACCGGTTGGAACTTCTGATAATTTCTTCAAAGGTCTGATCTTTTTCGCATTGCAAGCGAATAACTACAGTATTTACAAACATACCAAAGATATTCTCAAGCTTGGAGTGAGGCCTGTAAGCTACCGGTAGTCCAATATTTATGTCGCTTTGGCCTGAATATTTGTGCATTTGTACCCCATAAGCACTAATTAATGTTGTAAAAAGTGAGGCTCCCTCTTTTTTACTTAATTGTTTCAGCTTTTGGGTTGTTTCTGGCGATACGCTTACATTCACATAATTGCCTCTTCCGGTTGGCTTTTCTTTACGGACATAATCAAAAGGAAAGTCTATGATTGTATTAGATTCTTTCAGATAATCCTTCCAGAATTGTTTAGACTTCTCTTCAATTTTTAAACCTTCAGGGCCCTTTTGCCAGAAAGCATAATCATACTGTTGAAAGTCCAGAGAAGAGAGGTTAGGATCCTTACCTTTGATTAGACAATTGTATATTTCACTGAGGTCCTTTGCAAAAACCGACCAGGACCATCCATCAAAAACAATATGATGAATGCTGAAATGGAAATAGTATTCGTTTTCAGTTGATTTAACAAGATATAGCCGGTACAAAGGCCCATTTTCAAGATCAAAAACCTTTTTTGAATCTGACAGGATTAACTCGTTAATTTTACTCATTTTGGCTTCGGACTCCAGATTGGAATAGTCCAGATAGTTGAGTTCGACCTTTGATGGTACTATATTACAATATGGTTCGCCATTTTCTTCTTTAAATACAGAAAAGACAATATGATGGCGTTCAAAAAGCTTTTCAAGGCTATTATGAAAGACTTCTTTGTTAAGTTTACCAGTAAATCTGAAGGAATCGGAGACTATATAAGAAGCAATATCGGGGTCTAACTTCGAGATAAGCCATAAACGCTGTTGATTACTGGTGAGTGGTAAGTTGCCTTTATTGAACGAGTGTGCTATAATTAGATTTTCAGAAGCTGCGGATTGATCCTCAAATCCACCTTTTGTCTTCACTAAGTTGCTAACCTTTCTGATAGTAGGGTTGTTAAGAAATTCTTTTAGGGAGATTTCAACCTTGAGAGTTTCTTTTATCCTGTTGTTTATCTGCAAAGCTAACAATGAATGGCCGCCTAAGTCGGTAAAGTCTTCATCAAGCCCAATATTCTCACCGCCAATCATAGCTTTCCATATTTGGCGGACTTTTTCTTCGACTATATCCGATGCAGCTATATCAGTAATTTCTTCTTCAACGGACGAACTATAAGCTATACCCTCATTTGTTATAGGCGTTGTAATGTTTTGGGATGGTTTATAATCGATCCAATACCTTTTTCTATCGAACGGATAAGTTGGGAGGGAAACTTTTTTAGGGACAGGTTCTTTAAATAATGCCTTAACATCGGGCAGAATGCCATTAATAAAGCAATTTCCCAGAACCGACATGAGCTTAAACCGTTCATCAATGTTATCGTTTTTACCTAAGGAAGTTACAACAAGCTTTTTCGCACCATTGGCTTGGTTTTGTTTTACAATAGAACTGAGATGAGTGTTTGGCCCAACCTCTACAAACAGTGCATCTTCATTGGTCGAAATACAATTTATACCTTTCCTGAATTGCACGGTATGCCTAAGTTGATCAGCCCAGTATTTTCCCGATGTTGCTTCCGATGGAGTAATATACGCACCATTTAAGCACGAAATAAAAGGTGTAACAGGAGATTTAAGGCTAAATTGGTTTACATAATTTTCAAATTCCTTAAGAATTGGATCAAAGTCGGAAGAGTGAAATGCATGGGAGGTATTGAGTGGTATATACTGGATATTAGCATTTTCAAGAATGGTTTTTACTTTTTCAAGATCCTTTTCCTTTAAAGAAATGGAACACATTTCGGGAGCATTGTCACCGGCAATTTCAAAATATGTACAATTAAGATTCTTAAGGTTTTCTGAACTGGATTTCACCGCAAGCATTTTACCTGCGGGCATGCTGCGCATTAGTTGCCCACGCTTTAATACAATTTTTAGCGCATCGGAAAAACTAAATACCCCTGAAAAGCAGGCTGCGGCATATTCTCCAATGCTGTGCCCCATTAATTCAGTTGGTTTAACCCCAAGGGACACAAGAACCTGAGACAGGGCATATTCAATTAGGAAAAGTGCTGGCTGTGCAATTTCAGTACTTGCAAGCCTTTTTTCTGCCTCAGGTGAATCTGTGCTGTCGAACAGGATATTTTTCAATTCTGTTCCTGTCTCATTTTTAATTAGTTCAAATCCATCGTCAAGCAGTTTTCGGAATAATGGATTGCAATGATAGAGACTTTTCCCCATGGTTAGGTATTGTGCCCCCTGACCAGGGAACATGAAGATAATTTTTGAGATCTTCTCGTTAACTGCCCCTGTATTTGAGATCAGGTTCTCTGATTGCAAATCCTCTTTTGAGGATGCGACAAAGAAGCCTCTGTGCGGCATGTGCGTTCGACCAGTAAGAAGAGTATATGCAACACTGCGGTAACTAATTTCAGGGTTTGAAATTAAATGCAACGAAATATCTTTTTTCCTTTCCGTTAACGAGTGTGATGATTTTGCCGAGAAAAGAAAAAGCTCAGGCCAGTCCGATTTTTCGTCTACATATTGATCGTTTACAGGAGCTTCTTCTACAATCACATGAGCATTGGTTCCTCCAATTCCAAACGAGCTAACCCCCATAATAAGAGGTTTTTTCTGGTTCCATTCTAATAGTTTATTGTTAACATAAAATGGAGAATTGGTAAAATCTATGTGCGGATTTGGTTTTGAATAATTAATTGATGCTGGTATTTTTTTATAGTAGGCTGCCAGGCACACTTTAATGAATGAAGCTGCTCCGGCTGCTGCATCGGTATGGCCTATGTTTGACTTCACAGAACCTATTCCACAATACTGCTTTTTTGTTGTTTTCTTTAAAAAGGCCTGCTTAAGCGCTGCAATTTCAATTGGGTCCCCAAGTTTGGTGCCTGTGCCATGAGCTTCAATATAACTTATTTCTTCAGGCGAAACATTGGCCATTTCCTGGGCCTTGTTAATAGCTTCTGCCTGTCCGTTAACGCTAGGAGCAGTGAAGCTTACTTTATTACTGCCATCGTTATTTAAACCCCAGCCTTTAACTACCGAGTAAATATGATCGCCATCCCTTAGGGCATCTTTCAGCCTTTTTAAAATTACCACTCCAACGCCATTGCTAAGAACCGAACCTTTGGCATCTGCATCAAAAGGTCGGCAGTATCCATCCGGTGAAACAATTGCACCTTCCTGATATAAATAGCCACATTTCTGAGGAACAAAAATACATACTCCTCCTGCAATACATATGTCCGATCCAAAGTTTACTAGGTTTTGGCAGGCCTGTGCAATTGCTACCAACGACGTTGAACATGCTGTTTGAACACTTATGGCAGGGCCTCTCAGGTTAAATTTGTAGGCTGTTTTTGTTGCAATATATGCCGGGTCGTTGGCTGTCAAAATCTGATAAGAATCTGTCGAACGGAGCCTGATATAATTTTCTAAAATTCTTGGATCCCTTAAAATGTTGTTTAGCAAATAGGTACTTATGTATCCGCCTGCAAATACGCCAATCGATTTTTCGTAAGCGAAGGGATCGCATCCTGCGTTTTCTAAAGCTTCCCAGGCTGTTTCCAGCCAGATTTTATGTTGGGGGTCTGTTAAAGCCGCTTCTTTGGGAGTCATCCCGAAAAACGGAGCATCAAATTTATCGGTTCCCTCTAATATCCCCCTTGCTTTTACATAATCAGGGTTATTTTTCAGGTTCGGAAAATCATATTCAAATTCGGCCACTTCCTCGTCGCCGAAATACTTTATTGTATTCTTTTCATTAATTAGGTTATTCCAATATTCGTTTATGTTATTGGCTCCCGGGTACCTGCATGCCATTCCTATTACGGCAATTTCATTGGGGGCATTTACTTTTTTAGCTCTTGTACTATCCTGTTTATTGCCGGGTATAATAGTAGCAGAGTTGGTTTCTTCGCCCGATAAAAAACTGCTTAACTTTTCAATAGTAGGATATTGTATGATGTCAACATTGGTTATTTTAATATTATAGTTTTTAAAGAGTTTGTTTATTACAAAGGGGATCAGGATTGAGCTGCCGCCAAGATCAAAAAAGTTCTCGTCGCGGTTTATATGTTCAACATTCAAAACGTCTTTCCATACTCTCGCGAGAATGTTTTCAAGTTCTTTTTTATTTTGTGGGTTTTCAGCAGGGGCATCATCTTTTTCCCCAATACCCGCCAGGTAATTTGCAAGAGCCTTAATGGTAGGGTATTGAATAATATCTACGCTATTCAGTTTTATTTTATGATCTTTAATTAGTTTACTTGTAACAAAAGGGATAAGGATAGAATTGCCACCAATTTCAAAAAAATTTGCATTTATGTCGAAGTTATCATGCTTCAGAGTATCCTTCCATACCTGTGTCAAGGCGTTTTCATAATGGGTTACCTTAGAAGGCTGATTTAGATCCTTTTTAATTGTTTCAGGCTGAGGTAATGCTTTCCTATCTATCTTTCCGCTGGTAGTTAAAGGCATGTCATCCAAAAAAATGATTGCCGATGGAACCATGTATTCAGGGAGCTTTTTTGAAAGGTATTGTTTTAGCTCTTCTCCAGAGATATAGGTGTTTGGTTTTAAGCAAACGTAAGCTATAAGCTGTGAATTGATCGAATTTGGGTGATTGACAACTACAGCGCACAGTTTTATTGCTACATTTTGTGATATCTGGGCTTCAATATCTCCTAGTTCAATCCTGAATCCTCTTATTTTAACCTGGCTATCGAGTCGCCCAATATAGAAAATGTTTCCAGAGTCGGTCCATTTTGCCAGATCGCCAGTTTTATAACCGCGTAATTTCTGGCCGTCGAAATATTGAATTTCAATAAATTTCGAAGCGTTTAATTCATCCCTGTTGAGATAACCTCTTGCCAGATTTACTCCTGTAATAATAAGTTCACCGGGTTGTCCAATTGGTTGTATTTCGTTTTTTTCATTAACAATCAATAATTTTGTATTATCAATAGGCTTACCAATGTACATTATATCGGTTGTGGTTTTTGGGCATAAATAATGCGAAACATCCACTGTAGCTTCGGTGGGGCCATAGAGATTAATAATTTGGGTCCCGGTTCCTGTCATAAGTTGGTTAAAATTGTTAACCATCGAAGCTGGAAGGGCTTCTCCGCTTAGAAAGACTTTTTTTAATGAGGAGACTTTTTGTGACTCATTAAATGAGTCGAGATAGTTGATAAAGGCTCCAAACATTGAGGGAACGAAGTGAATAGTAGTTATTTTATTCTCTTCTATTACCTGGGCAATTTTTTCAGGCTCTTTCTCATCACCTGGGTTGAGAAGCATTAAAGTAGCCCCCTCAAAACCCCACCAGAACAGTTCCCATACCGATACATCGAAGGTAACGGGAGTTTTCTGGAGTAATATATCATTTGTATTTATGGGATACGCCTTTTGCATCCAGCCAATTCGGTTTAATACGGAATGGTGTTCTATAAGTACCCCTTTTGGGGTTCCTGTAGAACCTGATGTATAAATTATATAGGCTATATTTTTTGAACTTACACCTATTACAGGATTTTTATCGTTAACAGAAAGTGGGTCATTGAGAATATTGTCCAGATGAATTCTTTCCGGGCTGTTTGCCGGAAGGTTCATCTCCGATTTTTCTGAGGTAAGCACCAGAAGAGGTTTTCCATCATCAAGTATATGTTTTAACCGATCAGGTGGCGTGTTGGGGTCAACGGGCATGTAGGCGGCACCTGCTTTGAGTATGGCATATATTCCTATCATCATTTCAGGCGAACGTTCCATACAAACAGCAATCAAAGTTTCGGGCTTTGCTCCCTTACCGATTAAAAAGTGGGCTAATTTGTTGGTATGTTTATTAAAATCTTCATAAGTAACCTTTTGGTCCTTAAATATGAATGCAATTCGATCCGGAAATTTTGAAACTGTTTGTTCAAATTTCTCGTGGATGCACAAATTATGCTCATATTGAACATCAGTATTGTTCCATTCTTTGATTCTTTCGATATCGGAATGGTGTAAGTTTAGTGTTGTTTTTTCTGACAGGCTCATTATTAAGCTTTCAATGTAGTTAATAATAATTCAAAGAATGTTGAAATTGTCTGAAATTAAAATTTCTTCGTGAAGACGGATTAATAATTGACCATCTTTCACATATAGTCCTGCTGTCGGGTATTCCTGCTTAAAATAATTTTCTTCCTCTGCACTCGGGAAGCGGGAATTCCAGACAGTGAAATTTTCGTAAAAAGCACCTTGGTATGGCATGGATAGAGCTCTTATCAAATTGTAGATTTCTCTCGCCGGTTTATTTAGATGAATTTCACGGTCGGCTTTTCTGATGGGGCCAAAATAGCTCAAAGTAGCGGTTTCTTGTTCCTTTCCCTGAAATCCTCTATCAATTAGCTCCACAGCGTTTGCAACTATTGATTTATATACATCCATTACTTTAAGCTGAACATCAACAATATAGTCGTTCTCCAATATTGGAAAATGCTCCTGAAGTATAATTTTACCGGTATCTACGTTTTCATCAATAAAATGAACAGTTACTCCTGCTTCTGTGTCGCCGTGTATAAGCGCCTGGTGTTGAGGTGACATTCCTCTGTATTTTGGAAGCAAAGAAGGATGTACATTTATTGCACCTTTTTGTGCTGCTGAAAATATGTCCTTTTTCAATATTTTTCGCAAATGTACCGAAACGATAAGTTCTGGCTTAAGTTGAGCCATAAGGTGAATTATCTCTTCTGAATTTACATTTTGGACCCTTAAAAAAGGGATGTGATGTTTTTTTGTAACTCTTTCCAGATTAAGGTAGACGGATGTTTCATAGTAGGGAGTTATTACGGATTGAATGTTATGTCCCTTTCCTACGAGCGAATCAATAACTGTACCTGTAAATCCATCCTCGCCAAATATAACTATTTCCATTTAATCTATTTTTATGAAGGCTATTTAAAGCGTGAGCAACTAAGTTAAGTTTTTATCTATCCAGTACAATCTTTTTAGGAGCCAGCATTTCAAGTAAAATATCTCATTTTCATAGGTTCCTCCAACATAGGTATTAGGCCATACCCATTTATCTAATATAGGGACTGATGAATGAAAGTTCTTTTCCGAAACCGCAACCTGTTTCTCATAAGCGGTTACCATATCCATAACTTTCTCGTTTGTCAGGAATGTATGACGCCATAAAGTCCATTTTTCTTTCAGTTTCTTTGAATATATAGGATCGCTATGGATTACATCTGCCCAATTAAGCATTTTAAAGGGGCAAATTGATTCTGAAGAATTACACCAACCCGAAGAATTTGAAAAAGTTCCAATATTTGAATTTCCGAAAGCTAAATCAAAGTCCCATACGGGTCCTATTACAAATGGCTTTCCTTCAGCTTTTGAGAAAAAGAAACTTAACCTGAAAGCATCTAAATTTTTAGCTAATTCATTAATTAACATGTAATCCATTAATGAATTTATGTCAACCAAACTATCAATTTTATGGTGGTCAATAACTTTATTGTTAAACGCCTTGTAAAGACTCTCAACCGACTTTCTAAAAGTTTTTTCTTTTTCCTCATTCAGGTTTTTCCGTTTGGGGCTAACAACATTTACATAAATATAATTATTTTCCACATTGTTCAGGAACCATCCGAATTGGCTTACCGAATCCGGCCGGTCTATTTCACAGAGGAAAACCTCTTTAAGTTTAAGCTCGGGGTAGGGGTTTATTCTATTTTTAGATATTCTAGGCTTTTCAATTAGAAGATAAATACCCATATACTGCTCGTTTATATATAAGTCGCAAAACTTAAACCGGGGAGTGTATTGACCTGTTTGACTGGATATATGATAGGCAATAGCGTTTCTTATCAGACTTTTATCAATAAAAGGAGCATACAAGGTCCACTCTGAGTCTTCTGGTAGTCCAAGAAGATTTATATCTTCTTTTTGCCAGTTGGGGTCATATGTGTTAAATGTGTAGCTTAATACAAGCTGGCCAAAGCTTTGACTGGATTTCCCCTTGATTTCGATTTTTATATTAGAGGTAAATGGTTTATTATTCTTATAGGTTGTTAGTGTCGACTTTACCTTCGGCTCATCAACAATTTCATTGTTTAATGTATTAATAGAGATTACCGGTAATCCTGATTTTTGCAAATTTATGTTCTTATGTCTTCTCAATTTTAGAAAGTCTGGCAGAAAATGTCCACTTTTTAAGGCTTCAACGAAAATTTCGGGACTGTAAGAGGGTAGGGAATCACTTGCAATTATTTCAAGCTCCAGATAATTTTGCCCTTGTTTAACAGCCTCTTTGGTTAAATAGTAATAGCCTAATTTTTTGTGATCCTCGTTATGGTGTGAAATCAAAAGTACATTCGTGGTGTCTTCCACAATCAGGTTTGGAGAGCAAGTAGCCACCGTTCCGTTAATCCTGAAAATATATCCCATAGGATAAGATGCCCCTATTCTTATCTCCTGGATATTTATCATATCGTCAATTTCTAAATGGCACTGGTATTTCGCCGTATAAATTTTAGTGCCGGATTTGGGCTCACCGTTAGTTGGCACAGAATTGGTCAGGTTTTGAAAATGATAATTTGCATTATAGTGGAAGGTTGCCAAAGAGGTAAAATCTTTACCTTTAGCAATTATGATCCATTTTTCTTTTACTATAAAACTTTTGGCAATAAATAATGAAATAATGAGAAAAACTCCTGTGATTATCAGAAAAATAGTAGTTCTAGATCGAAAGTTAGCGGTAATTCTCATATAGGCTTAACTTTTGAATTGCAATAAAAGGTTTAAAAGATTGGTAGTATTATCGTTTTATAAAGTGTTAATTGCTTGATATTTTCAGAAGTGCGAGATTTAACAGAGCCTTAAAAAAATATTTAATATTCGTTTTAAGTGGTCCATTCTTCATCTCTTCTAAATAGATGCGTTCTGCTTCCAGCACTCCATTTAACCCTGTTTTACCTAACGCTACATATGGAGGAATACACCCAGGCTTATATTTAATTCTTTCTTTTTTCAGATCTTCGGGTAAATAGTTATAGCCAACCATGCTCAATGGCCTTACACCTACAAGGTTCATTTCGCCTTTAAATACATTTAATAATTGAGGTAACTCATCAAGGTATAATTTCCTTACTATCCTGCTCCATCCTGTAACTCTGAAATCATCTTTTACTTTCCCATACTCGTTGTAACCATTCAAATTTATTACGAAGTTTTGGATATATTCCGAGTAAGGATGCATAGTTCTCAACTTATAAACTCCTATCATTTTCCCGTCTTTTCCAATTCTCCGCATCTTGAAAAAGGGGCCATAGGAAGGTTGCTTGTCAATTTTTGGTTCGGAAGTTTTAATTACAGCAAAATAGGTGAAGTTACCTATATTTTTAAAATCAATAACTTCAAAACCGCAACTTACCGACCGTCCTAACGTTTCAGCAAGTGAGATTACTTTATATTTATCTCCGGTAATAATTTGATATAACTTGTTTGTAAGTTTCAATTTTGGTATAACCCGATTGAGAAAAAAATCAATTATCCAAACTAATCTTCCCAAAAGTTTTCCAAATTTGTTTTCAACTCTGGTTCTTCGATTTGAATAGCTCTCGAACTTTCCTATAAAAATACCTGCATCTGGTAATAACTTATTAATAGATATAAAATGCTTATTAATACCCTTAATTCTATTAACTTGTCTTAAATCAACTATAGTTCGGATATTTGAATAATCAATATCCTGATCATAGGTCCCCTCTTCAGGATAGTATAATACCTTCTTTTGATTCCTCAAGGGAGCAATTTCAGCAATGAAATTGGCAACATCCTTACCAGCATCATGATAAAATGCTTTGTAAAGATCATTTGAAACTGACAGACTTATTCTGTCGGGATTAAGAATTTTTTCTACCATGTGTTAGGTTTCAATTTGCGACATAAAAGTAGATTTTATACGGTTATAAATCAAAACCTAAACAGTTGGAAACCTCATGAAAATCAATAGTTAGATCCACCTTCTCATCTGTTTTCTATCGTTTGTCTATGTAATTATTCATATAAATTTAAAAAATCTAACATTTGTCAAAACTGGCGGTATTGTGAAGAATGGCCATATATTGGGGACTAATGCTTCTTTTTTTTTGACATAAGTTTCTATAATAACGGACTAAATATTCTTGCTACTGATTCCCTGATGCTGTCCCAACGTGCGCGGTTTTCCCAGTGCTCTAAGGTTATGTGGGTACTGTTGACCAAATCTATAAGGTAATAGTCCTGTAGCTCTTGTGTGATCGCTTCATCGTAAATTAATGCCGAAACTTCAAAGTTCTGATCAAAGCTCCTGATATCCATATTGGCAGTTCCTACCGAACTCAAAACGCCATCTACAATTAACAGCTTGGAATGAGGGAAACCTTTTTCATAAAAGTATATGTGAATACCTGCTTCCAGAAGCTCTGTAACATACGACCGGGTTGCCCAAAATACAATTTTTGAATCACTCCTGGAAGGTAATAAAATTCTAACATCTACGCCGCTGAGTGAGGCGGTTTTCAGGGCTGTTAAAATGCTTTCGTTAGGTAAAAAATATGGACTTGAAATATAAATTGACGATTGAGCACTGGCGATAGCGGCAAAATATGCCTGCATGATACTTGCATAGTCCGAGTCGGGTCCACTCGAAGTTATCTGAACCAGATGATGCTCGTCAGCTTTTTGGGTTTGGAAGTATTTAGGATCTCTTATTACCTGTTCACTCACAAAAAACCAATCGATGAGGAAAATAACCTGCAACGAACTTACTGCTTCTCCTTCAATTTGAAGGTGGGTGTCTCGCCATATGCCGTAATCGGGATTGCCTTCCAGATAACGGTCGGCAATGTTTAGTCCTCCTACAAAACCTATTTGACCGTCAACAACAACTATCTTTCTGTGATTTCTGTAATTTATTTTATAGGTTAGGGTTGGAAAGCGTACCGGAAGAAATGGCATTACCTCTATTCCTGCTTCTGTCATGCTTTCAATAAACTCATCAGGAAGACTCCAGCATCCAACATCGTCATAAATCAGGCGTATTTTGATACCTTCATTGGCTTTCCTGATCAGCAGTTCTCGGAGTGTATTTCCAATTTTATCGTCATCTATGATATAATATTCCAGATGGATGTGGTCCCTGGCCCCTTCTATAGCCTTAAAAATTGCGTCGAAGGTATTCGACCCATTATTCAAAACTTTAACCCGGTTATATTCAGTCACTAACGATTTGCTGCTATTAAGCAATAATCGCATGATATTCATTTTTTGATGCAGCTTCTTGTTCTTAAATAGATTACTATGTGGAAGACCTATAAAAGTATCCTGGACAAGAATGCGCATCTGCTCCAAATCCGATATTCCTTTTCGGGAAAATATTTTTTCTTTTCTGTAATTCTTACCGAAGAAGAAGTAAAAGATTATTCCTACAACTGGCAAAAGAAAAAGTACTAATAACCATGAAATGGTTTTTAACGGATCGCCTTTTTGCTGAATAATAAGAATAACGGTAAATGCTATGGTTAGAAAATATATAATTTCCAATGCCATACTAACTTTCTCCCCAAAAATACTTTCGAGCAACATTCTTACCGTTTTTGTAAAGATAAAAAATCCTGATTATCCCTGTTTGATTCATTCATAAAAAGACCCATGCTTTTAATTCTTCATATAATTTTTATGGAAATTTATCCCACTATTTAAATCCTTTCTAAATAAAATTTGGTATTATGAAAAATTTGTACTAAGATTGCGAAGTATAAAAATTTAAATGAAAAATACCTCACAACATATCAATTCTCTCTGTTGTTGTAGCCGATGTTAATCCTCCGGCATAAATTTCCATTCTGATTTTATCCTTTTAATTTTCTTATTGTTTATTTATTGCTTATTCTTTTTGCTATGAACACATTTCACAAGTTTCCGGCACATTTGTATAAAACTACGCAGTCCTTTTGTCATGAAGTGCCATCGTTAGTGAAATCCCACTATTTTATTAATGAGATTATGAATTTTCTGTTCCCCATAAGAACGGATAAGAACATGACACTTAAGCATCTTGAAGCAAAGTGGGAAGAGTTGCAGGAATTATTTAGCGCGTTACTCGTTCCTCTGAAACCACATATGAGCGACAGTATCGAGCATGTTCATAAGAGCTTTTTCGATGAAATTCCAAATATTCACCAGCGTTTGATTAAAGACGCCGATGCTTATTTAAAATTCGACCCAGCAGCAAGTTGCCCTGAAGAAGTGATACTTTGTTATCCCGGATTTTATGCAGTTTCTGTTTATCGGCTGTCCAACGTCTTATACCGCTTGAAAATTCCGGTATTACCAAGAGTTATATCAGAATATGCTCATAGTAAAACCGGTATAGATATTCATCCTGGCGCCACTATTGGCGATAAGCTTTTTATTGACCATGGAACTGGAATTGTGATCGGCGAGACTGCCATCATTGGCAAAAATGTAAAAATCTATCAGGGGGTTACCCTGGGAGCCCTTTATGTTGGAAAGAATCTCGCAGGAAGCAAACGGCATCCTACCATTGAAGACAACGTGATTATTTATTCCAACAGTACCATTTTAGGGGGAGAAACAGTAATCGGTCATGATAGTGTAGTTGGTGGAAATACCTGGATAACCGAAAGCATTCCTCCATTTTCGATTGCTTTTCACAAACCCAGTATTCATATTAAAGATTCGAAAAAATATGTTGAGCCTATCAATTTTGTAATATAAATCAGTAAATCAAATAAATTAAATATATATGAAAGCAAATTCAATTTTAGAAACTATTGGCAACACGCCGCATGTAAAAGTAAATCGCCTGTTTTCAGAAGATTATCAGGTATGGGTTAAATTGGAGCGCTCCAATCCCGGAGGTAGTATAAAAGACAGAATTGCCCTGGCTATGGTTGAAGAAGCCGAAAAACAAGGCATTCTGAAGAAAGATAGTGTCATTATTGAGCCTACTTCGGGAAACACAGGTATTGGTTTAGCTATAGTTGCGGCAGTGAAGGGTTATAAGCTTTTGTTAGTTATGCCCGAATCAATGAGTGTTGAACGCCGACGTTTGATGGCCGCCTATGGAGCAACCTTTGAATTGACTCCCCGAGAAAAAGGGATGTCGGGAGCTATTGCCCGTGTTAACGAGCTTTTGCTGGAAATTCCAAATTCATGGACTCCCTCTCAGTTCGACAACGAAGCCAATATTGAAATACATAAAACAACCACTGCAGCCGAAATTTTGAAAGATTTTCCCGATGGTTTGGATTACATAATAACGGGAGTTGGTACAGGAGGACATATTACCGGCGTAGCCGAAGTTTTAAAATCGAAATTCCCTCAGTTGAAAGTTTTTGCCGTTGAACCTGAAGCATCCCCTGTAATTAGCGGTGGCGCCCCAGGACCTCACCCTATTCAGGGTATTGGTGCTGGTTTTATTCCTAAGAACCTTCATAAGGAAGTTTTGGATGGTGTTATCCAGGTTTCTAAAGATGAAGCATTTAGCTTTGCCCAGCGAGCTGCCAAAGAAGAAGGTATTTTTGGTGGAATAAGCTCTGGGGCTGCATTAGCTGCTGTTGCCCAAAAACTTAACGACATTCCGAAAGGATCAAAGGTATTAGCATTCAATTACGATACAGGCGAAAGGTACTTATCCATTGAAGGTTTATATTAAAGGGGGTGTTTAGCTTTTAGGTGTTTAGGATTTAGGAAATCAGGATAGTATTCATTTTCCTCTGACCTAAACTCCTATTTCCTGAGTTTAGAGGATTAATGTTTAAATTATTTTTTTCTAAACTTGACTTTGGATAAAAAGGAAGGGCAGAATGGAAAATTAAGTTTTTTCACGAAAATGTAAGCTATATTTTTTCAATCTGTTATATTTGCAGTCGATTTAAATGGCCCTATAGTTCAACGGATAGAACGACAGTTTCCTAAACTGTAAATCCAGGTTCGATTCCCGGTGGGGCTACATAAACCCTTTCCAAGCTATGACTTAGAAAGGGTTTTGTTTTCTTCTAAACCAATTCGCCAATACCCTTGCTGACTTCAGCCGGATTGGCAAATTCGTCTTCTCTCAATTCTTCTATTAAGGATAGAATTTCCTGTTTCGCCCCATTATTACGGGCTTTCTCTAAAAGATCCTCTTTTGTTGCAGGATAATCTACTCCCTTTAAAAATTTCTGTACTTCTATCGGACTTGAGTTTGCCATATCATTTTAGTTTAAGATTCACTTTAAAAACATCTCAGAAAAATAAATTGCCCTCACATTCTTTTATATTCAGATAGTTACTAGCGTTTGCACATGAAGTGTTTGTTTTTGATGTAATCCTGTTCACAATCGAACAATGCTAAGTATTTCATCTTTATTGAAATATGAATGTAGTGTAATAAAAATCAGGGTATTGTATGAATGTGGCACAGGAGTTGATGTATCAGCAATAAAATATTCATCATGCTTAAAACACGAATATTGTATCAGTGGAATATATCTAGTAAAGGTGAAATTTTGGATAAATCGAAAGGTAAATCTATTAAGATCAATATTAATGATCTTATATATTTCATTCAGATTGTTTCTACAGAATCGATGGACCTATTAGGAGAAAAAAATGACATTTAAATTTACTGACATGAAAAAAAGTATAAACCAATTAAAACATATGAATTTGGCATATCTGGCCAATCTCGACAGTTATGATATCTTAAACAATAAGGAATTGATGTGGCTTTTATCCAGCAATGTTGAGGAAGAACGCATCATTGCCGGTCTTTTGCTGCGCGACAGGCAAGTTGAGAATCTGGAGGAGATAATCCGCTTTCATACGAATTAGGCGCTAATTATTCTTACGTACTTTTTTGGTTTTAAAAGTTGACAGCCTTAGATTAGAGTCGAAATCCTATTTTTTTTTAATAATTTAAGATTTTTTGCATTATCAATCAACTCTTATTCAGATTTGTTGTTTATGTGTTGGTTGAATTTCAAGTCAATGCTGCCGTTTTACGGAGCTATTGAACCTGACAGAGCCGAGAGGCACTGTCAGGCTTTTTTTCAACCCGCCATATTTATTTTTCCTCTGAGATTTCAATAAGCTTTTTGTCCAACGCCAGTTGCTTTAAGTGAGGGAACACAGCCGGGGCCAGACTTGAAACTGGTTTATGCAACAACGAGGTTTGAATTTGCTTTTCGGAAATTATATGAATTTTTTCTTTCATCCGGTTTTGGATGGTAAGAAGAACACTAACAATAAAGGCCATTTTTAAAATCCCAAATGCAACGCCTCCTAAACGGTTTAGCCATCCTAGTGATGTAATTTCGATAAAACGCGTTAGAAGCATTCCAATGAGATGTGCAATCACCACTACCAGCACAAAAATCAGCACAAAAGAGAGAACTGGAAGGTATTTACCTGTAATATCCATGTTCTTAGTCAGGAATTCGGACATGTTGTCCGAAAAAGCAATACTTGCCCATACTCCAATTATGAGAGCTATGAAGGTTACAACCTGAAGGATGAAACCTTGGGTAAAGCCGCGGAAAGCTCCCCAGGCGAGAAGAATAAGAATGATTATGTCGAGAATATTCATAGAAACTTGTTTATAACAAATCTAAGTTCTTTTTTTAATTCGTGAAAAAAGCTACTCAAATTTTGAAACCAAAGTAAAAAAGGTACAATTGCTTATTCGGATTTTATCCATTTCTCGCACAAATGTTTTTCTTTCCTCACATTCTACTCAAGCTCCCAACTCACTTCCACATCCCAGTTCGACCTTACTGTTATCGGATCTTTATAATACTCTACCTTTTCGGGTTGTTGGCGTTTGATTAGGTTCCCGGTATCCCATTTACCATTGCCGTTAGTATCGTAAATAACTTTCAATAAATAATTACCGGGGTCAAGAAAATCGAGGCTGATAAGTTGATCTCCTTTAAGAGTAGTGGTTTTGACTAAATCTTCCTTTTCATTCAGAACCTGGAGAATAACATTTCCTTTTATATTGGATAGGGTGGCTTTAATGGTTCCGTAATAATCTTCTTTTTGAGTCGTGAATTTGAATCCTGTTGAATCGTTATAAGTGTTGTATAATGAACTAATGGCAAGGGAATCAAATACAAGAGAATAGGAAGCTGAAGGAATTGGCGTGAAATCGAAGTTCAACTTTCTTAAATTAACTGTATCTCGTCGGAGTTTAAACTTAACAGGTTTATATACCGAATCCTCGGTGTAAGTAAAATATACTTTTTCCAAATCTATATTTTCGATAGGGACATCTGTTTCAACCCGAAGAATCGAATTCAGATCGAAACCATCTTTGGCATTAGTGTTTATTGTGAGGCGCTCAATATTGCTTTCCCTCGACCTACCCCTTCTGGTTTGCTCTTTTGGTACTCTAAAAATCATCTTTAAAGTATCCGGTTTTGGTCTGAGAACATTCATCGAATCGGGCATCATATAGGTTAACACCGTTGGGAGCGTATCCTTTCGAATGAGGGTGGTATCAGTAATCCAAAGTGAAAAGGTGTCCTTATTTGCACTTTCTTCCAGTATATACCAGGGTTTAATTCTGGCTTCTCCTACAAGACCAATTTTGAATGTATCTATAGGGACATTGAAAACATAAGTTAATTGATTTGACCTTTTTCGATCTTTAACGGAAAGAAATTGCTTTTTACTTTCGTTTAAAAAAGTATAAAGCGTCATTTGTGGCTTGAACCGACTGTAATAGGCAGAGTCGGAAGTTGCTGTATCGCGCGCAGCCGCTGTATCGGGAGTATGGTAAAAAGATGTATTGAGAAAAAGCAGACTATCTGAGAAAGCTACCTCTTCCGATGGTTGATACATGAAATCGTTATTGGCATCCTTTATAGCAACAACCATAAAAGTATCGGCTTTTATATGATTGATCCTGAAAAATCCTTTTTCATTGGTTTTGGATGTATACGCCGGCAAAGTCTTCATAGGAATGGAATCGCCAAAAATATCATATAGCATTACGAACAATCCTTCTTTATCGGGCTGATGGTTAAAAGCATTTACGACTTTACCTTCAAAAGAAAGTGAATCAATATGCTTTCCGGTGGAAAATACAAATTCAAAGTCGCGGATCGGATTGCCTTCATTATTATCGGTAATGGAATTGCCAAAATTAAGAGTATAGGTTCTGTCGGGTAACAAATCTTCACGAAAGTTTACTACAACAGTTTTATATTTGAGAATAACTTCGGGTTTTTTCTTAAAAGGAGGCGAGGTAACAAAATTTTTGTCTTTGTCTTTAAACTTCAAAAATTCATTGAATTCAATCTCAACTTTGTTCTCATTAAAGTTAGTTGCATTATTTTCCGGTTTTGAACTTTTAACCTTTGGTGGGGTAACATCTTTTGGACCACCTATAGGAGTGCCAACTTTAGCACAACTTCCGACTAAAACCGAAATCAAAAAACAAACTGCTATATATCCCGAAATCTTCATGCTCATATTTCTCAAAAACAGTTCCAAACATACTAAGTTTAGATGATTTAACCCGAATAAAAGTTGTTAAATTATGTTTAGTGACTTTTAACAGTATGGTTCTGCCGTAAATTTTTCACTTACAAATAGAGTTTGTGCAATATACAAGGTGAAATTTGTCTGAGAGGAGGAAGTTTTGCTCAGCTTTTCTGCATCTATGTTTCTGCAGCCTTATATAAGAATCAATAGAAGTTTAATCGTTTAAAAAAGAAGATAGGGTAAATGATAACCAATAAGGTTCCAAGAACTATTACAGCATGGGTATATAATAAATATTATAGCTATGCGATGCAGTAAAGCCTTTAATTTATTTTTTACCTTGAGATAATATTTTGATGAAGAAGTTGTTCTGAAAAGTTCGGTCTCGTTGTATTTTTTAGAGTGAAAGATGTTGATTTATAATGAAGGAAGTTTATTAATATTAAAAAATATAGATTCAAATCCATTTTTATTATCAGATACTATGAATAATAAATCATTATAATCTTTATCTGACTTTTCAAAACTTGTGTCTTCAAATCCCAGAATGATATTCCGTCCTTCATTCTCCTTAAATAAAATATGATATTGATAGTTTTCTTCGTTTAGGAATTGATCTGTATAGTAAGTAGGATTATTATAATTGATTTTACCATCTTCCCAGCCATTGGAAATTAGAAAAAATCCAATAGCAGTTCCTTTTGGTATTTTTTTATTTCCAAGTTGAACCATATCCCCCTGCAAGAGTTCACCTCCTTTTCCTTTACCGGAAGCATTTGGGAATAAAATATGTAAATTGATATCTTCAACTTTTTTAGGAGGATTCTCCACCGGATAGGAATACCAACCGATTGTACTTCTTAATCCTGCGTTTTCGGCAATAAAGGTTAAATAGACTTCAGACGAATCAGTAAGAATAATCTGTTTTTGAATTGTGTCTGAAAACAGATAAGGGTATTTTACATTTGGGTTAACCCATTCTGGAAACCTCTCAACAATTTTTGGATATAATGTCGAATCTACTTTTGTACGAATAATTTCCTTTGGAATCTCATTAATTAATTCATCTTTGTCTTTTATGCATGCATTTATTACACAAGCCAAAATTATGCAAAAGTAGATTATGCGGTTTTTCATACAATTTTTATAACAAATGAGTATAGATTAATGATTATCTCAGAAATTCAATAATTCTTTCCTGCAATGTGTTTTAGATACGTTTGTCTTTTTAATCTGTTACAAATTTTTGGTTAAATTTCAAAAATAAATAAAGAATCAATAGAAATAAATAAAATTTTCTATTTTTGCAGCCAAATTAAATGAATGAGTATTCACTCAAAATTATGGCAAGGTTAATAGACGAAACGAAAATTGAACGCATCAAAGCTGCCACCCTGGAGATGGTAGTGATGAAAGGGTATGGAGGAGCATCCATTTCCGAAATTGCCCACACCGCAGGTGTTGCCGAAGGTTATTTATACCGGCATTACAAGGGTAAAGCCGAGCTGGTAAATGATCTGCTGTTTAGCAATCTCGAAAATTTAATACAAAAGCTTGAAAGTCTTCTGGATAACCATCACTCTGTTTCCGAGATCTTTGAGAAATTAACGGCAACATTATTTGAACTGGCTATTCAAAATCCCGACAGAGTTAAATTTTTATATGTGCTTATGCACGATTATAATTTCAAAATCCAGGAAGAGCAACGGCAGAAGATTATAAGTCTTTGCCGGAAAGTAATGGAAATTGGCCAAAAAACTGGAGAAATTGCCTCTGGAACAGATGAGGAGGAGATTTACCTGGTAGGGGTTGCTTATCCTATACAGTTCATTAATCTTCACCTGAAAAACTTCTTTAACAGAGATGGTCTTGGGAATGATGAAATCAAGAGAGTTTTGAAAATACAATGCAACTTAATAAATAAAAAATGAAAATTGTTTATAGCCCGAAAGCCATTTTACTTTCAGTGAGCCTTCTATGGCTAGTTGGGGCTGAAGGCCAGGATACCGTGCCGAGGCTCATGATGACTTTCGACCAGGCATTTGAAATTGCACGGCAAAATAATCACCAGATTAAGCAAACTCAATACTTGCAGGAAGAGAAAAGTCAGTTGGCAAAAGCCTCCAAAGGGCTTTATATGCCCAAAGTTGGAATAACCGCAAGTTATATGGTACTGTCGGAGGATTTAACCCTGGATTTGACACCTGTGCGCGATGCCATCACGCCTCTTTATTCGGCTTTGGGGAATTATGGAGTTTTTTCAGGAGTTCCAAATCCCGATCCGGCTACCAATAAGGTAATGCCTGTGCTTCCCGATAATCTTTCGACTCAGGCTGTGAGAGGACAGTTCCAGCAAGGTCTGGCCAAAATTCAGGCTGCCGAATGGGACAGGATGATACAGGAAAAACAATTTGGAACGGTTGCAACTACAGTGATGTGGCCTTTATATACCGGTGGAAAAATCCATGCAGCCAACAAAGCTGCTAAGCTGGAGCAATCGGAAGCGAATGAAACGATGCGCCAGAAGGAAGGAGAATTAATGGCCGAGCTGGTAGAACGTTATTATGGCTTGTGTTTAGCCCGGCAAGCTGTTCTGGTTCGCAAAGATGTTTATTCAGGAATGCAGCGACATCTGAGCGATGCACAGAAAATGCAGCGCGACGGGTTAATTGCAAACGCTGAGGTACTTCAGGCTAAGTTATACAATGCTCAGGCCGACCGCGAATTTAAAAAAGCAAACCGCACTGTCGAAATTTTGAATGAGGCTCTTAAAAACACATTAGCTATGGAACAGGATTCGGTGATTGAACCTGTATCGGCTTTGTTTTATCTCGACAGCATTGAATCGGCCGGTTATTTCATCGGTATGGCGGAAAAGAAAAATCCTATGCTTCAGATTGTAGAGAGCAAGAAAGCTCTGGCCGATGTGAACTATAGAGTGCAGCAGGCCGATTATCTGCCTACTGTTGCAGTACAGGGAATGTACGATATTGTAAATAAGGATCTTTCTCCTTATGCTCCCGAATGGATGGTGGGTGTAGGTCTGAAATGGACCCTTTTTGACGGAACAGCCCGCTACAGAAAGGTTAAAGCAGCTTCGGCAAAAAGCCAACAAGTTGAACAAATACAGGAAAAAGCACAAGCAGATGTAGCTACCATGATTTTAAAGCTTTACAACGAGTTAAACAGTTACAGGGAACAGCTTGCCGCTTTGGATACAGCCCAGGCTTTTGCCAACGAATATTTAAGAGTACGCGAAAAAGCTTTTCACGAAGAAATGAATAATGCCACTGAGGTTGTTGATGCCCGCATGGCTCTGGCTCAGGTCCGTATTGAGCGCTTACAGGTTATGTACAATTACGATCTTACCCTTGCCAGGTTACTGCAGTATTCAGGAATTCCTGAGGAATTTAATACTTACAGAACACGCAAAGAATCAAAAACAGAAGTTTATCAAACCATGAATTAATATACAATGAAGAAGAATGGAAATGTGCTTGCCGCAATAGGAATTGCCGCTTTAATAATTTTTCTGATTTATTCCACATGGACAATCAGTCGGCCCACCCCTCTTGAAGTTCAGGGTGAAGTTGAAGCCACACAAATAAAAGTAGCTTCGAAACTGGTTGGCAGAATTGATAGTTTACCAATTCACAAGGGCGACGTCGTTAAAAAAGGTCAACTGCTCTTCACGCTGAACAGCCCTGAAATAGAAGCTAAACTTGCTCAGGCCAATGCGGCGCTTAAAGGAGCCCGTGCACAGAATTCCAAAGCCATAGCTGGAGCCGATGCCGAAGATATTCAGGCAGCTTACGACACCTACATGAAAGCCCAGGCAGCTTTTGAGCTTGCCGAAAAGACATATAAACGTGTTGCCAATCTTTATAAGGAAGGTGTTTTACCTGCCCAAAAGCACGACGAGGCTGAAACCAATCTCCGTGCTGCACGCGAAACTGCCAGTGCAGCTAAAGCTATCTGGGAAAAAGCCAAAAAGGGTACACGTGTTGAAGATAAAGCTGCTGCATACTCCATGGTGGAACGTGCCGAAGGGGCCATCAAAGAAGTAGAATCGTATTTGAACGAAATGAATATCTACGCTCCTGCGGATGGCGAAATTTCGAACATTATTGCGGAGCAGGGCGAATTGGTTGCTGCTGGCTATCCTGTGGTTACAATTGTGAAACCCAACGATAGCTGGATCACTTTTAATCTGCGCGAAGATTTACTCGCCTCCATCAGAATAGGTAGTGTTTTCGAAGCTAAGTTCCCAGCTCTTGGTGATAAAGTGTTGAAACTTAAAGTAACTTATATCAACGCGCTGGGCAGTTTTGCCACATGGAATGCTACCAAGACTTCAGGCGATTTCGACATGAAAACTTTTGAAGTTCATGCCAAGCCGGTTGAAAAGGTAGAAGGTCTCCGCCCAGGAATGTCGGCGCTGGTTAATTGGAAGAAGGTAATGGAATCAGCTCGTGAATCAGAAAAATGAGTACTGACCAGCAAAATATGATTGACGACAAATCTCCATTTCGCAAAGTAATTTCGCGGGAGTGGAGAAGGATAACCCGCCGATGGGCATTGCTTTTTGCTACGTTTATTGGCCCTGTCTTCAGTTTTCTCTTAATTGTTCTTATTTTCTCACACAATGTTCCCCGGGAACTTCCGGTAGCAGTTGTGGACATGGATTTTACCCAGCTCTCGCGACAAATCGCCAGAATGACCGATGCAACTTCCATAGCAGCTATCGACAGAAGTTATACCAGTCTGGACGAAGCCCGCACGGCAATTGAAGATGGAAAAGTAAGCGCTGTATTATATATTCCCGCAGGAACGGAAAAAGACATTTATAAAGGAGGGAGCGCTCACCTGGCATTGTACCTTAACAATGCCAATGTTGTAAAAAGCGGATTACTGAACAGTGGAATCCGCAAGGCGCTTGCCACTTTGTCGGGTGGGATTAAGTTACAGATGCAACTTAAAACAGGAAAATCCAAAGAACAGGCTATGGCACGCGTCATGCCTGTACAATTGAATTCAACTTTGTTATTTAACCCATATACAAGCTATTCCTATTATCTTACGTTAGGACTGCTTCCTCTCATTCTGATAGTATTCACATTGCTTGGAAGCATTTATGCAATAGGTGATGAATTGTACCGTGGCACAGGACCAAAATGGCTGCGTCTGGCCAGTAAGAATTTTGCTGTAGCACTTGCCGGGAAACTTCTACCTTACACTGCTATTTATTTCTGCGTGGCTCTGATCATGAATATTATTTTTTTCAACTACCTGGGACTGCCTTTAAAAGGGAGTATAGCAGGTATTCTGACAGGTGAATTGCTTCTGATCGTAAGTTATCAGTTTTTAGCTATATTCCTCGTATCGTTAACCACAAACATGCGGTTGGCTATGTCGCTGGCCAGCGCCTATTGTATGCTGGCGCTTACCTTCTCGGGACTAACTTTTCCGGCGTCGGGAATGCCGGCATTCGGACAGGCTTTTTCGTATATTTTTCCCTATACCTACTGGATAGAAATTTTAATAGGGCAGACACTACGTGGAGAACCAGCCTCCCATGGGATTTTGTCGATGTATACAATGCTTCTATTCATTGGGCTGGGGCTTTTATTTGTTCCCAGATTAAGGTACATGATGCTAAACAAAAAAAGATGGGGGAAGAAGTGAAACGGGTTACGGGTTACGTGTTGTGTGTTACTGGAATTAATTGTGCGTTTTGTTAAAATGGTTCATGATTGGTTTTTACTAAGTACTCGGTACTCAGTACTATATACTAAATAAAATGAAAAATAGCTTAAAGCTGAATTTCAGCGATATAAAAAGGAGAATCGTTACTGGTCCCAGGGAAACTGCCCTGATTTTTGTCGATGAGATTAAACTGATATTCTCCGATGCGGGTGCGGTTCTCCTGTTTATGATAGCCATGTTTATTTACCCGTTGCTTTATGCCATTGGGTATGAAAAAGAAGTTGTGCGGGAAATTCCTGTGGCAGTGATTGATCTGGATCATTCCCAAACCAGCAGGCAATATAGCCGCATGGCCGATGCAACAGAGCAAATGCATGTGGTAATTAAACCCGCAAGCCTCAAGGAAGCTGAACAGTTGTTTTACGATGGTAAAGTAAAGGGAATTGTGCTGATACCTGACGGTTTTGAGCGGGATATATTATCGTCGAAGCAGGCCAATGTTGGTGTTTATTGCGATGCCAGTAATTTTTTACTTTACAAACAGGTTTTTGGAGGCGCAAGTTTTGTTAACGGGACAGTAAACGGAGGCATTGAAGTGAAACGCATGTTGGCCGAAGGGAAAAGCATGGCTCAGGCGCTCAATCAGCAGGAACCCTTGAAAGTGAGTACTTACAATCTGTACAATCCTGCCGGAGGTTATGGAAGTTTTGTTATGCCGGGTATGATACTGATTATTATCCAACAAACCTTACTCATAGGTATAGGAATGTTGGGAGGTACCATACGCGAAAAAAATATTTTCCTTAAAATGACAGGGAAGGCAAAACATCATATTGGAAGCGTTCGACTTGTATTTGGGAAGGCTTCGGCCTATGTTTTTGTATATCTCGTTAACGCTTTGTTTGCTCTTGGTATCCTGTATAAGTGGTATGGTTATCCGGACAACAGCGGATTTCTGGATTCGGTAATACTTTTTGTTCCATATGTTCTTTCCGTTTCATTTTTAGGAATGGCCATCAGCATCTTTTTTAAGGAAAGGGTCCATTCCATGCTTTTTATGGTATTTCTTTCTCCCATAGTTGTTTTCTTAAGTGGTCTTTCCTGGCCGGTAGAGGCCATTCCGAAAGGCTTATATGCAATAGCACACATATTTCCAAGCACAACCATGATTCCTGCATACATTCAAATGCGAAGCAGTGGAGCCGATGTTGCCCAGATAAAACCTGAGCTGATTATGCTGATGATACAGGCTGTTATTTATTTTGTGATGGCAGTCGTTGCTTATCATTATGCCATCAGGAGATTTGGAAAAAAAATCGGGGTTAAAGCATCGGAATAATAGTCTCCCTAAATAAACGGCTGCTTACCTTTTTATCCCTGGTTTCAGGTAGTCGCTCTTTTTTTTCACCTTTTCCCTACTGATTAATACCTGCTTAGGTACTTTTTTCCAGGGGAAAGGTACTAATTTCCAGCTCCAAGGTACCTTTTAGTACCTTTACGGTACTTTTTAATACCCCAACAGGTACTAATTTCTATCCGAAAGGTACCTTTTAGTACCTCTGAGGTACCTTTTTCTATCTCGAAGGTACTAAAAAGTACCTCCAGGGTACTTTTTTCTGCCTCAGAGGTATTAATTAGTACCTCCGGGGTACTTTTCCGTAGGATGTGAAAGAAAATTCTGAGGGCCAGGGACAAGATTCACCTGAAGAATTCAATTGATCTGACTGCATAACAGGACACCCTGTCCACAACTGGACAATTTTCTTCATTTTTGTAAAATCATAAATAGCAATAAAACAGCATTCTAAATCTTAAGGCCTGAAAGTTGATTTATTTCATGCAAACAAAATTGCATGGACCGGAACATTTCTCCCGAAATACTTAGAAAGCAAAAGCAACGGCGCTTTATTATAATTGCGTCTGCCGGCATTTTGCTTTTTGGTGTGTTTGGAGCTTTCAGAAGTCTTATTACTCCTGTGATTCATCTTTCGGAAATAGAGATTGTAAAGGCCGACAGAGGCAATCTGGAAGCTTCAGTTTCAGCCTCCGGTACGATTTTGCCCGAATTCGAAGAGGTAATTGTTTCGCCCGTTACGTCCAGAATTTTAAAAGTCCACCGCAACGTGGGTGAGCTTGTTAAGGCCGGAGATATCATCCTTTCGCTCGATAAAAGTGCCGACGAAATGCAGCTCTCACGAATGCTCGATGAACTGGCATCAAAGCAAAATCAAAAGAAAAAGCTTCAGCTCACCATCGAAAGTACCATTACTGACCTTCAGACCAATTTCGAGATACAACGCCTAAAAAGCGAAAGTGTGACAAAAAGCTACGAGAACGAAAGATACCTGAAATCCATCGGGGGTACAACCGATGAAATGGTAAAACTTGCCGAACTCAATTCCAAAATCTCGAAACTCGAAATTGAGCATCTTCAGCAAAACATTTCCAACAAGAATGCTTCGCTTCAAACCGATCTGAAGGATCAGGAATACCGAATCAGCATTTACCAAAAAGAAATTCAGGAGCTAAAAAACCGCATTGAAAACTCAGATATAAAAGCCACCGGAAATGGCGTTGTAATTTGGATCAACGATAAGATTGGCTCCACCGTGAGTATTGGTGGTGAGGTGGTGAAACTTGCCAATTTGAGCAGTTTTAAGGTGGAGGGTACCATTAGCGAAGTTAATTCAGCTAAATTAGCATTGGAACGCATGGTGAAGGTATATGTGGGCGATTCGGTTTTATCAGGAAAGATATCGGCTGTAAATCCTACTGTTCAGAATGAGAATGTGAAATTTATAGTATCGCTCGACCGAAAGGATCATCCTGCCTTGCGGTCGAACCAGAGAGTAGATTTGAGCATTGTAACTTCGTACAGAAAAGACGTAGTACGTATTCCCCGTCAACGGCTTATTCTGAAAGGGAGCAACCCCTACCTTTTTGTGTTGAAAGATGGAGAAGCTGTTCGCCGCACAGTTCGCTTTGGAGAAAGTAATTTTGAATACTTCGAAGTTTTGGATGGAATTCAGGCCGGTGAAGAAGTTTTTATCTCGGACATGGATGATAAAATGCATTTGCAGAAAATTAAAGTAAAATAATTTTAAATAGATTCCTCACCTATGTTCGGAATGACAGTTAATTACTTAAATGCAGGAGGGGGTTGCTGGAGGCGTAACC
>JAEYWD010000114.1 GCA_023429135.1 Bacteroidota bacterium | reverse complement strand
GATCCCAGGTCACCCTGAGCACCCTTGCTTTGCGCTAAAGAATTCCGGTCATCACGGCTCCTTCGGGACTTGGGATTTCTCCCGCACCCTTTAGAATTGCAACATGCCCGGCACACCAAAGAGATTACCGCTACGCGGCTGTTAAGCTGCAATGCAGTAACATTTTTTAGGAGCTTAGTTTTGTTTTCTTCATTTGCTACATCAAGGTGAACTATCTCGCAGGATTTCCAAAAAGTCCTGAAGAGTTTCCTCAAAACTGCTAAATTTTGTAATTCTGGAACTAAAAGACTTTAATTAGAGGATGTAATTTATTCTTAAAAACTACATCCTCGATATTCTGCTCTGCTTTAATTCGAGTAATTATAAAGTTGAGTTACTTCTTCCTGAGTCAGAACTTTATTATAAATGAAGAACTCATCGATGCTGCCTTTCCAATAATCAGTGTCGAATCTGCCTACAAATAAATCTGTATCCAGGCCGGCAATATTTCCAGCGTGGATAGTTGTTCCTTTTAAAACGCCATTAATATATATTTTTATGTTTGTACCATCATATGTTCCCACCATATGTGTCCAAGTATCGGCAGCATAAGCCCCCAAAGCGCTGTTTGTGTTAGGCAGCGAAATTGCGTATGCCGCATTTCCTTCCTTGGTTGCGGCTCCAAAATCGGTACCCCATAAAAAGTATCGTAAACCCCCATGGTTCGCTTTAAACCATATAGAAATGCTTACATTATTACCCGATTTATAAGTTTTCTTGCTAAACGTAATGTAATTTGAGCCGCTGAAGGATACAGCCTTTCCGCTTTTCCCTTCTATAAAGGTTACATTGTTGTGGTTAGTGCCGTCGGGAGTTTGGTTGTTCGAGTCTTTCAGATTGTCGTCGAATTTGAAGTACGAAACCAGTCCGCTTGTAGGATAGGTTTTTGGAGTGTCGTCAGGCTTGGTGTCATCGTCTTTTTTCTTGCACGACACAGTCAGGAAAACTGCCACAAGTAAAAAGCTAATCATTTCCGACAGGGAAAACTTCCTTTTGAGGTTTTGGTAATTGATTTTTTTTGACATGATGATAAAAGATTAGGAGTTAATAAAAAAATAATATCCATGTTAACTAACTCTGGCTAATCTGTCTATCGAAATCTGTCTGACGGAATTCGGCTGTAAATGTATGTAAGCTTTCGTGAAATTGAAATATGTACCTTATATTATATAACACAAAATGTTACCTGTTTTTAACCCAGAACCGGTAAATACCCCAGATGATAATAAGCTCACCTGCAGCAAATATCCACCAGTTAAAGCTTTCGGGAACATAAGCGGTGGTAAGTTTATAAAGCGACTGACTGGGAACCGACCAGATATCGGCAAAGGTATTGGTTCGCAATACATAACGGGAGTAATCCCACGTAAATGCCACAATAAGAACAAGGGAGCCGGTAATAAGAATAAGCCATTGCGACGGCGCAATTTTTACTGCCGGGTTCTTTTGGTTGAGGTATAATATAAGGAGTGCAAAAGCTATCATGGTAAATGCTACTATTACCGGTGAAATTACAGGTCCTACCCAGGTTACGGGGATTACAAAAAGAATATCCCAGGTCATGAACGACTCAGGCCAGTTGAGCAGCAATTTCAGGAAAACATAATAAAATATGTCCCAGATGGCAAACGAATAGAGAAACCAAGCAAAGCGTTCCGAGCCATTCCTGCCGGCAATGATACCGATCCCAACCAGCATTATCACCGTTGCAGCTTCGCGGAATAATTCCGTAATGGCAATTCTTTCGTTCATGGTTGCCAGCGGAAAATTAAAACCCTGCGGATATAATATTTCGCGCAGGTACACTACCACCGACGATTCCAGATATCCCATGGCAATACTGAAGAATGTTACCCAAAAAAGTGCCTTCGAAAGTTTCATTATAATTTGTTTCAATCAAAGATAATTGATCTTCAATTATTCCCGACTTCAAACTTCACATATTCTCATCTCCACAACTTCACATCTTCTCATTATTTGTGTATTTTTGCGGCTTATTAGTTTAAAGAAAAGTGATTTATCCCGATAATTTCGAAAATAAAATAGGCTTTACCCGCATCCGCGAAATGCTTTCCGACTTATGTCTCTGCGACCTTGGACGCAGGAATGTTGAAGAGATGCGGTTTCTTACACAGTTTGAAGCTATACAGGAACTGGCTTTCCAAACAGAAGAATTCCGGCAGATATGCCTTATGGAGCCAAGTTTCCCCGTTCAGCATTTTATTGATGCTACTCCTTTTTTAAAGAAGGCGCGCATTGAAGGTGCCTATCTTGATGTGTTCGAAATTTTCGATCTAAAACGATCACTCGATTCTATCCGTGCAATCCTGAGCTTTTTCAAAGGGAAAGATAACGACAAGTATCCGCAGCTCCGAAAAATAATGCAGGAAGTAAAAGTATTTCCTGTAATCTCCGACCGGATCGATACCATTCTTACAAAAAACGGTGAGATAAAAGATAATGCCTCGCCCGAACTTGCTGCAATCCGCCGGGAAATGCACGAAAAAGCAGCCTCGGTAGCCAAAGTAATGCAGCGAATCCTGAAACATGCGCAAAGCGAAGGTATTGTGGATACGGAAACCAGTCTCACTTTGCGCGACGGTCGACCGGTAATTCCAATTAATTCAACCTACAAGCGGAAGATACAGGGAATTGTACACGACGAATCGGCAACGGGTAAAACTTCGTTTATCGAGCCGGCCGAAACCGTTCATATTAATAATGCCATCCGGGAGCTTGAGTTTGCCGAACGGCGCGAGATCATAAAAATTCTCACCGCCTTTACCGATCTGCTCCGTCCGTATCTCGACGAACTGGCCATTGCTTACGAATTTCTTGGTAAAATAGACTTTATAAGGGCTAAAGCCCTGCTCGCCCTGAAAATAAATGCGGTATTGCCAATTCTTTTTAATCAACAGGAGTTTAATTGGGTTAAAGCGATCCATCCTTTACTGTATCTCACCCTCTCGAAGGAAAACCGCGAAGTTGTTCCGCTGGAGATTTCACTCAAACCACAGGGCCGGTTGCTTTTAATTTCGGGTCCCAATGCCGGAGGGAAAAGCGTTTGCTTAAAAACTGTAGGACTTATTCAGTATATGCTTCAATGCGGATTGCTGGTTTCGGTTTCCGAGAATTCCGAAATGGGGATTTTTAACAATATTTTCATGGATATCGGCGATGAGCAGTCCATCGAAAACGACCTGTCCACTTACAGTTCTCATCTTTTCAATATGAAGTATTTCCTCAGAAATACTTCCCCGCAAACCATGATTCTGATTGACGAGTTTGGGACCGGAACCGAACCCATGCTTGGTGGCGCCATTGCCGAAGCAATTCTCACTCAGTTAAACGATAAAGGAACTTATGGTGTTATCACCACGCATTATACCAACCTGAAACATTATGCTTCGAAGTCGGAAGGTGTTGTAAACGGGGCCATGCTTTACGATAATCACCTGATGCAACCGCTTTTCAAACTCGAAATTGGTCAGCCGGGGAGTTCGTTTGCTTTCGAAATTGCCCGCAAAATCGGTTTGCCTGAGGAAGTGCTGCAGGATGCTTCGTCGAAAATAGGACAGGATTATGTGGATTTTGATAAGTTTCTGCGTGAGATAGCCCGCGATAAAAGATATTGGGAAAGTAAACGCGACAGAGTTCGACAGCTTGAAAAACGACTCGACGAATTGGTTTCGCAGAATAGCAAAGAGCTTGAACAGATCAGCAAAGAGCGAAAAATTATTCTTGAAAAAGCCAAAAGTGAAGCTAAGGAAGTGCTGGCCGGTGCTAATCGCCAGATTGAAAACACCATCAGGGCAATAAAAGAAAGTCAGGCTGAAAAGGAAAAAACGAAGGAAGTCCGCAAAAATATTGAAGAATTCCGGCAAAAGCTCGACGAGCCAAATGCTGATGAGGAATATATCCTGAGGAAGATCGAGAAATTAAAGCAGCGCGAAGAAAAATCGCAGAACAGGAAAGGCAAAGATCAACCGGCAAAGCAGGAAACAGCACCTGCTGAAAAGGAACATGTGATTAAAAAAGGCGATAAGGTAAAGTTGTTTGGACAGGATTCGGTAGGAGAGGTGCTGGATGTAAATGGCAAGAATTATCTGGTGGCTTTCGGACAAATGGTAACCAGTCTGCCTGAGTCGCGCATCGAAAAGATTTCCAATAACGAGTTTAAAAAAGCTGCTCAGCAGGTTTCCAAAATGAAAGTTACCGAAGCTTACAGCACTTACGACCGTAAACTTAATTTCAAGCCCAACCTCGATGTTCGCGGACAAAGGGCCGAGGAAGCACTACAGAAAGTTCAGGAACTGCTTGATGAAGCTGTAATGCTGAATGTAAGTGAAGTGCGCATTTTGCATGGGAAAGGTAATGGCATACTGCGACATATGATTCGTGAATATCTGGCGACGGTTCCGTTCTTAAAATCCTACCGCGACGAGCATGTGGAAAAAGGCGGAACTGGGATCACTGTGGTTGAAATTGAGTAGGTCCACAGCCGACGGCCCGTGGACTTCAGACAATATAAATTTTTACCGGTCAATCGCTTAAAAATATTAAGATAGATATAGGCGTGAATTTAAAATTATCATACTTTTAGATTTTCAAATTTCAAATCCAATAAAATTGAGTTTTTATCCTATGAATTCTAAATTCCTGTTTAAGGGGATAATTTTATCCCTCAGCTTGTTTGCAGTTTCAGCAACATTATCAGCTCAAAAGACCGATGTTAAAAAAGCACTGGAAGTTATTACGAGCGAGAAAATGAAATCGCATATCGATTATCTGGCGTCCGACGAGCTCCTGGGGCGAAATACGCCAAGTGCAGGTCTCGATACCGCTGCTGCCTATATTGTGCGTGAGTTTAAAAAATATGGTGTTCAACCGGTTAATGGAACTTATCTGCATCCGGTACCATTAGTTGTTCGTTCGTTAGGTCAGGAGAATATTGTTGAGATTACCAATAATGGCCTAGTCCAAAGTTTAAAAATAAAAACCGGGTTTGTGCCTTTTGAAATTTCAGCAAATGGCGAAGCTTCGGGGAATATTGTATTTGCCGGTTATGGCATTACTGCACCGGAATATAATTACGACGACTATGCAGGTCTGGATGCGAAAGGTAAAATAGTTTTTATACTTCGCCACGAGCCGGGGGAGGACGATACTGCCTCCGTTTTCGATGGAAGACATAATACAAAGCATAATTCTATCGAATCCAAAGTTAAAAATGCATTGGATCATGGTGCTGTCGGGGTACTGGTGATTACCGATCCGCTAAACCATCAGCTTTTAACGCCTCGTGGATTTCCATGGCCTTCATTGTCCAATATAATTCCCAAGGATGCATTACCAATGACATTGGATGCGGATTCTCCCCGTTTACCGGTTGTTCATGTGGGTAAAGAAGTTGCCGGTATTTTATTCGGAAGTATCGATTCGCTAAAAAGTATTCAGAGCCTTATCGACAAGAACATGAAACCCATGTCGAAGGAGTTTCCTGCTGTTACAGTCCGCATGAAAACCTCTATTGTTGATAACCCCGTTAATACAAACAATGTGATCGGGATTATTCCGGGAACCGATCCGGTGTTGAAAAATGAGTATCTGGTAATAGGGGCCCATTACGATCATGTAGGGTTTAATAAGAATCATGTCGACGGCGAAGACTATATTATTAACGGCGCCGATGATAACGCCTCTGGTACTGCTGGCGTGATTGCTGTGGCCGAGGCCTTCTCAAAGATGAAGAGTAAGCCAAAACGCTCGGTGCTTCTTATGGGCTTTTCTGCCGAAGAGAAAGGGCTGTTTGGCTCAGAAGCTTATGTAAACAATCCTTTGTTTCCGCTCGAAAAAACGGTCGCAATGCTGAATATGGACATGATCAGCCGCAATCATATCGATACATTATATCTTGAAGGCGCTGAAATTTGTCCTGATCTTGTGGATGTGGTTAAAGAAGAAAATAAGGGAATTGGTTTCAAACTTCAGCTAAATAAGGACGAGCATGTGGGCGGAAGCGACCATGCAAGTTTTTATCATAAAAAAATTCCATTCATATTCTTTTTTGCAGGTTTGCATCCCGACTATCATACAGTCCGCGACAATCCCGATTCTATAAATACACAAAAGGCGGCCAGGATCTCGCAGCTCGTTTTTAAAACTGCATGGAATGTTGCAAACAGTTCTAAAAGGTATCAGGTAATCGAAAAAAAATAAATCTAACATAATCCCAAACTATCATGAAGTCAATGTTAAAAGTATCAATCGCCCTTATTATTGTTCTATTCTCAACTAACGGTTTTTCACAGGATTTAAAAACAGCCTTAAAAGTTACCAAAGGACAGGAATTTAATCAGCAAGTGGATATGTTTATGGATATCACCCAATCGATGGGTGGGCAGGAGATGAAGATGAATAATAATTCAAGCTTTAACTCAAAGTATAAAATTCTCAATGTTCTCAATACTGGAGCTATAAGCATGGAGACATCCACCTGGGATATTAAAACCCAGACAAAAGCACCCATGATGGATACAACCATTACGCTCAGCGGTAAACAAGGCCCTGTTTATATGGTGGAAATTAATAAATACGGTAAGTTTGTTAACAAAACGATTACCGATTCATCCGACCTTAAAGGAGTGAATATTGGAAATAATTTGGTTTCTTCAGGTATCTTCTGCGAATTTCCTGAAAAGGATGTAGTTAAGGTTGGCGAAAAATGGAGTATCAATAAAAATGATTCTGTTTCCCAGATGGGTGGCAAAATTGGTATGAACTATACATCGGAGTATACCCTGGGTGCGGTTGAGAAGATTGAAGGTAAATCACTTCAGAAAATCACCTTAAACGGAACTGTTGAGTTGGGCGGAAAAGCCAAACAGATGGGCATGGATATTTTTATTGAAGGAACTGGTGTTTCAACAGGAACAATTTATATCGATCCGGTTTCAAAAGTAATTTACACCAATAATTCAGTAATTGAACTGGATTTAAGTTTAGCCATTACCGGACAGCAGAATATGACCATTCCAATGAGTCAAAAGATTACAGTAAATCAGAAGCTTAAGTAAGCAGTTAAGAGAGCTTGTCACATACAGGTATGTCATCGGTCTGCATACCAGTATGTGAATGGTCAGCATACTCGTATGTGATCGGTTATCATACCAGTATGTGATCGGTTAGCATACCAGTGTGTGAATGGTTAGCATAATTGCATCCATTTTTTGGAGGAATTTCAAAGCTTACTATTTTTACAGTCTTAATTATTAGCCATGTTTTTTGTCTTTTCTAAAATACTTTCATTTCTAATTGCCCCGCTGTTCTGGATTTTGCTTATTTTACTCTGGGCAATATTTACTAAAAGTCAGGTAAAGCGGAAACGGCTGCTGGTTTTTGGATTTATTCTGGCATACTTTCTATCAAATGCTTTTTTGGCAGACGAATTTGCAAGGAAGTGGGAGGGGGCGCCAATCGAAAATGATACTATTACAGCTAATTATGACGTTGGAATTGTATTAGGAGGATTTGCTTCGTATGATACTCTAAGCAGTACATTGGAGTTGAACGATAGCGGCGACAGGATATGGCAGACCTTATATTTATATAAAACAGGAAAAATAAAGAAAATCCTGATTTCCGGAGGCTCTGGAAGCGTCCTCCATAAGAAAAGAACCGAAGGTGACAGAGTTTACAATTTCCTTGTTGAAGTGGGTATTCCAAAATCGGACCTGATGATGGAAGCTAAATCGCGAAACACACGCGAAAATGCTGTGGAATCTGCTAAAGTGATAAACACTTCAATTCCTGATGCAAAATGTCTTTTGATCACATCTGCATTTCACATGAAAAGAGCGATGGGGTGTTATAATAAAGTGCATCTGGATGTTACTCCGTATAAGACCGACTTCATGACTGAACAACGAGTTTGGGACCCCGATAAACTTCTGGTACCATCAACCGAAGCTCTTAACGACTGGACCAGATTAATCAGAGAGATTGTGGGCTATTATACCTATAAGGTTGCTGGTTATATTTAGGGTCTGCTGAAAAACTATTAATTGCTTATTTTTTAGATAGTAATGCTTTTAGAGCACTAATTAAATGCATGGTTTTACAAATAGATGGCCTAAAAAGTGTGCATTAAATCCTGAAGGGATTTA
>JAEYWD010000011.1 GCA_023429135.1 Bacteroidota bacterium | reverse complement strand
TAAGCATAGAGCCTTTTTTAACGTTTTTTCACGCCGCAAAAAATAATTCTGCTTGATTAGCCCAGGGCGCCGCTTCGCTTTGCCCTGGGCTGTATTATCCAAGGCCTTCAGCCTTAAAAAACATAAAATCAAATCTACATTTCTATGCAACATAGCCTCGGTGGACGGTGGCAAAACTATTTCTTAAGAGTCTAATTCATAATTTTATTTATTCGATGAAATGTAAAACTTAATTTCCGAAATAGCTGTATCCTCGTACTTTTCACCTTTAAAAACTTCAGCAATTTTAAATTCGATATCAGTGGCCTTCATGGGGTCTTTAAAACGGATAATCTGCATGTCGGGAGTATCGAGCAGCATTACAGGTTTTACCTGTGGCTTTTTATATTCAGGTTCATAATCATTATCAACATCAAAACGAATAAACAGCTTTTTAACCCTGCCGTTATTCTTGAAAGTGGTCGGACTTTTTGCATAACCATTTATTATCCCAATGGAATCTATCAAAAAAGCTTCTCCCTGATTATGACTTTTATTGGTATAAAAACTAATTGTTGCTCCAACGCCATCGCCTTTTACACCCTCAACCCAAGCGGTTGTGGGATCGTTGTCCTGAATGTTCCTGGGACTGTACAAATCTTTTGGCATTAACTCAGACGAAGCTCCGGTAACAAAAAAATCATCATAATTTCTAACACTAAATATCAGATCTTCCGAAGGTTCAATGTCTTTATACTCACATGAAAAATCTATCAGCGAAATCTCTTTTCCATTTAGTTCTCCCGATTTAAGATTGAGACCTTTCGGAGCCTTTTCAGTATGAATTCTTATTATTACAGAATTAATCCTGTCCTTCCATAAACTTCCGGTTTTGAGGATATAGAAAAACGAAGTATTCCCGCCATCATAATCGCCTGTATAGTTTTGGCTAAAAACATCTTTAAGATGCTTTGTCTCGCCCGCCTTAAATTCAACTTCAAAACATTCAAAGGAATTGATCGGATTTTCATAAAACTGAGCTCCGACATTTTTCAGGTTGAACTCCCAATTGCCCGGGTGATTAGTTGTGGGCAACTGAATGTTGTTCTCATAAACTTTATAATCAGTTACTTTCGTTTCCTTGTTGCTCGGAAACCCCATCATTAGCTTCTGAGCTTTTCCGGTATTCTTAAAAAAGTAATTCACTTCCACCGAGTACTTGTCGGAAAGTAGGTAAATATCAATGGTTTCGCGTTCCAATTGAACATCGGTGTTGGTTATGGGTTTTACATTACCGCCGGGTATAAATGCCAGAGGAGCATCATCGGCACTGAGACTTTTAAAAGCGATGCTGAAAAGGAATAAGCAAAATAATTTTGTTCTCATGTTCGTTTTTTTAGCTTATACTGAAAGGAATAAGAAAGGTTTATGCTGATTAATATCAGACTTTAACCCGGAGCTACAATTTTAAAATAGTTAACTTTGCAAGTATTTCTAAGAAAATAAAATGATATATCTTACACGTCGCGAACGTTTTAACGCAGCTCACCGCATGTTTCGTCCCGAATGGGATGATGAAAAAAATAAGGAGATATTTGGCAAATGTTCCAATCCTAACTGGCACGGGCATAATTATACCCTTTATGTAACAGTAAAGGGAGAACTCAACCCCGAAACAGGTTATGTTGTGAACCTTAAAACATTGAGTAAAATAATTAATGAGAAAATTGTCGAAAAGCTTGATCATAAAAACATTAATCTCGAAGTGGATTTTATGAAAGGAATGATTGCCTCTTCCGAGAACCTGGCAATTGCTATCTGGCAGCAACTGGAACCGCACATTAAAAAGCTTGGAATTGGGCTACACTGCGTTAAAATTGAAGAAACTGAAAATAATATTATCGAATATTTTGGATAAATGAGTAACGACCATATTTACAAGCTTGCCGGCATCATCGATGAGGATGGCTATGCCAAATACGAAAAGTACCACCGCGAAAACACCGAGAAATTATCGGGGTTGTATCGCAACATTTTAGATGTTATCGATACCGATCCTGCACGTGAAGGTTTAAAAGATACCCCTCTTCGGGTAGCAAAAGCCATGCAGTTCCTCACCCATGGGTACAACCTCGATCCCAAGGAAATTATAGCTTCGGCTACATTCCACGAGGATTATAAGCAAATGGTGCTCGTGAAAGATATCGAAGTTTATTCCATGTGCGAACACCACATGATTCCGTTCTACGGAAAAGCGCACGTAGCCTATATTCCCGACGGAAAAATAACCGGATTAAGCAAAATAGCCCGGGTTGTAGACGCTTTTGCCCGGCGCCTGCAGGTTCAGGAACGCCTTACCATGCAAATTCGCGACTGTATCCAGGAAGCGTTAAATCCCATGGGTGTCGCCGTCGTTATCGAAGCGCACCACCTTTGTATGATGATGCGCGGTATCCAGAAGCAAAACTCTGTTACAACCACATCGGCATTCACAGGTTCGTTTATGCGCGAAACAAAAACGAGAGAGGAGTTTATTCATTTAATTGGGGTGAAGTTGCATTAGTAGTAAGTCGTAAGTAGTAAGTCGTAAGAAGAACAACCCGTAACACGCAACCCGTAACCCGACCATGTCCTGGCTCCCCACATCAGCAAAAGAAATGCAAACCCTGGGATGGACGTATGCCGACGTTATTCTTATTAGCGGCGATGCATATATCGATCATCCATCGTTTGGTGTTGCTGTGCTTGCACGGTTGCTTGAGAAGATGGGACTAAAAGTTGCTGTAATTCCTCAACCCAACTGGCAGGACGATTTACGGGATTTCAAAAAACTGGGCCGACCCAGGTTGTTTTTTGGAGTATCATCTGGTAGCATGGATTCCATGATTAACAATTACACCGGAAACAAACGCAAACGCAGCGACGATGCATATTCTCCTGGAGGGAAAGCAGGAAACCGGCCCGATTATGCCACAACAGTTTATACAAACATACTGAAGCAATTGTACCCTGATGTTCCTGTGATTATTGGCGGAATTGAAGCTTCTTTGCGCCGGTTAACGCATTACGATTACTGGCTGGATAAAATTAAGCCTTCCATACTCGCTGAAACCAGTGCCGACCTTCTTGTTTACGGAATGGGCGAAAAACCGCTGAAAGAAATAGTTAAAGCTATTCAGAGTGGAACTTCTGTCTCTGCACTAAAAAACATACCTCAAACAGCATATCTGTGTGCTAAAGAATCGATCCCCATATGGGATGGTATAACCAAAACAATTGCCAGCTATGAGGATTGTCTGAAAAATAAGAAGGATTTTGCTCTTTCTTTCAAAACTATTGAGGAAGAGTCCAATAAACTTTCCAGCGCCCGGCTAATTCAAAACCATGGGAACAATGCCGTTGTGATTAACCCTCCTTACAGCAGCTATAGCCAGGAAGATATTGACGAGCCTTATGCATTAAAATACTACCGCATTCCGCATCCCCGGTACGAAAAGAAAGGAACCATTCCGGCATTTGAGATGATCCGGTACTCGGTTAATATTCACCGGGGTTGCTTTGGCGGTTGCAGCTTTTGTACCATCTCCGCCCATCAGGGGAAATTTGTGCAGAGCCGCTCCGAGCAGTCAATTTTGAAAGAAGTACAGGAAATTGCAAGTCAGCCCGACTTCAAGGGTCATCTTAGCGACCTCGGCGGACCATCGGCCAATATGTACCGGATGAAGGGTCTGAACCCCGATATTTGCGCAAAATGCAGCCGTTATTCGTGCATACACCCGAAGGTTTGTAAAAATCTCAATACCGACCATACTCCTTTAATGCAGCTTTACAAAAAAGTGTCTTCCATTTGCGGAATTAAAAAAGTGACTATTGGCAGTGGCATCCGGTACGATTTGTTTATTCAGAACCCATACCCGCACCCATCGCATAAAAATTATCTTAACGAAGTGTTGCAGAAACATGTCTCAGGAAGGTTGAAAGTTGCGCCCGAGCACACAGAAGATCACGTGTTGAGGATGATGCGGAAACCGTCCTTTAAATTGTTCGAACAACTCAAAATGCAATTTGAACAATACAATCAAAAACATAATCTCAAGCAACAGCTTATACCTTACCTGATCTCGGCCCATCCGGGAACCCGGAACATAGATATGGCCAATCTTGCTGCCAAAACCAGTCAGATGCATTACCACCTGGAACAGGTACAGGAGTTTACGCCAACACCTATGACACTTTCATCGGTAATTTACCACACGGGTATCGATCCGTACACCCTCGAACAGGTTTTTGTTCCCTTTAAAAAGGAAGACCGGCAATTGCAGCATAAATTCTTTTTCTGGTATAAACCCGAATACCGGTCGGAACTGGAATCGTATCTTTACAAAAAAGGATTAAATCAGTTGGCGGCATCGTTGTTTAAAAAGCCTACCAACCGATTTAGTAAACACAGTAAGAATATTTAGTTTTCCTCCTCTCCTTTAATTTTATAATTCCTATTTTTGAAATGTTATTGTATAACGAGGCTGTGAAAAGTGAGCCTGTCGAAGTATAGTCACGCTGATTTAAAATGAGGTTTCGACAAGCTCAACCTCCGGTTATGGACTAATTACACAGCCTCCTAAGATCTGATAGTAACGACTGAAAAATGACTAAAAAGCCCTTTTCTATAAAAGCCCGTCTTAAAAGCTTTACTTATGCATTCCAGGGATGGAAAGTACTTATCGGTGAGGAACACAATGCCCGCATTCACCTTGCATCCGCGATTATGGCCATTATTGCCGGGGTACTCCTTAAAATTTCCAGCCTGGAATGGATTGTTATCGTGCTCGCAATCAGCATTGTTTTTGCTGCGGAGGCTTTTAATTCGGCTATTGAATATTTATGCAACTTTGTTTCGCCTCAATATCACGAACTTATCAAAAAAATAAAAGATCTTACTGCTCTTGCCGTACTATTTATTGCTGCCGGAGCGTTGGTATCAGGTCTGATTATTTTTCTGCCAAAAATTCTTAACTTATGCTTGAGCTATTAAAAAAATACCAACGTTACCACCTCACAATCTTATTGATTGTAATGAGCTTTATCTGTTTTTCGATGTCAGTTTTCAGAGTTTTCCTCACAAAAACCGATCTGTTTCTGTTTCTAAACTGGAACCTGTTTCTGGCTTTTATCCCCTGGTTACTGAGTATGATTTTTATGCTGAAGCCTAATCTTCATTACCGGAAGTGGTATGTTTCCCTGATACTTATCACATGGTTGCTGTTCTTTCCCAACGCCCCCTACATTCTTACCGATTTGTTCCACCTTTACGACGATAACTCGGTTCCGGTGTGGTACGACCTGATAATGATACTGGCCTACGCCTGGACCGGTCTGATGTATGGCTTTGTAAGCCTCTTTAACATCGAAATGTTTTTGAAACGTTACATGTCGCGCACCTGGGTTCATTTTATATCGGTAGGATTGCTCTTCCTGGGGGGATTCGGGATTTACATCGGACGTTATCTCCGTTGGAACAGTTGGGATGTAATTCAGGAACCGTTCAAATTAATTTATAATATTACCTCCGATATAAGCAATCCGCTTTCCCATCCCAGGGCCTATGCCATGACTCTGCTAATGGGTGTGCTGCTCAACATGTTTTACTGGCCCATAAAGGCGATCGAAGCCGGTAACCGGGAGGATAAGGAGTAACAAAATTAATTTTGAGAGTGATGAAGCACAAAGTTTATAACCTTATTGAAAAGGGAGCACATGGTTCCAGGGTCAATCGGTTTTTCGACTACTTTATCATGTCTCTTATACTTTTAAATTTAGCGGCAATAGTTCTCGAAACAGTTCCTCAGATAAAACAACCCTTTTACTGGTACTTCAAATCTTTCGAAATATTTTCGGTAATTATCTTTTCTGTTGAATATCTGATGCGTATTTACATATCCGATCTCACACATCCTTCTACTTCGAAAACCAAATCAGTTTTTAAGTTTATATTTTCCGCATACGGACTTATTGATCTGGCTGCAATACTTCCATTTTATCTCCCCTTCATTATTAAACTGGATTTACGCTTTCTCAGAATATTACGCCTGATGAGATTTTTCCGCATCCTCAAACTAAACAGGTACAATAATTCGCTCAACCTTATCTGGACAGTAATGAAGGAAAAGAAAGAAGAACTTACCATTACGGTAACTCTCACCTCCATAATTCTTGTAATAGCCTCCATATTGATGTTTTATATTGAAGGGGATGTTCAGCCCAATAAGTTTCCCAATGTTTTTGCCTGTTTATGGTGGGCCATTGCCACGTTAACCACCGTTGGCTATGGCGATGTTTATCCTGTTACCAGCTTTGGTAAAGTTGTAAGCGGAATAATTGCCTTAATGGGAATTGGACTTGTAGCGCTTCCTACAGGACTAATAAGTGCCGGATTTATGGAGAAAGTGAATAAAAAACATCACGATCACACAAAATGTCCTCATTGCGGTAAAGAGCTGGACCATAAATAAACGCTACTGTTTACATATTGTCATTAAAGTGTGGAGAAAATGTCACATCCACACATTTCAAAAGCATTCATTTTTCGCCTTAACATTTCTCACTGCTCCTTTTAATAGCAGGTCTGTGAGTTTTATTATTGATGGCATGTTTTTATCTGTTGAGAGATCGAACTAAAACAGAATGTTATGAACTCTTCATATTTAAAAACCAGATTCTTTTTAATGATAGTGGTATTATCCCTGATTGTTTACAGTTGTTCGGACGACGACAATAATGGAAACAATGATAATCCGACCGATCCGGCTACAACAACTTTCGTTGAAGGCCTGAGCACTCCCTGGCAGCTTGCCTTTATGACGGATGGCAGAATTTTCGTTACAGAACGCGAAGGAAGAGTAAGGGTTATTGAGAACGGAAAGCTAAACCCGACCCCTTACCTCGACCTGAAAGACACTATTTTGGCTGCAGGTGAAGGAGGATTGCTCGGAATAGCCGTGGATCCCGATTTTGCTAACAATCCGTTTATCTATATCGGATATACTTATGAGAAAAACAAAAATCCACTGGTTATTATGAATAAGCTTGTCCGCTACCGGGAAGATCCAACAACAAAGAAAGCTACGTTCGACCGAACACTTCTTGATAATATTGAAGGATATGTGAACCATAATTCCGGTCCGCTTAAATTTGGTCCCGATGGCAAATTGTACTGGCCGGTTGGGGAAAGATATATCCCTGAATATGCTCAAAACCTTCAAAATTTAAACGGTAAAATTCTGAGGCTAAACCGCGATGGCAGTATTCCCACCGATAACCCCATGGCTGGCTCTTATATCTATACTTACGGTCATAGAAATTCGCAGGGTATCGACTGGCAACCCGGAACTGATAACCTGTTCAACACAGAACACGGTCCTTCGGCCATGCAAGGCTGTTGTATGGACGAAATTAACCTTATTCAACCGGGTAAAAATTATGGCTGGCCGCTAATCAGGGGGATGCAGCAACAAACCGGACTGGTTACCCCAGTTTATTACAGTAGCGATACGGCAACCTGGGCTCCCGGCGGAGCAACCTTCATTAAAGGCGGGCCATGGGATAAATCGTTTGTTTTTGCTGGTTTAAAAGGCGAGTCGCTATACCGGGCGGTGTTTAATGCAAACGACCCTGCTAAAATTGACACCGTAGAACAATTTTATAAAGGTAAATTAGGTCGCTTACGCACAGTAGCCCAGGGACCTGACGGAAAAATTTATATTGCCACCAGTAACCGCGATGGACGTGGAGTTGCCCGTACCGAAAATGATGACAGAATACTGATTATTCAACCTGAATAAGGAATATTTGGGTTTATCATTTGTTTTAGTATGAAACACATTAAACAATGAAAAGCCTATTTTACAAAATTATCGAAACTGTTGACGATCGCAGATCTCTTATTCCCAGGCTTATTGTAGGCCTGGTTTTTCTTTCGGAAGGAATTCAGAAATTTCTTTTCCCTGAAACAGTGGGTGCCGGCCGATTTACAAAAATTGGATTCTACGACCCTGAATTCTGGGCCGTATTTGTCGCTTTTTTCGAAATATCGTGCGGAATTCTGATACTCCTGGGACTGCTCACCCGTTTGGCAGCCATTCCGCTTTTGATAATAATGTCGACAGCCATTGTTTCAACCAAAATACCAATTCTGATAGAAAAAGGATTCTGGAATATGGCGCACGAATCGCGCACCGATTTTGCAATGACAATGCTTCTGATTTTTCTGCTGATTTATGGTGCCGGAAAAGCCTCAGCCGATTACAGAATTAATCTGGTTAAACAAAGTTGATCTTTTCAAAAAAAAAGCATATAGCAAAAGAGTTAAATAATGAATAAAGGCACAAAAACACGAAAAACATTCTTCGTGCTTTTGTGCCTTCGTGTTCTACCCGGGAAATTTATACTTTAATCTTTCCTTCTACAATTTTAATAATCTCACTTTCCAATTCCTTTACCTGCTCTGCTATTTTTGCACCTTTCTCCAAAACTTCTCTTTTATAATTTTCGTCCTTGAGACTGCCCGCGTTAATTTTTACGTTGAGCCAGGCGCCAAGTACACCAGAACGGAGCGCCAGTGCTCCTACTCCGGCGTCGGAAACAGAATTCGGATTTCCGGTTTCGGCCATGGCTTTCACGACTTCCATTGCTTCCAAACCTGTCTGCATTACCTGAAAAGGTACTTCCATGGCCCGTTTGGTAGCCACTTCAATAGCTGCAGTGCGGATTTGTTTTTCCATATCGTTCGATTTTCCCAATGCAAAGGCATCCATAATGCGATTAAAAGCTTCGGTGTCTTCATCCACAAGTTTCAGAAGCCTTTTCTGAAGCTGCATGCCTTTGTCGCCCCAGTTTGAAAATTCTTCCCAACGATGATCCCATCCTGCTTTATGCGAAGAAAGGTTGGCCACCATATTCCCCAGGGCTACACCAAGAGAGGCAATATAAGCGGCAACCGAACCACCTCCGGGAGCGGGCGACTCGGACGATGTTTCGTTGGCAAAGGTTTTGAGGTCCATTGAAATCAACTTTTTGCCAGCATTTCCTTCCAAAACATACTCAATAATCTTCTCTTCGGGTTTGAATTTATAAAGGTCATCCAGTCCGAGCGATTTGATCGCAATCTTAATCAGCTCTTCGTCCGAAACACCCACCGAGCGGTTCTGCTTTCTGAGGAAATACCTGCCGGCTTCCAGCATCGAATTTAAAGGAACCAGTCCCACAATTTCCGAACCTGTAACCCGTATTCCTCTGGCCTCTGCCTTACGGCATACTTCGTCGAAAGCCACGTGAAGTGAGGTTATGTTTATATTGGTGAGGTTCATCGAGATTTGCGCAATACCAAATTCCTCAATAAACCAACCAATGGCGCGAACACTCTTTAAGGTACCTGGAATATACACCTGATTACCATTTTCGTCGGTCACAATTTTACCGGTAATGCTGTCGCCTTCGCGTTTAGGCCGGCCTTTTTCGCGCACATCAAAAGCTATGGCATTGGCACGACGGGTAGAGGTTGTATTGAGGTTTACATTATAGGCAATCAGAAAATCACGTGCTCCCACCGCCATGGCTCCCGAACGGACATTCATGCGTGCTGGTCCAAAATCGGGTTTCCACTCCGTTTTTTCAAGCTTTGATGCAAGTCCTTCGTATTCGCCCGAGCGGCAGTAAGCCAGCTCCCGCCGGGGTTCGCTGAAAGCTGCATTGGCATAGCAAAAAACCGGAATTTCAAGCTCCTCTCCAATTCTTTTGGCAAGTTTCCGGGCATACTCAACGGTTTCGTCCATGGTAATTCCCGAAATAGGAATCAAAGGCAAGACATCGGTAGCTCCAAAACGGGGATGCTCACCCGCATGTTTACTCATATCAATTACATCTGAAGCCTTTTTTGCTCCTCGGAAAGCAGCTTCGATTACATCGTCTGGATCGCCGGCAAAAGTAACCACAGTGCGGTTAGTAGCTTTACCCGGATCGATATTTAAAAGTTTTACCTTTTCAACAGATGTAATTGCAGCTACAATCTGGTTGATGATATCCATATTACGGCCTTCGCTGAAATTAGGCACACATTCGATTATTCGGTTCATAATGAGTTACGGGTTACGTGTTATGTGTATTTTGTCTTACTACTTACGACTATTTAACTTTCATTCCCCTCTTCCAAACAGATTCGGGTTTCAGTTTACCCTGCCGGTAGAGAATTTCGCGGTAATCGTGGGCAGGGAAAGCAATAATATCGGCTAGTCTGCCTTTGGTAATCCCTCCACGGTCAGCCAGATTCAAGGCTTTAGCTGCTCTTATGGTAATAGCCGCCAAAGTCTCGGCAAGACTGAGATGTTCGTAGGCTCCCAGAACAGCGGCCTGCATCAGCAAATCGCCCATTGGTGCGGAACCAGGGTTCCAGTCGGATGCAATAGCCACCGATGCTCCTGCGTCGAGCAATTTCCTGGCGGGAGCAAACTGCATCCCCAGTCCCATTGATGCTCCCGGGAGACAAACTGCAACAGTATTGCTTTGTGCCAGCATGTTGATTTCCTTTTCTCCCGACGCTTCCAGATGATCGGCTGAAAGGGCCCCTTCCATACAGGCTGCTTCTGATCCGCCTGCGGTAAACTGATCGGCATGAACAGTGACATCAAAGCCTATCTCTTTCGCTTTTCTCAAATAAAATAAACTTTCGTCGATATTAAAAGCGCTCTTTTCAATAAAAATATCAATTCGGTTTGAAAGCCCCCGGTTTTTCACTGCGGGAAGCAACTTCTCCACAAGCAATTCCAGGTATTGCAGGTTTGTCCCGCTGAAATCCTTCGGTTTCATGTGAGCGGCAAGACAAGTGGGGATAACATCGATGGGCAGCAACGGATCTGAGTTTTGAATCACTTCAAGCATCCGTAATTCATCGTTTACGCTCAAACCATATCCGCTTTTCACTTCAACGGTAGTAACACCTTCCGCAAGCAATATTTCGAGCCTTTTCAACAATGTATGCAGTAATGTTTCGTTGGAGGCCTGCCTTGTCTTGTGGACGGTACTCCATATCCCTCCGCCCATAGAGGCAATCTCCAGGTAGGTTTTGCCGGCAAGTCGCATGGCATAATCACCGGCACGACTTCCTCCGTAGCAGATATGAGTATGAACATCAATCATACCCGGCATAGCAACATAATCGCCATTCAGAAAATCGAAACCAAAGCCATGCTGTTGCGCCTCTTCCTCCAAATGAGAATATAAACCAATTTTGGAGATCACTCCATTTACGGTAATAACACCGGCATCCTGAATAATTTCAAGCTGCTCGTCTGCGATCTTTCCTTTTTCAGGAAGATTGTTCATAGTGAGAAGCTGCCGGAAGGGGCCGATGAGGAGACCACTTTTCCCTTCGGGAGGAAGATCGGATGATTGATTATTAAAATTTATAACCATAATTTAATCCATTAAAGTATACTTTCATACTCAAAAGAATGATTTTCATACTCTTAATTCTGACAATCAACAACTTTAAAGCCCGGCCTCTTTTCTGCACCTCACCCTAACCCTCTCCTCCAGGAGAGGAAACTGCTCCTCGTTCATGATTGTCTTTACCATAACTATTGATTTCTATTATTTAAAAATATGCTACAACCTCTTGTTGAGAGCGTCACCCCTCTCCTTTGAGAAGAGGGTATGGGGGTGAGGTAATCAGCGATTGGCTTATTCTCTCCGCCTCTTCATACCCGGCATCGGCATGGCGGAAAATACCCATGGCCGGATCGTTGTACAAAACCCTTCTGATACAACGTTCAGCTCTGTCGGACCCATCGGCCAGCACTACCATGCCGGCATGCTGAGAGTAACCGATCCCTACCCCTCCACCATGATGAAATGATATCCAGGTAGCACCCCCACTGGCGTTCGACATGAGGTTGAGCAATGGCCAGTCGGACACCGCATCGCTGCTGTCCTTCATACCTTCAGTTTCGCGGTTAGGAGAAGCAACCGAGCCGCAATCGAGGTGGTCGCGACCAATCACAATCGGAGCTTTTACTTTTCCTGATCGCACCAGATCGTTGAAAATCACACCGGCCTTTTCGCGCTCACCCATACCTAGCCAGCAAATACGTGCTGGTAGTCCCTGGAAATGAACTTTCTTTTGAGCTTCCCGTAGCCAGTGGATCATATGCCGGTTTCCGGGAAAAGCATCAATCAGGGCCTGATCAGTTGAAAAGATATCGTCCGGGTCGCCTGAAAGTGCTACCCAGCGAAATGGCCCCTTCCCTTCACAGAAAAGCGGACGGATAAACTCAGGTACAAAGCCTTTGAAGTCAAAAGCATTCTTTTCGCCACCCTGACGGGCAAATTCCCTTAAATTATTCCCGTAATCGAAAGTAATGGCTCCCCGTTTCTGCATTTCGAGCATATAACCCACATGTCGGGCCATACTTTTAAGTGAAAGTTCCTTATAATGTGCGGGATTGATAACTCTCAGGGTCTTTGCGTCTTCAAGGGATAATCCGGTGGGAACATAACCGTTCACCGGGTCGTGCGCCGAGGTTTGATCCGTTAAAACATTGGGGATAATATTATCCTGCAACAAGCGGTAAAGCACATCGCCAATATTACCAACCAGTCCCACTGAAACCGCTTCGCCCCTCTGCTTAGCGGTAAGCACAATTTTTAAAGCTTCCTCATAATTGGCGGTCATAATATCGATATAACCCGTATCCAGGCGCTTCTGAATGCGTGAAGCGTCCACATCCACACCTAAAAATGCAGCTCCTGCCATAGTAGCTGCAAGAGGCTGAGCTCCACCCATTCCACCTAAACCACCCGATACAACTAATTTATGCTGAAGCGATCCGCCAAAGTATTTATCGCCGCAAGCAGCAAATGTTTCGTAAGTTCCCTGAAGAATACCCTGGGTGCCGATATAAATCCAGCTTCCGGCTGTCATCTGACCATACATCATTAATCCGCGCGCTTTAAGTTGTTCAAAATGCTCCCAGGTTGCCCAAGCAGGAACCAGATTGCTGTTTGCAATAAGCACCCGCGGAGCTTCAGGATGTGAGCGAACCACTCCCACAGGTTTGCCCGATTGAATCAATAAACTTTGATCATCTTTAAGTTGGAGTAAAGCCTCAATTATTTTCTCAAGCGCTTCCCTGTTGCGGGCAGCCTGACCGGTTCCTCCATAAACCACAAGTTCAGCGGGGTTTTCTGCAACTTCCTGATCCAGGTTATTCAGGAACATCCGTAAGGGGGCCTCTGTTTGCCACGAAAGGGTGTTAAGCTCACTCCCGCGGGGAGCAAAATACTTCGGATGCGAAGCGTAAGTCTTAATAAATTCCGAATAGTTCATGCGTTTCGTTTTTTATATTGATATTTTCGGATAAGGCAAGTTGATTTGCAAGATGCACAAGTTCTTTGCTGCGGACAATTTCTGCGGCTGCATTCATATCAATGGAAAGGATCCTGTCGTGATCCACAAAAGTGATTTGGCTTCGAACCAGATCGTGACAACTGTCGATAATTTTACCTGATTTTAAAGGCTTCCGGTAATCAAAGGCCTGAGCTGCACAGAACAGTTCAATTCCTAAAATTTTCTCGAGGTTATCCACAATTCTCAAAGCCTTTCGAGCGCTAATGGAGCCCATACTCACATGATCCTCCTGACCAAGAGATGTTGGAATACTGTCGGCGCTTGCAGGGTAACACAGACTTTTGTTCTCACTAACCAGCGCTGCAGTAGTATATTGGGTAATCATAAAACCTGAGTTCAGACCGGTTTCTTTCATCAGCAGCTTTGGAAGGCCTGGGATTTTATCATCGAGCGAAAGATAAATCCTCCTATCGGAAATGTTTCCAAGTTCTGACGCGGCCAAAGCAGCGTAATCTATCGGCAGAGCCACCGGTTCACCATGGAAATTCCCCCCACTGATGGCTTTGTCTTCGCTAAAAACAATCGGGTTATCAGTTACCGAATTCATTTCGGTTTCGAGCATATCTTTCAGGTGCAGGTAAGCATTTCGTGCCGCTCCATGTACCTGTGGAATACAACGCAACGAATACGGGTCCTGCACACGTGTACAATCCTTGTGCGATTGGTTTATTTCAGAATTTTCGAGCAAAGTCCTGATTCTCTTCGCTACGTAAACCGATCCTTTGTAAGGCCGGAGTTCGTGCAGTTCTTCGTCGAACGCCTTTACCGATCCCAGAATAGCTTCTAGGTGCATGGCAGCAATAAGATCGGCATTGTCGAGGCAGTTCTGAAAGCGTACCAGGAAATGAACCGCATTGGCAACAATAAACTGAGTACCATTAATAAGGGCAAGTCCTTCCTTGGGACCAAGCTCCAAAGGAGAAAGTCCGTAATTATTTAAAATTTCCTTCGAAGGATAATTTTTACCATTAACAGATACTTCGCCTAGTCCAATCAATGGGAGGAACAAGTGCGCAAGCGGCGCCAGATCGCCCGAAGCACCCACAGAACCCTGAGAAGGAACACATGGAATAACATTGTTATCGATATGCCAGATAATCCGGTTCAGGGTTTCGATGTTCACGCCCGAGAATCCTTTTGCCAGGGCATGAACCTTTAATACCATCATCATTTTCGCAATTTCGGGAGGTAATAACTCACCCATTCCCACACTATGACTGGTAAGCAGGTTATACTGCAACTGCTTTGTATCTGCTTCGGAAATTATAGTGGTACATAATGGCCCAAAACCCGTATTTATGCCATAAACTATCTTCTGCTTATGCACAATATTTTCAACAGCCAATCGATTTGCATTTATTTTATCAGCGGTAGCGCTATCAATCAAAGCTTTGACTTTTCCATTACAAATATCCATGGCTATCCCGGCGCTAAGCCTGTCGAGACCATATCTGAAAACTTTCTGCATACTAGTTCACTTTAAAGGTAAATCCTGCTTTTATAAATAATTTGATCAGATCGATATTCGCGTTATCGATATTAAAACAAACTGGCGACTCCTGATCTTTTAAAAAATGTAATATTTGAAAGGCAATTCCCTTCCGCCTGTGCAAAGGAGTTATATATAAGTATTTTAAGAATATACTTTGCTCTGAAACATCATATACAGCAAACCCCAGTATGGTTTTGCCCTGAAGCGCCAAAAGAAGTTTTCCCGAATTATAGCTATATTCAGTAGTTTCATTCTTCACCCACGCTAAAAACTTCACTTTAGTCAATTCATCCGGTTGAACCAACTCAATTTCAGGTGAATTCTTATCAATATTAGTAAGCGTGATTTCGTACAAAGAATTATTTGTAAGCTTTTCTTCAATTTGTGATATGGTTTTTAGAAATTGGTCGCCGGTTATATCCCCAGGCATCAATTGATTCAAACTCTTTTGCAAAGCAGCCCAAATTGGATGCACGTGTTCGATTAACTTTTTCCCTTTGACAGAAAACACGATCTTTTTAATGCGTGCATCCGAAGCATCCTGCTGAATTTCTACGACTTTTTTGTCCAGCAACTGGGTAATCATTTGGCTAATGGCCGAATGGCTCACCTCAAGTTCTGAGGCAATCTCCGTAAGTGAAAGAGACCCCTTTTTGTCGAGCAGAAAAAAAATCGGGAACCAGGCTGGCTCAAAACGGATGTTCTGACTTTTATAAATACGCGCCACTTCATTCAGAAAACGATCGCTCAGTCGTTTCAATCGTGTTCCAATTATCAGTAAACCCGCATCATTAAAGATACTCATATTTATTGTAAGCACTTATATAAGTACTTACAATAATAAAAATAATTTCTTATTGCACAAAATAATTTTTAAAATATCAACAACTATAAATCAGTTGGTTATGAAATAAAACAAACTATAATTCAAAATTTTTCGATATCTGATTAAACCTTCCTAAACTTTTCACATCAAAGGGTAAAATCTTTAAAAAACGAAATTGAAATTAAAACTTAATAACTTGAAAAAAATGAAAAAGTCGTATTTAATTTTAGCAGCAGTTACCCTTTTAACAGGTATGACCCTTTTGAGTTCGTGTAAAAAAGACGAAAGCGAAGCAGACACAACAACCTTGAACAAGGAACAATCAAGTGATGGTGAAGACGTAGCAGCCTCATCGGATATGGTTGATGATGAGATTGACAATGTGATGTCGTTATCTTCCCTGAAAAGTTATGATGCCACGCTCTTACCTTGCAATGTAATCATTGATTCTACGCTGAAAGCACAGAAGAAATTCACAATCACCTTCAATGGCGACAATTGCAACGCTACCCGCACCCGCAGTGGTAAAGTGGAAGTAACTCTTACCAATGGAACCCAATGGGCCGATGTTGGAGCTGTATTAACAGTAAAATACACTGACGTAAAAATCATCCATAAGAACTCGGGACGTTATGTAATCCTTAACGGAACCAAAACCCACACCAATGTTACCGGTGGATTGGTAAAGGACCTTGGAGTAAGCGGCACTCCTGCAACTATTGTCCGCAAAATAGAATCGAATGATATGAAAATCACTTATACAAATGGAACCTCCAGGTCGTGGAATATTGCACGTCAGCGTAGCTTTACAAAAGGAGCTTCCAATAGTCTGGTTATTACAGTAACAGGTTTTGGAGAAGCCAATGGCAAGACTAACCTAGTGGAATGGGGCACTAACCGTCGCTCAACCGATTTCTATACGCAAATAGAAAGTCCCGTGGTGATGTCGCAGGCATGTGACTACAAACCATCGAGCGGTGTAAAAATTCATTATGTAGGTTTACGTACCGTTACCGTAACACTTGGCACTGATGCAAACGGAGTTCCCGTAACTGAAGGATGTGCCACATATTATAAAATAAGCTGGAATGCTGTTGGCGGAGATAAAACTGTGATTCTTCCTTATTAGGCTTTAGGAGTTTAGGCTATAGAAAAATTGCTCAGCGAAATCAAAAAGTTTCGCTGAGCTTTTGACTTTTAACAAATACGACAATTCATTAATATATAAAACAGGTGTCCGGTTAAAAATATGAGATTTCTCCCGGTGGTCGAAATGACAAGGCTTTTAAGGAATTTGGAATTGAGGAGGCTTAGTG
>JAEYWD010000063.1 GCA_023429135.1 Bacteroidota bacterium | reverse complement strand
TGTTGAACTAAATCCCGCTTCACGGGATAGCTGTTGTTCCAAATATAGTTAAAGTCACTGAAGAAAAGTTTATAATATCCTAAAATTTGTTGATTTCACATCTGACCATTTTGCCAGAAATCAAACTAATCACAATAAAGATATTTCCGATAAAGGTATGTGTTAGCGGAATTGTATATTTGTTTTGTTTTCTGACAAATACACCAAGTCTAACGTTCAGATATTTTACTGTACTCCCACCGAGAAATACATATATAATGTATAGCCTTTTTCAAGAAAACGAATTTCGTTTCAACCGGTAGCTCAAGCTGGGTCGTACCGACCACTTGAGCTCCTATTTATTGGCAGCAGTATTTAATCTTTAAGCCATTTTTTTACATTCTCACTACCAACAATTGGGAAAGATACCCCAACATAAATCGCAGCATCTGATTTTTTAGTATATGATTCCTTTGCTGATATTCCAAGCATGTAACCTGCTTCAATTCGAATATTTTGGTCAAACGAAACTATTAATCCTACATTTGTTAATAAATATCCAGCTTCTCCCGAATTAGCTTTAGTTGGAGAAACACCAAAACCAATGTTAGCACCCCAACGAATAACGTCTTCACCTCTTAAAAAGTCAAATGATATTAATCGGAGGTCAAATTTTCCTGCTCCATCAGTATAAAAATCTGGCTCTACTGGGTCTCCATTTACGTCAGGTTTAGAATCTTTTCCTAAATCAAAGTATAATGCCGGAGAAGGAGTAATTGCATTAAATGAGAAATACCATTTATGACCTAAAGACCAACCTAATTTATTCTTGTTTGTTTCTACAAAAGCTGACTTCTTATCATCATCTGTTTTAATCGTATCATCATTCTGAGCAAGTAGATTTGATGAAAGAACAACGATTAGTAAAAAAGTAAAAAGTGTTTTCATAATTTATGGATTTAGTTTAATGAATTGATTCCTCCAACTACGATAAATATTTCCTGTGTTGTCATATAAATCTATATTCATAATACACCAGCCTCTTTTTTCAAGATTAATAATCCTACAACAACCTAAAACATTATCGCTAACTGAATTGTCTTTTACTGAAAAATAACAAATCTCAACTTCATTTGATTCTTTATAAAAATCAACTATTGCATTGAATTGTCTACTTTTAAAAAAGGCTTTCAATTGATTTTCTAAAATATTCCTATCGTACATAGTGAGTTTTTTTTAATATTGGTGCCAACGTTGGCTATAAGTGCCGTTTGGCATTTCATAGCACAAATGTTTCAAACCGTTAATAATTTTCATTAGTTGTACTACATTTAAAGTCCGTAATGCAGGCCAAATGGCATTTATAGCGTGTTGGGCAACGTTAATTATTCACTATATTTATTTTTTAAATCTATATACTCATAAATTTCCAATCTGGCTCCACTATCAATCTGAATAATAAAATCCTGATAAGCTCTTTTGGTAGTCTCATCAACTGAATCCATAACTATCAGAATTACAGGTACAAAATTTCTCCTTGTTAAAGCGCTTTTAAGACTAGTAAGATGTCTCAAGGTTTCTTGTATTTTTAATTTAAGAGAGTTACTTATCGAATTATTAGTCCAATACTTCACTTCAATCGCATAAAAATTTTCTTCTGTTTTTGAAATTCCGTCCAATTCAAATGTTCCAAATCTTGAAGTTACTATTTTTTGATTTCTTTTGATTTCAAGATTATTTGTCAAGCTAAATTCGCATAGTGCCCAGCTTTCAGCATTCTTATACTTTTCTTCTAAAGGTATAGAGTCAATTTGTTTTTTCTCTAAATCATTTATCGCAGAGGGTATTGATTTTTTGTCATTTGAAGAATCGACCTTAATCGCTGCAGTTAGTTCTTGTACTTCTGTTTTAGTTTTATTATTTATATCTTTTAAATCCATTGCTTTAATAAACGCATTATCATCACGAAAGTCACTTGGCGCATAGAGTTTTTCATGATGATTTACTACAAGATAGATAAATGCTAATAAAATAACCACAGGGAAAATAATTATAAACCAAATCAAAGGAAGTCTCTCATTCGATGCAGTAAGATTACTCAAGCTAACCCCAAGCACTGCACAAGCAAAAGCATAAATCAGTGAAATAAATAATGCAATTATCCCTAAAGGATTTTTTGAAAGTCCTTTAGCATTTTTCATAAAACCATCTATTGTTTCCATTTAGTCGTCTTTTTTTAATGTTGTCCAACGCCCGAATAAATCCAACTATTACGTTTATTGTTATTATATCCCCAGGGCAATATCCCTCTCAATGCCCCGAAAGAACTGAAAAATATAAAATTTTTATATTTTGGGTTCTGCCAGTCGAGTGTTGTGTTTATTGGAGTTTGCATTTAAATTTCCGGTTTTGCATTGCCCAATTTACAAATTTTCCTTTAAATTTTCCTTTATCGGGCAGTTGTCTGTGGGGATTTTTTGGTCACGGCTTTTCCCCATGAAGCCTGTATTTTTTTGAAAATCCTTCCTTTTCTTTGCTTTTTTTAAACCTTTTTGCTAAAATTGTTCATGTTTCTTTGCCAGCACGATTTGACTTGAGAGAGATTACAGAAACAAAAATCTTGTACGCTAACCGTTAATTTTAATTTTTATCGCCATGAAAACACCAACTTTCATCTTGTTTCTCGAAACAGACCCTTTCGTTTATCCTGATTTTTCGTTTGCCCGCAACTGGATTAAATAGCAATACCGGACTATCTCCCAGGAGTAACCATTGAACCTTTGGGTTTGCAAGTGATTTGAACCAGAATTCACAGCTATCCTTTCAAAGTGAGTAAGCTTTTTGCCGGTACGCTTAAATATTTGCCTCGCCAGGCATTCGGATGCGCTCGCTGACTAATCGGATACGCTCGCCAGGTGTTCGGACACGCTCGCCAAGTGTTCTGATGCGCTCGCTGACCGTTCGGACACGCTCGCTAACCGTTCCGACAGGATCGCTGACCGTTCGGATGCGCTCGCCGGCCATTCCGACAGGATCGCTGAGTAAACCGACGAGATCATTAGCAAACCGGGAGAATTCGCTGCTCATTTCCTAAGGGGCGCCAGTCATGCATACCAGCGTGGATCCGGGTTGTCCGGATTCATTTCATAAATCAATAAAAACCAATCTTTTCTATTTTTTTAATATTTAATCTTTAATTCAAGCATCATGAAAAAGAAAGCTGCAAAATTCAATTTCGGAATTCAAATCGGAAATTTCCTGGCATTTGTACGTTCAAAATTATCGCTTATGCGTCGCGATATAGTAGAATTCGAAAAGCATGGAATTACTGAAGATAACCTTACTGAGGTGGAAACCATGGCGTCGGATTTTGAAAAACTGAGTTCGGACGAGGAGATGCTCGGTAAACAGGTTCTAGCCACGCAGGAACAGGGAGCTCAAGCCGAAAAGGTAAGGGAAGCTATAAGAGAGATCACTAATCGCGCCTTGCGTCATTTTGGCGATACATCGGGAAAATACAAACAGTTCGGAAACATGAATTTAAGTCACCTCGAGGGTGGTAACCTGGGTTACGCCGGATCACGGGTATCAAAAGTGGCTACTGGCTTTTTAACCGAGTTGCAGCCCACGGGATTAACCCAGGCCATGATCACCAACCTCGACACGCAGGTGAAGGCATACTACAACAAGCTGCATGCTCAGGATGATGCCATTGCCGATCGTGACGTTGCTGCCGCCGAACGCGCCGAGAAAGCAAATACCATATACCGCATTGTGGCGAAATATTGCGAAACCGGTAAAAACATCTGGGTAAGTATAAATGAGGCCAAATACAACGATTATGTGATTTACGATACCCCGTCGGGTGGTCCCGAAGCTCCGGCAGCATAAAAAAGCAAAGGGGCTGTGTAATTAGTCCGCAACCTCCGAATGCGGAACTTTTCACACAGCCCCTCGCTATAATAAATGCCTGGGATCAGAATTGTGTTTTACAAATCTCGCTGTTTACCTGGCGTATTTTTTCTTCATCGAGTTTTATCACTTTGCGGTCGTAGGTCATCAGGCCGTTAACTTCCACTTCCACATCGGTAGTTTGGGTGTATACCGCTGCCGAAAATCCACGGGGTATTAACAATTTTAGTTTTTCGGCCATCTCGATATATGCCTTGGTAACTTCGTCGGAATTCTTATACTGAACATAGCCCCAGTTGCGATCTTTCACCCAGAGATGATTTTCGAGTGGCAAACCAATTCCGCCATATTCTCCGAGCACACAGGCACGTTTGCCATCGTACATAGGGAAATCGGGACCAGGGTAATTATGAATATCGAGCATATCGCCCACATCGTAATGGTTACCGCCACTGGCAGGATTTACCAGTCGCGACGGATCGTAACTCTTTGTCCATTCCACAATTTCCTGAGTTTTAAACTGTCCCCAGGCTTCGTTAAATGGCACCCAGGTTACCACACAAGGGTTCGAGAACACGAGATCCATAATAGCTTTCCATTCGGTACGGAAGTTATTTTCCGACTGGGCACTGCGGATGAGTTCCTGCCCGTCGAAATAATTACGTTGCTGCCACTGCGGACTGCGGTCGCCACTTGGCATATCCTGCCAAACAAGAATCCCCATTTTATCGCAATGGTAATACCAGCGTGCGGGTTCAACTTTCACGTGTTTGCGGATCATGTTAAAACCAAAGTCTTTGGTTTTCTTTATATCGAAAGCCAGCGCCTCGTCGGTTGGGGCTGTATACAAGCCGTCGGGCCACCAACCCTGGTCAAGCGGACCAAACTGAAACACGGGTTTGTTATTCAGCTCAAGGCGGAAAATACCGTCCTTATCGCGTTTGGAGGAAATCTTACGCATCCCGGCATAACTTCTGATTTTATCCACAGCCTGTCCGTTACGTAAAAGACTTATCTCGAGCTGATATAAATATGGATCTTCGGGGCTCCACAGCCTGGCATTGGGAACGGCCACCAGCACCTCTTCGCCGGCAACGGCAAGACCTTTTGAGATGGCTTTTCCGTTCTCGATCACTTTAACTTCGACAAGATCGGTTGCACCGGCATTTTGAGCGGTACATAGCACCGATAGCGAGTTTTGATCGATATTGGGTACTGTTTTAACCCCGGTAATATAACTTGGGCTCACGGGTTCGAGCCACACGGTCTGCCATATTCCGGTAACCGGAGTATACCAGATACCATGAGGATTATTCACCTGTTTTCCGCGGGGTTGATAGCCTTTATCGGTTGGATCCCAAACGCGTACCACCAGTTTCTGTGCCTGGCCCGGATTCAAATACGAGGTAACATCGAAACTAAAAGGCGTATATCCTCCCTGGTGCGAACCAATTTTAATGTCGTTAACCCAAACATCGGCTTTCCAATCGACAGCGCCAAAATTCAGAATAACACGTTTGTTTTTCCAGTTTGCCGGAACGGTGAAGGTTCTGGAATACCAAAGCTCGTTGGCATCGCCAACATTTTTCATCACTCCTGAAAGACTGGACTCGACAGCAAAGGGGACAAGAATTTTACCGTCGAATTTCGAAGGCAGTGCAGCGCCTTTGGGAAGGATGGCATAATCCCACAATCCATTGAGATTTTGCCAGTCGGTACGCTCTACCAGAGGCCGGGGGTACTCAGGAAGAGGGTTACTGGGATCTAACTTTTCGGCCCATGGTGTTTTTATTTTGTCACCTGCGGGCTTCCATGCCTGTGACTGGACACCAGCCACAGAACTTAAAAGGAATGCAATTAATAATACAAGATTTCTCATGTGTTTAACATATTGATTGATTAATATTCCAAAAATAATAATTATAAGCATTGCTGGCCGGATAAAAATATTAGATTTCTCCCTGAGCCTGCCTGCCGGCAAGGCAGGGTCGAAATAACAGAATTTCTATAAGCAGCCACTTGTCACTTTTTTGTGACCAAAAAAGTAACCAAAAAAGTCTTTGACGGCTGAACTTAGCGGTAGCGGTCTCACGACTGAAAGGAGTAAACGCGGTCCGCCTCGTTCCTCGTCTTCCCTTGGACGGACAGCCGTCAGCAAGGAATAGCGTTTTACGGCTTCGCCGGGCTCCGAATGAGAATATTCTGTTATTTAAGTTTGAAGTGTTTTTATTAAAAAATAAGGTCTCGAAATGACTAGGCTTTTAGGAGATTTAAATTGGCGGAGGCTTAGTGTCATTTCGACCTTGCAGCAAGCAGATGCAATGAGAACTGAGCTTAGCGATCTCTCCAAAGGTAAATCTACTACTCATAAATTCTATTAACTATTTTAACCGGACACTAGTAAATTATAAGCTTAGAATGCTATCCCATATTTTCCGGTTTACCGGGATACCATTTTGAAGGTTGACATTCCGGGTTTTAACGATATTTTCTCCCGGATAGCGAATTAAGGTATCTTTTTCAGCAGGAACGGATTGCTTATAATCCTCAATAATCCTTACAATGGAGGATTCAATAAATGGGAAGTTCGAAAGTCTTTCAATTCGAATGGCAATAAAAACCTGCGAAATGCCGTATTCGACTTTTGTTTTGCTTATTTCGTGGGTTGCTTGTCCTCCCGAAAGTATTGTTGCGAGAATATCCAGTAAAAACGAAAATGCAGCCCCTTTCCAGTAACCAATTGGCAAAGCCCTCCACGACTCCAGCACTTCGCCCGGTTTTTTGGTTAATTCTCCACGAAGGTTGTATCCGCCGTAATAAGGCAAATCTTTCCCTTCCTGCTGGTAAAGTTCCATTTTACCGTACGAGAACTGCGTCATGGCCATATCCAGCACAATAGCTTCATCCTTGAATGGCACGGCGATTACAAACGGATTATTCCCCAAACGCCTGTCGGTGGCACCCCATACCGGCATATTGGCTTCGGTATTGGTCCATCCAATGTATACATATCCCTTTTTGGCCGCGTGCCACCCATAAGTGCCGCCACGCATCCAGTGATTGGTTTTTGCAAGGGTTACCATGCCTATTCCACCTTCATCGGCCAGCGACATGGCCCTTTCAGTTGCAAAAAAGGCATTCAGAATACCCGGCCCCAGATTCCCGTTCCACTGCTCAGTGGAGCCAAAACGGTGCATCAATACCGGTTCGGCATCAGGCTTAACATAACCATCTTTCGTATTTTTAACAAACCTGGGGAACCGGTTTACGCCGTGGGAATAGATTCCTTCCACACTGTTTAAGGTGAATATTTCAGCACATTTATCCGCCTTATCGTGCGAAAATCCGAGAGTTATCAAAATGCGATAAAACTCAGCTTTCATTTGCGATGCGGTAATCAGAACAGTTTCAGGCATATTGTATTATTTTTAAGTTTAGTGTCCTGGAATCTAATGAGGTCCATAGTCGATGGCTAATACAGGAAATACAGAGTCGACAGACGACAGACCACGGACGACAGCCAAATGCAATAATACAGGTTGACATCGGCCTAAAATCGGCAATCGGCTGTTTTAGCCCCCTTTCAGGGGGTTGGGGGTAAATACAGGGCCTTAGGCTATGGCCGATAAATAAGTGGTATCAATTGTATGAACCATCGACTATCGACTATCGACTATCGACTATGGACTATGGACTATCGACTATCTACCACCTACCTATAATGCCAGAAAATCCCTTTATCGAACGGAGTCCATAAACAAGCCTTCTGCCCGCAAACTTTCAGCGCCTTGTTAGTCCAAGTATTGCAAGTCTTAAACAAATTATACCTCCCTTTGGCTTCGTAAAACGCATCTGTAGGACCATATAATCCGTTTGTACGAATTGGCTTTGAAAAACCTGGCTTATCCAACTCAAAAGTAGCCTCTATGTAGGCAACCAGTTTTAAATACTGATCTTCGCTCAGAAACAGTTTAACACAATCTTCATCCTCATTCAGGCTCTTAAAAAATGTTACATGAACAGCCGAAGGTCCTAAACCGAAAACTGCATTAAAAGCTGTACGGAATTTAAGGTCCGACCATGTGGGCGTTTCGAGGTAGAATGCCCGGTCGCCCCATCCAAAAGCCAGATACCTGTATGTAGTATCCTGAGAGCGGATATGTTCGCGTTTAACTTCCGAACTCCAGATCTTGAGATGGTTCCTGTAAGGAACAACTATATCGGTATGTACCCCGTTTGATAACAGATAGATTTCAATATCGCCTGTTGTATTATCATTTTTATTTACGGGTATAGCCGAAAGAACAACCGCAAGCACCAGATAAAACATTACGACTCCCACAAATAACACGATAGCTCTCAGGCCAATCCTGACCACCGGGTTATACCAATGTTTCGTTTTACTTTCAGCTATTCGGTTCTTCTTCACCGCAGTTACAACTATCGGTTTCTGTTTTTAATTTCTTTAAAGAATTTTGGAAGATGTTCGGGGTTATCGTCGTATAAAATAAGTTTTTTATCGGGCGAATAGAGGAAAATAGACGGATATTTGCGGGGTTTGAAGCGGGTAATAAACTCGTTACGAAGGTCGAAAAAGAGCATTACATTACTTTTATTCACCAGGTTTTTCCCGTTTTTGGCAAGAAAAGCATTTACTTCGTTGGGGTGATCGAGGGTTATCAGGTGAATAACCGTATTATTCATACTGTTATAGTTTTTATTAACAGCCTGGATTGCCTGCTGACAGTGGATACAAGTCACATCGAAAAACACGAAGAACAACAATTTGTCCTTGGCAAGGTCCTTCTCTGTAAAAGTGGTTTTATCCTGCCGGAAGAGTGTAAAATCGGGGATAACGGGAGCTCCGCTTTGAGCTGCAACCTTGAATGAAAATCCGCTCCAGAGAAGAGTCAGAATAACAAACTTCAGTAAAAGTTTCATACATAAAGTATTTAATTCAGCATTGGGTCAGGTAGTCTCAAACCTTTTTCAGATCTTCTGCTAAATTAAAAAACTTCTGCAAAGTAATTCAACTTTGACTGATTATAATAAACTCCTAAAGTTTAACAATTGTTAGGTTCAACCTTTCCAGGCATAGCGTCAAATTAATTTCCATAAATAGCTTATTATTAACCGAGTCTGGTTTATTTTGTTATCCTTCACACTAAATCTTTAAACCTCGTAGAGCATAGCCGTCAACCTAAGTATATAAAACTCCTGAGGAGTTGAATGTGAATAGCCCCGGCTCGCGGAGCCGGGGTTGGGATAGGCAAGATTTTTACCGATGCGCGAATCCTTCCCGAAAGAGGGATAATGATAACCGCATCGGAATATAGTTCAGTTAAGAAGAGTACTGGAGAGCGGCGAAAATAAGGTTACACTCCGATATAGATCTTAGCGCGCCGCAAAATCGACGTTATTCCTTTACCCCGGATTTCATCCGGGGCTATTCAAATTAGTCCCATACTGGGACTTGAATACAAAAAATCCCTTGGGTTGACGGCTATGCTCTACAAGGTTATACAAACTTATTATTTAATTCTTTGCATTGAAAAAACAAGCTTTAAAGCACAGTATTTAAACAGGTTATTAATGATTAGGTTGACAGCTACCTTTCCTGGGTTGTTGTTTTGTAAGGATGGTTAAAAATTCGGAACGTAGAGATTTAATTTCCGGCTTTGGCAATATACTTTTATTTGATTAACAATTACAGCTTCAGGGATAGCAAGTTTTCCGGCCGATTCCTGTCCGGCCAGCTCCAGCCAGCTTATATATTCCTGCTCGGGTATCCGGGCAAGCAATAATTTCAGCGAGTCTACACCAGAAACTTTTAAACTGGCTGTTAATACCTCGTTTAAATTTTTATTTCTATTGGTACCTTGCAGAATCGAAAACTTCCAGGTATTGTTTTCTTTCCAGCTATACAATTCCCATCCCTTAAAGGAACTATCCAATTTAGAAGTATCGGAAGCGGTTAACTGGTTGTCGGCTTCGGTGTTTTTAGTCAGTTCTTTACTACAGCAAGTTAAAATTGCGCCAAGTAAAATCAAAATATAAATACTCTTCATAGCAGTGGTTATTAATATTTAACACCAAACAGACGTATAAAAGTGGAAAAGGTTGCGTAAGTAAATTTAAAACGAAATTTAAGAATTTAGTTTTTTTAATTAAATTTAAAGAAATTACACTTTTACCAGTGAATTATGAAAATAATTAAGTATTTAACGCTACTTTTTGTTATTATCACTTTTATAACGTGTAAATCGGGACCGGACCAGAATTCTTCGTTAACCGAAACCGAAGAGGATAATATACCGGAAGACAGTCTTGAGGACATCAATTATGTTCTTATTTCGCCAAGCGAAATATTTGAATATATTTTTTTTGAAGAACTAACCCCCGACCCACAGTTTGTGAATCCACACACTAGTGCTGTAAAATATATTACCAGCACCAAAATGGCGCTTAACCTGGGAGTGTACACAACCGATTTTATTTATCTGAACTTATGTTCGGACAAGCAGCAAGTATTGAACTATTACAAAGTAATTCTGGAAATTGCTCCAAAAATAAGCATATACAGCGGAGCTGAAGATAATCTTCCGGAACGGCTTCAGAAACATTTCGCCATCCACGACTCTGTTAGTGAACTATCGAAGCAGGTATATTACAAAATTCTGGAGGACCTTGAACAGGAAGGCCGTCAGAAAACATATTCGCTTATTGCCGGCGGCGTAATTATTGAATCGGTTTATCTGGCAGCAATGAATATAAAAAATTACAGTGTTAATAAAACTCTTACCGAAAAGCTTTTTGAGCAGAAAGAATTCCTGAATAATACATATAACTTTATTGCATCGAATGAAAGAGATAAAGACATCGAAGCTCTTTTAAATCAGCTTGAAGAACTGAAGAATTGCTTTGAAGAGATTGGATCTACCAATGAAAAGGTCAAAGTAAAAAGGAATAATGAAGGCAAACTGCAAGTGGAAGGAGGAAGCGAAAACATTATCTCGGCATCTGATCTTGAAAAGCTTAAAAAAGTAGCCACCAAAATACGAAACGAAATTATATCGGATAAATAGATGATTATGACAATCAGATTTAAAGTAATTTTGATATTGATGCTTATAATATCCGCACCGCATTGTTTGGGACAGACGTGCAAGGACTTTCATAAAACTCCCGACTGCTATGTTTATATTCCCCTCGACAGGGAATTTAAAATTTATAACCAGGCGAAAAGTATGGCTATAAACCCCAATAAGCCGGTGGTGTATAAAATCATACTTTTTGGCGGAAAAGATTATATTGTTGGGGTATGTGCCGAAGCTAAATACTATAGAAAAATACGATTAAGGATTTACGACGGCATCAATAAAAAATTACTATACGACAACAAGGATCATGACTATATTGAGT
>JAEYWD010000056.1 GCA_023429135.1 Bacteroidota bacterium | reverse complement strand
CCCCAAACCTAAATAATTGAATGTCATTTCGAACGAAGTGAGAACTTAGGCAAAGCCGGTCTCACCGCAGGTAAATCTAAATAATTCATTCATGATGAATATTTACCGGACAACAATAATTTTCAATATTTACATTAAATCTGTTTAAAGTAGAAAATTGAAATTTTCCTCAAATGTCATACTTTTATTGGGAATTTGAAATGGTCAAATTAAATGAACCCGAATAGAAACTAACAACTTCAGAACTTATGAACCCAAAGGAACGCATTATACTCTATTTTTTAGCTGCAGGAGTGCTTGTTTTAATTATTAACAGCTTTCTCTTCTCAGGACGAAATCTTCGCGATGCTGCTAAAAAGCTGGATGAGGCTGAGAAAAATCTCAATACTTCCCTGAAAATAATTGAAAGTTCCCGTGCGAAAATCGATTCCCTTCAGATTGATATCCATCGGTTTAAATCTTATATTCTCGATATTCAGGGCCGTGTTGAAATTTTAGACCTCGAGAAAAGGGTGAACGAGCAGAAGTTTGCTGCCAAACGCGACAGTATCCGCGAGCGTTTGAGGCAGCTTTACAAAGAAATTGAACTTGTTGGTGAGGAGCTTCCTGAGATTCCCGTGGTGAGGAAGAAGTGAAAAGAATGAAGGGAATGAAGGGAATGAAAGAAATAGAGAAAATGAAGGATTGAAAAGTCATTGGGTCATTGATGTTCATTGGTTGTCAGTTGAGAGATTTTTCTAAATAGAATTGTACAATGAAAAGGATTTTAGTTATTGCTGTTGTTTTGGTTCTGACCTATAATGCTTATGGTCAGCAGATTTTTAAAGAGGCCGACTGTGTTACTGTATCAAGTTTTCTTACCGGAAATGGCGATACACTGGTAATTCAATGCGATTCGGTGTATCTGTTAAACAAGAAGACATTTTCCATCTATCAATCTGCCTATGACAAATGGAAAGGTCGTGATGTAAATGTGCGTCAGGTCTTCAGTACGTACGAAAATCTGGTTGAATTGCAAAGCCGCCGCATCGAACAGCAGGATCTGGAATACAATCAACTTAAAGCACAATTCGACTCACTTGCTTTTTCTTCAGCCTCTTTTATCGACAAAACGGGCAACCGCTTGGGTGAGCTTTCCAACGATCTTACAAAAGTTAATACCAACCTCAATGCGGCAATTACCCAAATAAACGAAGCTCAAAAGCTGTTGGCCGCCGACCGTAAAAAGCGTATCAAAAACTCCATAGCATTTGGAGCGGGAGGATTAACAGTAGGGTTGTTGCTGGGGTTGTTGCTGAATTAATTATGATAGAAAAAACATAATTCTGGCGGATAACGCCCAACTTTAAGGAACTCCATCCAGGCTTTCAGGAACAAAATCCGAACTTTGTGGAACAACATCCAAGCTCTAAAAAACAACATCCAAACACTAAGGTAAAAGATTTATGCTCCAAGCTACAAGATCCAAGCTTTAAGGTATAAGATCCAAACTCCAGGCTGCAATATCCAAACTCTAAGGAGCGACATCCAAACCCCAAGGAACAAGGACCAAGCTTTCAGGAACAACATCCAAACACTAAGGTACAAGATTAAGCTCCAAGCTACAACATCCGAACTTTGAGTTATAACATCCAAACTCTTAATTTCGATGTATAGGGAGTTCTTACCTCTTCTTTACAAACAAACTCCCAATCGCCAGCACTATTATTATTCCCGTTACCCAAAATGCCCAGGTATTTGTTTTGCGCGAGGTGGCTTTTATCTCGTAATCTTTGTAGGTCATGCGATAGGCGTCGAGGTTAAATTTTAGGGTGTCGCCGTGTGGAATTGCGTTTTTTGCTTCGAGGATTTTTCCGGGTAACAGCAGGTTATAATTTATGGAGGTTTCGAAGTATTTTGTGAATGCTTCTTTTCCGATGCTGTCTTCGTAAGCTTTCAGCGGATTTTCTGCCCTATTACTTAGTTCAGTGTAAGCTTTGGTCTTATAATATTGGTCGAGAAAATATGTCAGCCCCTGGTCTTTATAATCTTTGTCATTCTTTTTAGCCTCATAGAATTCAAACAGGCTATCTTTCATTACACTCAGGTTTTCCTTTGTTACAGGCGGATTTTTAAGAAGATGATAGTTATTCATAAGTACATCCATTTCTTCTTCCCATACATTGTGTTCAAACCAGAGGTTAAAGTTCTGTTCAACACTTTTTGTTTCCTCTTTAATTTCAATGCCGTTCATTCCTTTTATTAAATCCAGGTCTCCATTGAACCAGAATTCTGCTTCTTCTTTTGTTAAATGCTTATCAAAAGGGATCTTATCGTATGTTTTTATTTTAGGATATAATTCACTGTAAACATAGTAAGTATAAAACCAGCGGAACTTCTTTTCGAATTTGTATCGGGGAACTATTGTACTCCATCGATGATCGTTCGAAAATCTGAATTTTTTCGACATCTCATCCACCGAACTGTAGTTTCTGATGGCTTTTACCTTTAAAGCTTCCTGTTTATGAGCTGTGTCCCATTCCCATTTTTTAAGCGGCCAATTGGTTTGGTATTCGGGTGTGATATAACGCCAGGATATTGCCCAGGCTGAGTCGAGTTGCACTCCGAAAGGATTACTTTTAGCAGTGTCGCCTACGATGAAAGCTGAGTCGGCAATAGATTCGATGACTTTATAACATGAACCATCGGTATTTATTACGGTAAGGTATTTTGGATCTTTGCCATCCTTACATGCAAAAATGGTTATGGCTAAACTAAACACAAGGAGGTAATTAAATTTTTTCATGGCGGTATGATTTAAAATTTTTGCTGATACTTCATCATTAATTGTTCGGTACTCGAGCGCTTTTCTTCTGATTGTTTCTGGTAGCATTGGTAGGTCTGGAACAGTATTCTGCGATTTATTTTTCCATTCCTGAGACCAGCCAGACAATCGTGTTCAGGCTTTTCCCTGTTGGTGGCAACAGGTATCGTTTTAACTTTTTCAACAGGAGCATCGTTATTCTGATAAATAAAAAGCGCAACCAGAAATATGGCTGCCGCCGAAAGCCAGGGCCGTGCAAGGATAATAACTTTTGTAATCTTACTATCCTTCTTGTTTAACGACCACATTATTTTCTCGGTTAGCTCTTCCGGGTTATCCAATATGGGCTCGTTGCTCCTGAGTTTACCAATCAGTTCGTTATATTTCAGTTCATCTTTTTCCATGCTTAATATTTTTCAAGTTGTTCTTTGATAAATTGCCGCGCCAGGTAAAGGTTACTTTTAATCTTTGCGGCCGACATCCCCGTAATTTTTTCAACTTCTTCCACTTCCAACTCCTGTAGGTCGCGAAGAGTGAAAATTAACTTCTGCTTTGGTGTCAGTTTGTCCGTTAATGAATGAATTGTTTTAGCTAAATCGGAATTACTGACAGTAGTCTCCAAATTATCGGTCAGTAAGGCAAAATGGATTGATTCTATATTATCAGTATTTTGCCTTCTTTTTCTGAACCGCAGCTTATCGCAGCAATGGTTAGACGCAATAGCGAAGAGCCAGGTTGAAAACTTGAGGTCCGGATCGTATTTATGAATGTTTTTCCAAACCTTAATAAATGTTTCCTGAACGGCATCTTTAGCATCATCCTCGTTGCAAAGCATACGAAAAGCAAACGTATAAACCATACTCTGATACATTTCAACTAACCGCCGGAAGGCTGTTTCATTCTGCCCTCTGCATTCTTTTAATAATTCTGAAATGTCAGGTTGTTGCATGTTATTATTTAGTGTCAAGTCAGGAACACCTCATCCTAAATCCTTCTCCTCAAGGAGAAGGCCTTTGAATACAGCTTTTTATTTCTCCCCTCTCCTCCAGGAGAGGGGTCGGGGGTGAGGCTTTCTTACCTATATTACGACCCACCCTTCCTCCGGTCGAAAAAATTATGGCATAGTTTTTATCACTGGTATGTTTTCGAAATTTTACTTAGGTTTACGCCTATTATAAAATGATTAAATATAAAATACATTAACTTTGCTCACTTTAATTAACTAAGATATTTAATAATGAGTTTTATTAATACAATACTTTCCAAATTTGTTGGCAATAAAGCACAGCGAGATCTTAAGGAAACCCAGCCTGTTGTTGATAAAATCAAAGCCGCATACGAGGAAATCAAAAATCTGAGTAACGACGATCTTCGGGCTCGTACCGGCATTTTAAAACAACGGATTAAAGATCATACCAAAGCATTGGAAAATGAAATTGCCGAACTGCGCGAAAAAGCAGAACGGGACGAAACTCCAATGGATGAAATCGAAGATATTTACAGAAAAATAGATAAACTCGAAAAAGAACTTCTCAAGAAAATTGAAGAAGCGCTGGACGAGGTTTTACCTGAAGCATTCTCTATTGTTAAAGAAACTGCCCGCCGTTTAAAGGAAAACGAAAAAGTAGAGGTTACAGCAACCGACTTCGATCGTGATCTTGCTGCCGTAAAAGATAATGTAACCATCGAAGGGAATAAGGCTTACCACCACAATAGTTGGATGGCAGGAGGAAATATGATTACCTGGGATATGGTTCACTACGATGTACAGCTTTTTGGTGGGGTTGTACTGCATCAGGGTAAAATTGCCGAGATGGCAACAGGGGAAGGTAAAACGCTGGTGGCTACCTTGCCTGTGTTTCTCAATGCCCTTGCCGGACGTGGTGTTCACATTGTAACCGTTAACGATTATCTTGCAAAACGCGACTCGGAATGGATGGGTCCTCTGTTCGAATTCCATGGTCTTTCTGTAGATTGTATCGACAAGCACCAGCCAAACTCCGATGCACGTCGCAAAGCTTACAATGCCGATATCACCTATGGTACAAACAACGAATTTGGTTTCGATTACCTCCGCGATAACATGGCCATCAGTACACTCGACCTTGTTCAACGCAAGCATCACTTTGCCATCGTGGATGAGGTTGACTCGGTATTAATCGACGATGCGCGTACACCTTTAATTATCTCAGGTCCCGTACCTCGCGGCGACAACCAGTTGTTCGATGAATTTAAACCACGTGTTGAGGTTCTTTTTAACGAACAGCGTAAATTGGTTTCTCAGGTTCTGGTCGATGCCAAAAATTATATTGCCAAAGGCGATAACGAAAATGGCGGCAAACTCTTGCTCCGTGCTTTCAAAGGTTTACCTAAGAATAAGCCATTAATAAAATTCCTGTCGGAACAGGGTATGAAGCAACTGCTTCATAAAACCGAAAACTTCTACATGCAGGAGCAGAACAAGAACATGCACCTGGTTACCGACGACCTTTTCTTTGTAATCGATGAAAAAAACAACTCCATCGAACTTACTGAAAAAGGTATTGATATTATGACTTCCAAATCGGAAGATTCGGCTTTCTTTATACTTCCTGATATTGGCGCAACCATTGCCGAGCTCGAAAAGATGAACATCGACAAGCACGAAAAAGTTGCCAAAAAGGACGAGCTGCTTACCGACTATTCTATTAAATCCGAACGCATTCATACCGTGAACCAGTTGCTTAAAGCTTACACGCTTTTCGAGCGCGATGTGGAATATGTGGTAATGGATAACAAGGTGAAGATTGTAGACGAACAAACCGGTCGTATCCTCGAAGGTCGCCGGTATTCCGACGGTTTACACCAGGCTATCGAAGCCAAGGAACGTGTTAAGGTTGAAGCTGCAACACAAACCTTCGCTACTATTACCCTGCAGAACTACTTCCGTATGTATCACAAGCTTGCAGGTATGACAGGTACCGCGGAAACGGAAGCAGGAGAATTCTGGTCGATCTACAAACTCGATGTGGTGGTTATTCCAACAAACCGTAAAATTACACGTACCGACCAGGAAGATTTGGTTTACAAAACAAAACGCGAAAAATATAATGCCGTAATCGACGAAATTACTGCTCTTGTTGCTAAAGATCGGCCTGTGCTGGTGGGTACAACCTCGGTTGAAGTTTCGGAGTTACTCAGCCGTATGTTAAAGCTGAGAGGGATCAGGCATAACGTACTTAACGCCAAGCTTCACCAACGCGAAGCCGATATTGTGGCCGAAGCGGGTAGAGAAGGTACAGTAACCATCGCCACCAATATGGCAGGTCGTGGTACCGACATTAAGCTTACCGAAAAGGTACGTCAGGCAGGTGGTTTGGCCATCATCGGTACCGAACGCCACGAGAGCCGCCGTGTCGACCGCCAGTTACGTGGTCGTGCCGGTCGTCAGGGTGACCCTGGGTCGTCACAGTTCTTTGTTTCGCTCGAGGACGACCTGATGCGTTTGTTCGGCTCAGACCGTATTGCCGGTATTATGGACCGTATGGGCTGGAAAGAAAACGAAGTGATTAAGCACTCCATGATTTCGCGCTCCATAGAACGTGCTCAGAAGAAAGTAGAAGAAAACAACTTCGGTATCCGTAAACGTTTGCTCGAATACGACGACGTAATGAACTCGCAACGCGAAGTGATTTACACAAAACGTCACCATGCGTTGTTTGGCGAACGTATCAACGTGGATATCGCCAATATGATTTACGATGTAATCGAAGGTATTGCCGAAGAAAGCATTGCAGCCCAGGATTTCGAAAATTTCAATCTTGAGCTTATAAAAGTACTCTCGGTTGACTCGCCGGTAGATGAAGAAACCTTTATGAAAGGTGATAAAACTAAGATTACCGAAGCTGTTTACGAAGTTGCCCTGGATGCATATAAGCGTAAATCGGAAGTAATCGCAGCTCAGGCTTATCCCGTAATCAGCGATGTTTACCTGAAACAGTCGGCTATTTACGATAACATTGTTGTTCCGATTACTGATGGCGCCAAGGTTTATCATATTGTGACCAATCTTAAGAAATCGTACGAAACACAAGGCCGTGAGCTTACCCGCTCATTCGAGAAATCGGCTATACTGCTTACTATCGACGATGCCTGGAAAGAACACCTACGCGAACTCGACGATCTGAAACAATCGGTTCAGAATGCCACTTATGAACAGAAGGATCCATTGCTGATCTATAAATTTGAATCGTTTGAGTTATTCAAACAGATGATGTTCCGCATCAACCGTGATATTACTTCTATTTTGATGAAAGGTCGCATTCCAAGTCAGGATCCGAATCAGGTTCAGCGGGCACAACCTCCCAAGCGGCTCGATTTAAGCCGTATGGAAACGCGTCATAACGACCCCGATGCCCGTCGTCCCGAGCAAAGCGATACCCGTGAGCCTCAGAAAGTGCAACCGGTAAGGGTAGAGAAAAAAGTAGGGCGTAACGATCCATGTCCATGTGGCAGTGGCAAAAAATTCAAAAACTGCCATGGGGTAGGAATGGAATAGAAAAGAAATCCACAGTCGACGGACCACGGACGACTGTCAATATAAAAAATAATTACTCTGAGGCCCTCTGGATGAAAGTTCAGGGGGCTTTTTTTGTAAGAAGTATGAAGCAAGAGGAAGAGGTGAGAAGAAAGCTAAGTTTCTCATTTACATTTATTTGTTTTCTTAAAATGATTATCAGAATTTTTGTAGAGTTATTCTCCTTCAAAAAAATCTTCATCAATTTGTTTTACTTCATAAGTGGCTTTAATCTGGACTCCAATGTTATATTCATGCATTAAATCCACTAGTTTTTTCCCATCAATTAAAATTATGGTGTGATGAGCGTCATGAGCTTTTTGGATTGCGCCTTTATCAAATTCTGAAGTAGTTACAAAAACCCCTTTAGTTGTATCTCCGCTCATAGCGCCAATAAAATTTCTGATGTCTTTTTCTCGGACTTTACTGTTATCATATCTTTTTGCTTGAATATAAATTTTGTCGAGTCCAAGTTTGTCTTCATTTATTATACCATCTATGCCTCCATCTCCGGTCTTAGCAGTTTCTATAAAATCACCGTACCCCATTTTTTTTAATAATAATAAAATTACTTTTTCAAAATAAAATGGGTCAATGCTTCTAAGTCTTTCTAGTAGATCATTTTTAACCTGAGCTTCGATTTCTGAAAAGCCTGAGTCAATTAAATCCTGAGGTGAGGAATTGTTTATTTGAGTAATTTTAGAAATCTTGTTTTTTTCTTCTGTATAAAAATCAAGAAAACCAGATTCTTCCTCAATATCCTTTAGTTGCAGTGAAGTGTTTTTAGATTTTTTCCCTTTTTCAGTAATTTGAACCATTCCTCTTTCGGGGTAAAATATAAAACCACCTTTCTTCAAGTATGATTTGCCCCACGCAATACGATTAAGAATCAAGAGATCACCACTCTTTGTCTTTTCTTCCAAAAGATTCTTAGGCAAAGTTGAATAATATTTTTCTAAAACTTTTTTTAGTAATTCTCTGTGATGAATGGTTTTACCATCGCTTAAGATTTCTAAAATTGGATTAAAGGTTTCATGAAATTTAGGTAAATCTTGTTGTTCCATTATGGCGGTTTTAATGCATTATATGTTTAAAAATAGCTCTTTTTTAAATAATCTTTCATAATTCAGCACAGTTTATCTTGTTGATATTTTGCATGGGAGATGTGTAAAGAATTCCATTCAAATGAAAGGTCGGATTCTTACGACTTACGACTAACCTCTTACGACTACCTTCCTATTGTTAGCATCTTTTTTTCTCCCTCAATTCAATAATACCTATTTTTGCACAAATAGTATCTGGATGTATTAGTCTCGATACTTAATACTGGATACTTGATACTTATCTATGAATATTTCCCTGCAAGCGTTGCATCTCGTTAATTTTAAGAGCTATCAGGATCTTGAGATAAAACTCAGTTCCAAGATCAACTGTTTTGTAGGGGCAAACGGATCGGGTAAAACCAATCTGCTCGATGCGATTCATTACCTCTCGCTTTGTAAAAGCTACTTTACAGCAACCGATTCACTTAATATCAGGCATGGTGAGGATTTTTTTCTTGTGCAGGGTGAATTCGAACTTGATGATATCCCCGAGGCGATAAGCTGTGGATTTAAAACCGGCCAGAAAAAGGTGATGAAGCGCAATAAAAAAAATTACGATAAACTATCGGAACATATCGGGTTAATACCTCTGATTATTGCTTCACCATCCGATGCCGAACTTATTTACGGTGGCAGCGACGATCGCCGTAAATTTATGGATGGCGCTATTTCACAGTATAATAGTCAGTATCTGGATGCACTTATAAAATATAATAAAGCCCTGGCACAGCGAAACAGTCTCTTGAAGGAATTTGGCAGGACAGGGAACAGCGATTCTGATATGCTGGAGGTTTGGGATGGCCAGCTCTGTCTTTTTGGTGAAACTATTTACAAGGTGCGAAAGCAATTTGTGGAAGAACTCACGGGCGTTTTCCTGGAGTTTTATCAACATATTTCCAGCGGTTCGGAACAGGTGCAGCTCGTTTATGAGTCGCAGCTCGACACGGCCTCGCTCGATATGCTTTTGAAACACTCGGTGCAAAAGGATCTTGCTTTGGAATACACTACTACAGGTATTCACAAGGACGATCTGGTTTTTATGCAGAATGGCTACCCCATGAAACGTGTCGGGTCGCAGGGACAGCAAAAAACTTTGCTCGTGTCGCTTAAGCTTGCTGAGTTAAGTCTGCTTCGCAATAAAACCGGTAAGCAGCCACTTCTGCTGCTCGACGATATTTTTGATAAGTTTGATGCATTACGCGTGATGCAACTTATAAAACTGGTTTCGGGACAAAATTTCGGTCAGATTTTTATTACCGATACCGACCGGAACAATATAACCGAATTGCTGAAAGAGATTACCAGCGATTTTAAGATATTCGAGATATCCACAAACGGCGTAAGCGAAATAAATTAATATGAAACGCTCCAACACACAAAATATAAAAGAGCTGGTGGATCAGTTACTCGACCAGATGCATATCAAGGAAAAGCTGAAAGAGGTTGAAGCTATTCGCGTATGGAAGGAGATGATGGGCAAAACCGTTGCACGTCATTTACGTGAGGTGGTGATCCACAAACGGGTAATGTTTGTGCGGCTAACCTCATCCATTGTCCGTGCCGAGCTTATTATGATGCGTTCCGGTATGGTTAAAGCAGTTAACGACAGGGTAGGGGAAAGCGTGATTGATGATATTGTAATCAGATAAATCGCACTGGGAAGCACACCATCTTGCAATAGAAATTCTCTATTTCAACAACCAAATATATTAAGCGTTGTTTAGGATTTTATGTCAAATCGTAAACAATAAATGGAACGACTCATATTTACTCAGATTTTGCCGATTTCTCCGGAAAAAGCGTGGAGATTCTTTTCAAATCCTTACAATTTAGGGAAAATAACACCCGCCGGAATGAATTTTCAGGTTCGCCATGCTCTTCCTGATAAGATATACGAAGGTATGTTTATCGAATATCGTGTTTCACCCCTGGCAGGCATACCCATGGAATGGGTTACAGAAATTACCCATGTGAAAGAGCCTTTCTTTTTTATTGACGAACAGCGTAAAGGTCCGTATTCGATCTGGCATCACGAACATCATTTTGAAGAAATTCCGAAAGGAGTAAAAATGACAGATAAATTGTATTATCAAGTCCCATTCGGAGGGATCGGTAGAATTGTAAATGCTGTAATAGTTAGAAATAAAGTATTGTCCATTTTTGAATATCGGAAGAAGATACTTATAAATTTATTCGGGAGTATTTAGCCCGATTAATTCATATTTCTTGCGACTAAATTCTACCTTTGCGCAACAAAAAATGCTTACATGAGTTTTGAGAATCTTAATTTGAATACTCCTCTTCGGAATGCTATTGCCGACCTTGGATTTGCAACACCTACTCCCATTCAGGAAATGGCCTTTCCGGTTATTATGTCGGGAAAGGATGTAGTTGGCCTGGCTCAAACAGGAACTGGGAAAACCTTCGCTTATCTTTTGCCAATTCTGCGTCAGCTTAAGTTCTCAGATCAGAAGCATCCCCGGGTGCTTATTGTATTACCTACCCGGGAACTGGTTCAACAGGTAGTTACCGAAATCGAAAAACTCACAAAATATACCAACTTCAGGTTTGCAGGGGTTTATGGTGGTACCAATATCAATACGCAAAAGAAGATGGTTTATGAAGGCCTTGATATTCTGGTGGCAACACCTGGCCGGCTTGTCGACCTTGCCATGTCGGGAATTCTGAGGCTGAATAATATTCAGAAACTGGTAATTGATGAAGTGGACGAAATGCTCGCACTGGGTTTCCGCCCGCAAACTATACAGATTCTTGAATTATTGCCTGCTAAACGTCAAAACCTTATGTTTTCGGCAACACTCACTGAAGATGTACAGCAATTAATCCAGGACTTTTTTGTTGATCCACAATGGGTCGAAACAGGCTCCATACATACTCCTGTAGAGCAAATCGAACACAGTGTTTATCATATTCCTAATTTCCGAACCAAGGTAAATATGCTATCTCTGTTACTCAACGAAGACAGCTCTATGAACAGGGTTTTGGTTTTTGTGTCCGATAAAAAAGCTGCCGACAGGTTGTTCGACAACCTCGATGAGCGTTTCCCAGGGTCAATAGCTGTGATACATTCCAATAAATCGCAAAATTACAGGTTTGGAGCAATAGCTAAATTCAGGGAAGGAAGTCATCGGGTTCTTATTGCCACCGATATTGCCTCCAGAGGATTAGATATTGCCGATATTTCGCATGTGGTGAATTTCAACATACCTGAGATTCCCGAAGACTATATCCATCGAACAGGTCGTACCGGCCGCGCCGACAAGCAAGGTATTGCCATAAGTTTTGCCACTGAAAATGAAATGGAACTCCTCGAAAATATCGAGAAACTGATCGGCTTTCAAATTGATGAAAAGCTGGTTCCTGAAAATCTCGCCGTTTCCTCCGAACTATACCTGGATGAGATTCCCGCACCTCTTTACGATAAGGATTATTTGAAGGAACCCGCTCCCAAAGCTCCTAAAGGGGCTTTTCATGAGAAAAAAGACAAAAATAAAAAAGTAAACCTGGGAGGACCCAAAAAAAGAAATCCAAAATATGGTAAGCCGGCAAAAGCTCCCCATGAGCGTAAAACACACAACAAACCACGCTTATGACACAGGAGCAGCCAAATAATCCTTTGCATGGGAAAACACTCGAAGCAATTCTTACGGAATTGGTCGATTATTACGGTTGGGATCAGTTAGGGATACATATCAATATAAGATGCTTCAACTATGATCCCAGCATTAAATCCAGTCTCACCTTTCTTCGCAAAACCCCTTGGGCGCGAAAAAAAGTTGAGGATTTATATGTAAGGTACGTGAGCAATTTGAAATAGTGGTTTAGGTATTAGCTGTTAGGTGTTTAGGGTAACTTTGCAGCCTATTGCCTAAAGCCTATAGCCAAATTACTATTCCGGGATTTTTTCCATTACCAGTTCAAAGTTGTTGTTCAGGCAGAATTTAACCCGGTGTTCACGAAGCCAGTTTTTCATGGGAGGAGTGTTGTCGATCACGATCAGCAAATCTCTTGCAGCCGTTGTACCTCCTGTAATGTTGATCACCTTGCCATTGATAAGATCGAAACTGAAAAAATATCCCAGTTTATCCTTTTTGTTGGCACTTTCGAATTCGTGCTTGTAAAGTTGGATTTTTTGTGTTGCGTCATCGGTTTTCTTCAACAGAATACGAATAGCAGGAGAATACTTAAGCCAAATATGTTGATATTTAGTTTGATCGAACATAAAAATTTTTATCGTTTAAATTACAGCCATCACCCCTCTAGTTCACCTTCGATTAAACAACCAGGCTTTAATTCTCAGTTGGAGTATGTACCACAAAAGTATTAATCTTCCAAGAGCAAAAAAATGAAATTTCTCTTAAAGTTAAAATTTTCTTATTTTATTGTTGTTTTCTCCAGTATCCACAACGAAAAAGAAAACTTAAAAAAATGTGAGCACGTATTTTAATCATTCAGAACAGCCCAGGCATTTAACATTTGAATAGCTTTGCCAAGTGCTCCTGCGGAACCTTTAAATCTCTTCGAACCTTCGGGTCGTCCATCCACATAATACCATTCGTAAAAATCGTTGTATTTTATTGTTAAGTCGAGCATAGGACGAATCTCATCATAAGCTTCTTCCACAAAGCCATACCTGACCAGTTGCTGGATCATACGACCTCCAAACCACGGCCAATCTCCTCCATTCTGATAGATATAGGCTTTAGCCATTCCTCCCGTAAAAAAGTTATCCGGATAAACAGGATACAAGGTCAGTCCAATACTGGGAGCTCCCGAAAACCGGACATTTTCCAGCATTTGTTTATTCGATGCCGCTATTTCTGCTTTATTTAATAATCCAGCTTCAATAGCTATGGCAGTGCCACCATGGTAAAACACTTTTGACTCATCAAAGCCTTCCGGAATCGGATTTTTTTCCAAATAAATATGAGGGATAAATTTTTGATTTTTCGAATCCCATAGATGTTTCCGGGTATTTTTCGCAATTTGATTTCGTAAGTTTTTCCAGTGTTTTATTTGGTCAGGATTTTTGGACATTTCTGTAAGATAATCCAAGGCAATGATAAACATGGCATTATCGTAAACATCAATTGCAGGTGTTGTAGTATGATCAATATCCACAACATTGCCATTTCCCGGTTGTACATCGCCCCAATCGGCTGTTGTGGCACCCCATAACAAACCGTATTTTGTATTGAACCGTTCCTTCATCAGGTAGTCGACCATCATCACCATGCGTTCCATTACCGTTTTTCCGGCAATTTTCTCGTCCAAAATAGAATTATCGCCGGTTTTGCGGATGTATTTCCCTACAGCCTGGATAAGTGAAGTTTCCTGATCTGTTTCAACCGTATTTTTGAATCCCACATGGGCTGTATCCGATTTTGAATAGTAAGGATGATCGTCGTTCCATGTAAAATCTTTTTTCAGGACATAGCCATCGACCATCTCATTATTGGGTTGCTGCAGATGAAAAAAGATCAGTAAAGCTCCTCTGAAATCAGCAGGATTAATTACTTCCATTCCTGTTTCAATAAATGTGTTTAAGTCGCGGGCCCAAACCTGTGAGTAACCACTTCCTGCATTAAACCCCTGTTTCAAAAGTTCACGGGCCATTGAATCCACAGTTTTAAGCGCTGGGTCCTGAAGGATTTTTTGAGCAAGGATTTTTTTACTGTTAATCAAATCTTTCCCACTGTTTAATTGAGCACCGATTATTTGAATGCTTGATAAGAATATGATAATGATCAACAGGTTTTTCATTCTTCTGGTTTTACTTAGAAATCTTATTAAGTTGTAAATAAACAAAAATATGATTAAGAGAATAATGATTTTAATAATGTTGTTCGGCTGTAAAAAAATAAGCCTGGACGCAGTTAGCACCAGGCTTATTGTTATGAATTATTCTGGTTATTTCTCGGCAAGAATCTTTTCAATTTCATCCATTATCTGGTTCATTGATGCAATTGCTTTATCAAAAGGCTCACTTGTGGTCATATCCACTCCTGCAGCTTTCAGCAACTCAATAGGATAATCAGAACCGCCCGATGACAGGAATTTCAGGTATTTTTCGGTAGCACCTTTTTCATTTTTCAGCACTTTCTCGGCCAAAGCCGCCGAGGCTGTGAACGAAGTTGCATACTGGTATACATAGTAATTCATGTAAAAATGAGGTATTGTAGCCCATTCCAGGGCGTAAAGGTCGTCTATAAGACATACCCCTTTGTCGTGACCATAGTATTTTCTTACAATGTCGCCATACATTTTTGTAAGATCTTCGCTGGTCAAAGCTTTTCCGGCTTCGGCTCTTTCGTGAATGGCGAGCTCAAATTCTGCAAACTGAGTCTGACGGAACAGAGTACCTTTAAATCCGTCGAGACGGCTCATTAGCAAAGAGAGTTTTGCTTGTTTGTCCGAGATCTTTTTGGTCATGTAATTGCTTAAAAGCACTTCGTTGAAGGTTGAAGCAACTTCGGCTACAAAAATCGAATAGCGTGCGGTAGGGTAAGGTTGGGTTTTATTCGAAAAATAGCTGTGCATGGTATGCCCCAGCTCGTGGGTGTAAGTGCTTACATCGTTATACTGTTTGTTGTAGTTTAATAAAATGTAAGGATGAATATCGTACACGGATCCGTTGGAGTAAGCTCCGGAGCGTTTTCCTGTAGTAGGATAAACATCGACCCATCTTTCCTGGTTTGCACGTTCAACAACATCCTGATATTCCTTTCCCAGCGGACTTAATGATTCTACAACATTTTTATGAGCTTCCTCGAATGAGTAGGTAAGTTGAACATCTTTTACAACAGGCGCATACATATCGCAATAGCGCAAGGTTTCCAGTCCCATCATCTTTTTCCTCAAATTCAGGTAACGATGGAAAGTGGGAAGGTTTTTATTCACATTTTCGATAAGAGATTTGTAAACGCTTACCGGTATATTAAAATTGTCGAGGGCACTCTCCAGAGAGGTATTGTAATTACGGGTACGAGCCCCAAAAATATCAGCATTTACTCTTGAGAAAAGTTGTTCGGCAATGGTACGCTGAAACTTGGAAATAGTGTTGTAATAAGTGTCGAAAATGAGCTTTCGGTCAGCAGAATTCGGTACAACCCTAAACTTTGAAAAACCAGCCTGGTTTAACAGCGCTTTTGTTCCATCCGAAAGAGTTACTTCCGGGTAGGGGAGTTCGGTATTGGTAAATACACTGTATATGGAGTAAGGACTTCCGGTAAGCGATGAGGTTTGGGCAAGTATTTTCTCTTCTTTCTCCGAAAGGGTGTGGTCCTTAGATCTTAACAAGTCGTACAGTCCCATTTTATATTTCTGAAGTGCGGGTTCCTGAGCCAGAAACTGGTCAATTTTTTCCTTTCCCATGTCAAGAATCTCCGGATCGGAAAAAGCCGATTTAGCACCTACCAGTGGACTTATTTGGCGCAGCTCCTGCACCATCGACATAGACTTGGAGTTGCGGATATCCTGGTCGAGCTTCATGGAAGCGTAGGAATAAATTCTGGTGAATTCTTTGCTGAAGGCAGACGAAAACTCAAGATAAGCCAGCAGTGATTTTGATGAATTGCCCAAAGTACCTTTATAGGAATCAAATTTATCGATATCTGTCTTAATTTTTTCTTTAGCCTGTTCCCAGGCTTCATCACTGGGATAAATGTCGCCCAGATTCCATGTATATTTTGTCTCAACTTTATCTCTCTCGGTCGTTTGACCGTCCATTTCTTCCTGATTCATCATAATGAATGCTGTTAAAATTAACAATACTTGTTTAAGTTTCATAGGTTTTGCTTTATAGTTAATGAATTAGTATCTAGTAACAAGTAATTAGTAGCTAGACAACTGCCAGAGTTCTACTTTTTACTTTCTACTTTTTACTTCTCACTTAATATTCAAGATCTTCAATAATCTCAAGCGAAAGTGTACCCTCGCAAATCTGACGCACTGGTCCTGTCATCCGAATGTTCCAGTTATTTTGGATTTCAATCCTTAATTCTCCTCCTAACATTTTTATGGTGACTTTGTTGTCGATTAAACCTCTTTTATAAAGAACCGATGATACTGCACACGACGAACTGCCAGACGCAAGTGTAAAACCAGCACCACGTTCCCAGATGAGGATTTCGACATCGCTGCGGCTGTTGATTTTTGCAAACTGAAGATTAATCCGGTTGGGGAACATGCTATGGTTTTCGATGATGCTTCCTATTGATTTAATCTCATTAATATCCAGGGTGTCTCTTATAATGGTACAATGCGGATTTCCCATTGAGACACAGTTGATTTCGTATTCTCTTCCTCCAAACCCCATCTTTTCGGCAATAATTTCTTCTGAAGGGAAAATAGCTGGAATTTCCTTGGTTTTGAAAGTAGGGGAACCCATATCTACAGTTACCAGACTTGCTTTATTGCGTATATCGGTTTTTTCGATGCTGGCGCTTACCAGTCCGCCCTTGGTTTCAACAGTAAAGTGTTTATTGGTGGTGTATCCGTAATCCCATAAAAACTTGCAGAAGATACGAAGGCCGTTCCCGCTTTTCTCAGCTTCGGAGCCATCGGGGTTAAAAACGCGGAAGCCAAAATCGGCCTTCGATGAAGGTACTTTTAGCAGAATACCGTCGGATCCGATTCCGAAGTTAATGTTGCAAAGCCTTTGAATGGCTGGAGTGGTAAGTTGAAAGTTGATTTTTTCCTGGTCAAAAACGATATATTCGTTACCCAGCCCGTGTCCTTTAATAAAGAAATTTTCCATGGTTTGTGATGCAAAGCTTCAAAAATAGGGAATTATTACTTGTGAGCAAAAGAGTTGACAGGAATGTTATTCAAAATTATTGAATGCATATGGTGATCATTTTTCGAAATTCAATTTCAAAACATTTGCCCTTTAAATTGTTTATAATAGCAAATTACCATAATTTTAATAGGCTAACTTGTATTGAAAGTCAAAGGAGTAAGTTGTGTTTTCTTAACTAAATACTATAAATTATGAAAAGAAGGGAATTTATTAAGACTTCTGCTATTGTAGCTCCTGCAATAAGTCTTTTTCCTGCCGATTTATCCTTTTTGAAAAGAGAAACGGAAACGGGGAAACTTGAAAAACGTTCGCTTGGGAAAACCGGGGCAATGCTTTCGTGTATTGGTTTTGGTGGAATTATTGTAATGGATGCTACACCTGAATACGCATCGGCAATGGTAAAACTTGCCATCGATGCCGGGGTAAATTATTTCGATGTGGCTCCCTCGTATGGCGATGCTGAGGTAAAACTTGGGCCAGCGCTGGAACCGTATCGCAAAGATGTTTTTCTTTCATGCAAAACAACCAAAAGGACTAGGGATGAGTCGAGAGCCGAGCTTGAGAAATCACTTAAGAACATGCAGACTGATCATTTTGATCTTTACCAGTTGCATGCAGTAACCACTCTCAGCGACGTGAAAACGATACTTGGTAAGGATGGTGCTTTGGAAACATTTTTGGAAGCAAAAAAAGAAGGAAAGATCCGACACATAGGTTTCTCAGCGCACTCGGTGGAGGCTGCAACTGCTTTAATGGATGCTTTCGATTTTGAAACTATTATGTTCCCATTTAATTACGCAACCTGGCATGCAGGCAATTTTGGGCCACAGGTACTTGAAAAAGCAAAAAATAAGAATATGGGTATTATTGCACTTAAGGCAATGGCAAAAGGCCCATGGTCTAAAGATGCTGATAGGGGTAATTTCAAAAAATTGTGGTACGAACCCTTAACTACAGAAAGCGATATATTAACCGGTTTAAGGTTTACATTATCACACCCCATTACAACTGCCATAACCCCTGGTAACGGAGATCTTTTCAAAACAGCATTAAGTCTCGGAGAAAAAATCAAACCATTGAAAAAAGAGGAAGTTGAACAGATAAAATCAAAGGCTATGGCTGGAAATCCGTTATTCAAATATCCTTCTGAAACAACTGTTTAATCTAAGTTCTTAAAAATGAGGGATCATGATATTCTCCCGAATAAGTTTGAAAATGGGAAGGAAAGACTACTTACTGATTCTGAACTATCTTTTGGTATTTGTTTGAGTTAGAAGGGTCTATTTCTTTCAGCATCAACATTACACGGTTTTTTTCTTCGGGAAAGGAGCCCGAAAACAGATTTACCCACTCATCGGCTTTTGAGTCGAAAATAACCTGCATCAAATGCATGTAGGGATCGGGTTTTTGGCGGTAAACCTGTTGCAGCAGGCGAATAGATTCCGACATTTCGTCGCGACCCTGGGTGGTTTTTTCAGCAAGGATATCCAAACCCAAACGGTGATATTTGAACAGGAAATCGCGAACAGGACTGTATTTTTCATCGAGAAGATTTTGTACAAGCCAGTAACGGTTGCGGTTGTTGCTGGCTTCAAACGGCTTCCATCCCTTTTCGACGGCTTGCTGGGCATTATTTACCACTATTTCTGCTTTTCGAAACAGCTCCGTGCCTCCTTTGTAGGAGAATGAATCATAGTCGAGACCAATTACCACCATAGCATAATAAGCCAGTATGGAAGTCAGATTAGAGGTGTAATTACTTTCGTTGAATTCCAGCGGCTCGTATTCTACATAGGTAAAAGTGATATTCTGGTCGAGGTAATTAAAAAGTGTTGTATTGTACGATGAATTAAATACCGGCCGGCGGCTCTGGATCTGGAGTGTGCCTTTAAAAACATCGCCGGTATGATCGGTAAGGTTGAACATCATATTGCATTCGATCCGCTCCTGACTGCTGTAAACATGGTTTGTCCAGTTCCGGTTGTTCATAAACTCAAAAATGGCACTCTGAAGCGTTTCGAAAACCCTTTTATTAGTCCCCTGAATTGCTTCGGAAACAATTTGTACGTTGCATCTTAATTCCTGGCCAAAGCCATTAATTGCAAATGCTGTAAATACGACAGACAGAATGAATTTCCGCAGAAACATTTCAGAAGCAGGTTATGAGTTTGTTTACAATATCAGTTGCCACTTCGGCTTTTGTTTTTAACTCAAATTTCTGAATATTATTGTTTTTATCAATAATAGTTATTTTGTT
>JAEYWD010000110.1 GCA_023429135.1 Bacteroidota bacterium | reverse complement strand
ATAGCCCTGTGCATCTTTTTGGTATTGGCCAAGCGGGCCTTTGTTACTTTTAATTTTATCGAATATATCCACAGCTCAAATTTTTAGTTAAAAAAATGGAAGCACAAACCTAATGGAATTTTAGGAATTACCAAAGAAGCAAAATCAGATTCATAAATAACAAAAACATTATTGTATACTAGCCTCTATAGCTAAAAATGGGTATTTGTCTAAATAAAAAGGCTTTTCGGAAGTTAAAAAACGAAACTCATATAAATTGTTTGACAGTTTGTGGCCTTCAGGATAGCTTTGCATCAATAAAAATGGTAAGTAATTGTAGGTAATGAAACATACTTTACGCCATTAAATTTTCATACAATACTTTGCAAATAAAGCTTTTCTCTGATGCGACATTACAGAAAAGCTTTTTTCATAAAAAATTCTCATCCAGAAACTTCTGAAATTTCTCTTTATACTGGTCGCTTACAGGCAGATATTCATTTCCAAAAACAATACGAAAGCGGTCGACCAGCGAAACGCAATTGAGATTAACAATAAAGGAGCGGTGAATACGCATAAAATTGCTTTCAGGTAGTTTCGATTCAAGGAGTTTGAGTGAACAGTGCGAAATAACAGGTTTGGCTTCTCCTTTAAGATAAATTTTTATGTAATCTTTCAAACCCTCTATGTACAGTATGTCGTCGTAATTAATGCGTCGTATTTTATAATCGGCTTTCAGGAAAAGGAAGTTGTTGTTTACCGAAATACTTGTGTTGGCTTTTTTCTCCAGGTCGAAAAGTTTGCGTGCTTTTTCGGCCGATGCAAGAAATTCCTCGTAGCCAAATGGTTTTAAGAGATAGTCTATTGCATCAAGCCGAAATCCATCCAGAGCATATTTTTCAAACGCGGTTGTAAAAATGAATCTGGTTTCGCCATTCAGGTTTTTTGCAAATTCAGTACCAGGTAAATCGGGCATTTGAATATCGAGAAAAATCAAATCCACATCGTTTTTGCCAATATATTCCATCGCACTCAACGGATTATCAAATGCCTCCACTAATTCAAGAAAAGGTGTCTTTTTGATATAGCCTGTAACCAGTTGCAGGGCTAAGGGCTCGTCGTCAATAGCTATTGTTCGGATCATGCTTTTTCTTTAATTTGAATGGTTAAGTTTACCTCAAATATTTGGTTGGCCTGATTGATTTCGAGGTGGTGAGTATCCGGGAAGATAAGCCTGAGCCGGCGTGTTGCGTTCTCCATGCCAATACCTGATTCGGTATTTTCTTCTTTTTTGACTGTAACACTGTTACGACAAAGAAAAATTAGTTCATTGCCGGATATTGCAAAATTTATCTCGATAAACGACTTTTCCCTGTAACTCACCCCATGTTTAAAGGCATTTTCAATAAAAGGGATATAAATTAATGGAGGAAAGGGAAAATCTTTGTATTCTTCTGGAAATGTATACGATAATTTAACCTTATCGCTAATGCGCAGCTTCATTAAATCGATATAATTCTTCATGAAGGCAATTTCAGAGCTTAATTTTGTATCGCCTTTTTCAGATTCATAAAGAAGATAGCGCATCAGTTTCGAAAGTTGAAGAACAGCATTCTGGGCTTCTTTTGTATTTATTTCGATCAAGGAATAAATGTTATTCAAGGTATTAAAGAAGAAATGCGGACTTACCTGGTTTTTCAGTAAAGCTAATTCCGAACTGAGTTTCTCTTTTTCCAGTTCTTTTCGTTTTTTCTCATTCTCGTTGTATTTGACTGACATTCGCAATCCAAGACTAAAACCGGCGATCAGAACCGATGTGAACATGTAATTATAAATGTCGAATCTCCACCGGGGGCTCTTTTTAAAATTTGGTTTAGGAGGATTAAAACTTTGGCGGGCACTGTCGGCACCCATTTGTTGCCTTGGACGGGGTGTTTGATTTGTTATGGAACTTTTATTTTGTTGTCGGCTCCGCTCTGCAAATTCCTTGTTCGTAAAAAAATTACTTGAAATGAAATCATTTACAACATACAACCCTAAAATCATTGCAATCATTGCAAGATAAAACTTCCATTTTTTGCCCCTGAACAATAACTTAGGAATTAACCAAAGATAACTAATGTAAAAAATAAGAGCGTAGATTGTAGAGCGAAGAACAATGCGCCCAATAAAGTTTAAATCCTGCCTTCGTTCTATCGATGTTAGAAGTATAGGAAGAAGAAAAACAATTATCCATGCCCCAATGTGAAGAATTATCGACAGTTTTTTTTCCTTGAATATTGACATAAGCCATAGTGTAGTTTACCCTTACTGCGAAAGTATCAATAATTTGAATCGATAAAAAGAAATTTAGACGTTTGACCTTTTTTTTACGACTATCTGTGTAAAAATACAATTTTCATTTCAATCAATAATCCTAGACCATAATTTGTGTTTTATACATAATTCAAGTATTTGATTTTTAAATATAAATTAAACTAATGTAATAATTTCTAAAAAAAACTGTGAAACTGAGGTAAGATGATTAAAAAGATATTATCTTAACTTTTTCAAAATTTTAGTATTAACCAAATTTTTAAACTGCTAACAATGAGCGATAATTCAAAAAGCGGATTAAGCAGGCGCAACTTTTTAGGAATGTCTGCCCTTGGTTTAACTGGTTTAACAATTCTGCCCAGTTGGACTATGAATGGAGTCAGAATAGCTCCAAGCGACAGAGTTGTGCTTGGCTTTATAGGTTTAGGACAGCAAGCATTGTCCGATTTTGCCGGTTTTGCAACTGTTCCTGGTGTTCAGGTGGTTGCTGGTTGCGATGTTGACCAAATGAAACAACTCCGGTTTAAAAAACGTGTTGAGGCTTGGCAAACCAGTAAGTCAGTAGCTCCGCGTTGCGATATTTATGAAAATTATGAAGAGTTGCTAAGTCGTAAAGACATTGATGCCATCGAGATTGCCACACCCGACCATTGGCACGCTTTAATGACAATTCATGCCTGCCAGGCCGGTAAAGATGTTTATGTACAGAAACCTTTGGCATTTACAATACAGGAAGGCTTAAAGATGGTTAAGATTGCCCGAGGCAATAAGCGTATGGTTCAGGTAGGAAGTCAGCAGCGTTCGAGCAAAGAATTCCAGAAGGCCATCGAACTGGTTCAGAATGGAGCGATAGGTCATATTGAGAAAATATATGCTAAAGTTGGCGATCCTCCAAAACCTCTCGATTTGCCGGAAATGCCCGTACCCGGTAACCTTAACTGGAACCTCTGGATGGGTCCGCTGAACGATTCTAAAATTCACTATCATCCCGATCTTTGTCCTCCCATTTCTCTTGAACCTGAAGAAAGAGAAAAACTTTGGGGAGCATGGCGCTGGTACCGCGAAACCGGTAATGGTTTTACCGCCGACTGGGGAGCCCACATGTTCGATATTGCACAAGCTGCAATTGGTATGGATGGTTCGGGTCCTGCTTTAATTATTCCCAAAGGTTATAACGGTCAGAAATATCTCACTTTCAAATATCTCAATGGCATTGAAATGACAGAGCAGCCTTATCTGGATGATATGCCAAGTGCTCAGGGCATTAAATTTATTGGTACAAAAGGCTGGATTGAAGTAGCCCGTGGGTATCTCGGAGCTTCCGATGCTTCTCTTGTTCCTGCTGAATTGGCCGGTCGTCGTCCGAAGAAAATGACCGACGAAGAAAGAAAGAAAATGTACGAAGAGATGCAGAAGAGTGCTGCAAAAGGTAAAGGTAGCTTTGAAATCAGCGCTCCACATATGCAAAACTTTGTAGATTCGGTTCGTTCACGCATGGATCCAATTGCACCAATTGAAGTTGGTTGCAGTACCAATACAGTTTGCTGTTTGGGTAATATTGCCACCGAATTGGGTCGTCCGGTGAAATGGAATCCGGCAACTTTAAGTTTTGGCGACGATAAAGAAGCTGCAAATCACCGCCTGAACAACTACGAATACAGAAATCCATATAAACTCTAACTAAGAAACCAATGGAAAACAAACGCGATTTTTTAAAAAAACTATCTCTTTTAACAGTAGGCGGAATGGTTGGAGGAAGCATGTCTTCAGTTACTGCTGCAGGGAAATCCGGCTCGTCACTTTTTGCTCCTAAAAAGGTTATTGGTCTTCAGATTTACTCTTTAGGCAGGGAATTGACTGAAAATGTGCCTGCCGGCATGAAAAAAATAGCCGAAATAGGATACAAAAATCTTGAACTTGCTGGTTATGGTAACCGGAAAATGGGACAATATACTCCAGCCGATTATCGTAAAATTGTTGATGATAATGGTTTGAAAATCACAAGTTCACATGTGAATCCTCCGGTTAGGAAATATACTGCCGAGAACCTGACTCAGCTTTCCGATTTCTGGAAGCAAACAGTTGAAGATCACGTGGTTTTTGGCACCAAAGCTTTGGTTCAACCTGGTATGCCCCAAATTGATAACCACGATGACGCAAAAATGGTTTGCGAAGTTTTTAACAAAGCTGGTGAAATAGCTAAAAGTGCTGGTATAAAATGGGGCTATCATAATCACAGTGGTGAATTTAAAAAACTATCAAAGGAAAATCCTAACCAAACAGGTGAATATATTCGTCAGAGGGGAGATTGTGTTTACGATCTGCTTATTCAGGGAACCGATCCTAACCTGGTATTCTTCGAAATGGACGTTTACTGGACTGTAATGGGACAAGCTGATCCGCTGGAATATTTCGAAAAATATCCGACCCGTTTCCCGATTCTTCACATTAAGGACCGTGAAGTACTGGGGCAATCGGGCATGATGAATTTCGAAAATATCTTCAAAAAGGCTTATGCTAATGGTTTGAGTGATTATTTTGTCGAAATCGAAAAGGTAAAATCGGGCATGACTCAATTTGATGGAGTGAAAGGTTGCTTCGATTATTTGAATAGGGCTTCGTTTGTAAAATAGGCGACCAAAACAAGTTATAAAAAACGCTGCAAATTAGTTTCTGCAGCGTTTTTTATATCTAATAATAATCAAATTTCCACTTTTTAGGGTAAACCCAAATTTCAAAGGGCTTTTCTGTTAAGTGGATTACTTTACCTGCTTTATCGAATGTTTGGATGTAAAGATGGTAAAATCCAATATCCTGTTTTTTAAATTCCCATATTCCGGTAGTATTATTCGTTACTTTTTCTTTAATCACAACCTTCTTTTCACCAGTAGGTATAAGGTTTCCGCCAATAAACTTATATGGCCAGAAATCATAGTTTACCTGAATAAGTTTGTCGGTACCATAATTTGAATCGTTAACGGTATACTTTATAATATCATTTTCACAATGCTGGGTTTGAAGCTTGTCAATTACATAACCTGATCTTGTTGGTGTTTGAGAGTATTTGTAAATCCTCAGTTTTGAAATTGTACCATTAAACTCATGCATGCCCGGTTCTATGCCTGTAAAACCATACCCAACCATCAGCACTTTTTGTAACGAATCCCCTTTTTGACTTTCGGTGTAAGCGGTTATATCCTTAAAAAACATGTGTGTCGAATCTGGAAAATAGGCATGCGGAAAAGAATTTACAATGGTATCACCTTGTTTCAGTTGTAAAATGATTCCATTGGGACGTTTATCAAGAATAAACGTAAAATTTTTACCAGTTTCAACAGGAGTAAAAGAATCTCTGCAGTATCGCGGGAAATTCTGGGTACATAAGGTATAGAAAAAATAATCGACAGGGTAGGGTATTACCTTATAATGGCCTATTTCAATAGCCAAATGGTAGTTGGGAGCTTCTTTAAAATTATCGTCAGGGTTTTTATTTGTCGAACCATAGTAAAAAAGAGGCATAAAGGAGGTTTGTCCGCCTCCATTATAGCGGAAGCTTATTTCTATGCGACCAAATTGCATGTTCTGGATATCGGAAGGAATCTCGTTTTCCTGGTAAAATCCGGTTTTGAAATCCTTCACAAAACTTTCATTAAATGAGTAATTTATATACGATCCTTCATAATTGCTGGTTGGGATCTTATCTGTTTCATCTTTTTTACACCCCTGGATAGAAATGAGCATAATAATGAAGAGAACTCCTGAAGTTAACTTTTTAGTTGCCATAAATGTAGCTCTTATCATTTACCTTGAAGGGATAACCACGATCATTGTATTCCATCTTATAAGTGGTGGTGTATTCCAGCTTATTCTCCTTGTTGTAAGTAATACTCTTTTCGGATACAATATTATTCAGGTTTGTATACAATCCGGGTGTTCCATCGAATGAAAAAATTCTGAAGGGATTCAGTTGATTATCATACAGGTAGCTATCAGTTTGTTTTAGAACTGCGCCCTCTTGGGTAATAAGGTAATAATCTGATGATTGTACATTCTCTTTGTCGTCGTAATTGTAGATTGTGTAATCGACTAATTTGTTATTGATATCGTAGTTTTCAATTTTCGCAACTTTGGAATTCAAATAGCTATAGAGCTCGTAAGAGACCTGTTTGTAAGAATCGCCACTACTATAATACCTGCTCTTTTTGCTGATGAAACCGTCAGTATTATATTCAAAGCTTACATAGCTGGTAACTTTGGCTTTACGCGGGTCAGTAAATGATTCTCCATCTATACCCGTTGGCATATAGCATGAGAGGCCACTCAACGACATTTTCTCTTCAATTTTAACAAGTTGGTTCTGGTTGTTGTAAATGTAATTGCTGTAACGTATTGGTTCAATAGATTCAATAACCTGGCAGTTTTGATTGTAGGTTATTTTCTGAATGTCGTAACTATTCAACCTGATCTGTCGAATCAGGGTTTGGTCCACACATTGATCGTTGCTGCTATCTTTTGAACAGGCAACAAAGCTTATTAAACTAATGAAAAGTAAAAATTTTCTCATCGTTTTAGGAATTAAGGTTCAGCTAGAATGTTGATTTAAAACTGAATCAGTTTTCCTTATAGATGAATAAATTTGTTTAAGGTTGCGTATTATAGTGGAATTGAAAAATAAAATGTTGAGCCCTCATTTTCGTTGGATTTCACCCAAATTTTTCCATTCATAAGGTCGATTATCCCTTTGCAAATTGCCAATCCTAATCCATTTCCACCCTGTCGGCTGGCTGAGTCGTTAATCTGACGGAATCGGTCAAAAATAATGTTAAGTTTATCTTTGGGAATACCAATACCAGTATCTTTTACGTAAAACTCCATAGTCTTTTCCGCAATTCGGTAGCCCACTTCTACGGTACCTTCTTCGGTAAATTTTAAGGCATTGTCGATTAAATTGATAAAAACCTGTTTTAATCTGAATTCGTCAACATAAATAGAGAGATTTTCGCCTTTGTGAAAGATTACTTTTGTTTTGGTTTCGATGTTTTCGTTATTAAGAGAGTAAGCATTTTCCAGGTCCTCGAAAAAAGGATGGATGCTGATGGTGGTATACTGTATCTCGAGTTGCTGAGCCTCAATACGCGAAAAGTCCAGTATGTCATTAATAATTCTTAGTAAATCCTGGCTTCGACCACTGATATAAGAGGCATACCTATGAATTTTCTCATCACTTTGACGTTCTTTCAGCAACTCACTGAAACCGATGATTCCGTTAAGCGGAGAACGAATTTCGTGCGACATATTCGCTAAAAAGGCCGATTTGAGTCTATCGGATTCTTCGGCCCTTTCTTTAGCAATTTCAAGTTCTTCTTTTTGTTGAAGGAATTGAGTAATCAAATTTCCAATTTCCCTGAACTCCTGTGTATAAGGTTTTAATTCCTCTGTTTTTGAAATGCTGTTACTCTTCAGAGATTCTCCTATGATCACCAGAGGCTTGTAGATAAATTTATTTGCAGTGTATGATAAGGTTATTATTATTAAAATACTAAATAACAGCATTATGGTAATAAAATATTTGAAAAATTTTGTAAAAAGAGAATATCCTTCTAAAGTTTTATTGAAAAGAATATAAGCTTCGGGTTTGTCATCAAAGGTATTTAAAGGGTGATAAACGATTAATTCCCAGCTTCTTTCTTTAATTGAATTTTGGGGAAGATTTTTTAATACTTTGAGCTTAGTGGATGTGACCTCAGCCAATTCCTTTAGAAATTCCCTGTTCCATACTCTGGCATAAAACATGTATCCTGCAGGCTCGGTTAATTTATTGGGGTCGTTAGTTGGGTGGATAGTACTACCTAAAAATTCAACTAGCAGAGAGTCGGTATATTGAAAGTATTGTATATATCTGTTTTTATGCAGTATTTTAAAGATCTCAGGATTTAAGGTAATATTTTTGAGTTTCGGATATTCTTTGTTGTTTATCTTATATATTTCCTGATAGCCAGTATTAAAGATATAAATGGCATGAAATTTAAAAGAGCTGAGAGAGCCCTCAAGATTAGCCTCTGCCCATTCAGGATTTTTTGTTTTTACAAAATCAACGGTTTCGTCCCAGTAAGTGTAGTCGTGAAGAGTGTTTCGTAAATTGCTTTCTTTAGAGGTGATATATAGATTTATGGACCTTTCAAGCTGATTTTTGCTGATATCTCTGAATATTTCGCTTTCTTTATTGCGAACTATTAAGGCAAAAACAAGCATAAGGCATAGTATTGATAATACTATTAAAAACGATAAAAGTAAAATTTGTTTAATGTTTTTCTTCTGCATCAAATCACCCTCACAAATACTTGTATGCGCTGTTTAATACGCAATTTGAGAATAAGGGTTATGTAAAATTGGTAACAATTACATTAAAATGCAAATAAAAAACGCCGGATAAATCCGGCGTTCTCAGTTTAGGGTTATTTGGGTGTTTTGGGTTTCTAGGCTTCAATCTTGGCTTCTTTGCCGTCTTTATCAAGGTTTACAGTTTTTGTTTCACTGTCCTTTTTTAACTCGATGCTGTAATATTCATTGGTGCCACTTACTTTGTAAATATCACCAACTTTCCATTCTTTATAACTAAGGGCAAGCGTATCTTTAACAGCTTGAGGAAGTTCTTCAACTGATATCTTTACTTTATCCGATTGATAAACCGATACAATTCCTGAGTTATTGTTTTCATTTCTGCTAACTTCGGCAACAGCAATATAACCTAACGAAAAAAGGGCTGCGGCCATAATGATAATCTTTTTCATAATCTTTTGGTTTAAGGTTTAACACGGTATACTATAATTCAAGAGTAATGCCAGATTTTTTATTTCTTTTATTGTACTGAATTTCAACTTGTTGAAAACTTGGTACTACTTAAGAATTTATCATTTTGATAAAAAAGGTTATCATTCCGAGATTTTCCAGTACATATTTCTATAAGTATTATGTTTAGTACTGTTGGTAAAAAAATGAGAGGCTATCCAACCTAAACTCATAATTCTTTTCCTAACTTTACAATTTTTGTTTGTGGAAAAGAATTTTATAATCGCTCTGGCCGAACACCGTGTGTTGGGATTTGTACTGGTACCTTATGTTATAGAAGGAAAACCGGCCGATGAATATTATTCTATTACCGAAAGGATTACAACGACCGATCTTCGTTTACAACCCGACCGCTTCTCCGATATCGAAAAGAAAATTGTTAAAACACTCGATGAATATAACGACAATGAGTTAGTTCGTGTATTCTCAAAAAAGCGTGTTACTGTTCAGGATTTCTTAAATGGAATAAGCGACGAACTTTTTCAGAAGCAAATCCGTCCATATATTGAAAAAAGGATTGTTCGATGTCTCGACTTTATCATTCAAGGTAATATTCCTCTTTTTTACAAGGACTCTCCAAAACAGATATATCTTACCGACCGGATTAAAATTGAACCGCAATCGGCTGAAGCTGTTTTCAACTTCAATCGCAGTAAGGATGGTATAAAATATTTCCTCACCATAAGTCATAAAAACCAGGAAATGAACCTTACCAATACCTCGGCAATAGTTCTGACAAACGATCCCTGCCGGCTGGTTATCAAAAATAAATTACTGGTATTTAATGATATTGATGGGAAAAAATTAAGCCCGTTCTTTAAAAGCGAGTATATTAATATTCCTCCTCAACGTGAAAAGGAATATTTTGAGAAGTTCATTATTAATGCAATTAAAAAATTCAGGATTAAAAATACCGGATTTGATATTGTTGAGGAAAAACCGGAACCTGCAATTATACTTTCTCTCGAAGGAGACCTTGCCTATCATCCGGTGCTTGCTCTTAGATTTGATTACGGCAGGAATGTTTTTGTGAGCCAACAGGATCAGGAAAAAATTTATGTGGTACTGCATAACCAAAATAATGAGTACAGGTTATTTAAGATCTACCGTAAACTGGAAAAGGAGAAGGAAATAGCAGATTTCTTAAATGAAAAGGGCCTTCAAATGAATCATGGCGGTTTTTATAGTTTACCTTCGGAGGCCCAGCTAACTAAGGATGAAGAGATGCAAGAGCTGGTGAACTGGCTTAATATTAACACTCCACTTTTAGAGCAAAAGAAAATCCGGATTCAGCAGAATTTCTTTGAGACAAAGTATTTCCTGAATCCTATAAGTATTGAAACAAAAGTTCATGTAAGGGGAGACTGGTTTGATATTCAGGCTATTGTACTTCTTGGTGGTCATCAGATCCCCTTTATAAAATTCCGGAACCATATTTTAAATAATAACCGCGAGTACAAATTGCCTAATGGGGAGGTTATGATTCTTCCAAAGGAATGGTTTTCAAAATATACCGATCTGATGCTTTTTTCGAAAAAAGGTGAAGAAGTCATCTCCATTAGCAAACTTCACTTCAAACTGCTTGAAAGGACAATTCCAGAAGCTGGAATTGAAGATTCGTCAGGTGCTTTTTATGAGCTTATGCGTTCGGAGAAATATAAGGAAGAGAGGCTCCCTGCTGAGATAAAAGCTGAGTTGAGGCCTTACCAGAAGGAGGGATATTACTGGATGTACCTTCTTTACCGTACTAATCTGGGAGGATGTCTGGCTGATGACATGGGCTTGGGTAAAACACTCCAAACCCTTACTATTCTTGCCAAAGCCCGCGAGGAGGAGAAAAAGGCTTTCAGTCAGGAGGGTAATGAAATCCAATTGCCGGTTCAGTCCAGCTTGTTCGACAATCCCGGTACTTCAATCCCCGCATCGCTTATCGTTCTGCCCTCGTCGCTGGTTCATAACTGGGCCAACGAAATTGTGAAATTTGCTCCTGGACTTAAACTGCTGAAGCATATTGGTGGTAATCGCGAAACCGATTTTACCGGTTTTGGCAAATACGATATTATTTTAACCACATATGGTGTGGTTCGTAACGAAATAGACTGGCTCAAAAAGTATGAGTTTTTCTATGTCGTACTCGACGAAAGTCAGATTATCAAAAATCCCGACTCTAAAGTTTTTCAAGCGGTAACCGATTTAAAATCGAAACACCGGCTGGTTTTAACAGGAACCCCTATCGAGAACTCGCTTTCCGATCTTTGGTCGCAAATGCATTTTGTTAATCCGGGCTTATTGGGAGAATTATCGTTTTTCCGCCATAATTTCATCACTCCCATTGAAAAGGAATCGGATATAGAACGTCAACTTCATCTGCAACAACTTATCCGTCCGTTTATTCTCCGAAGGACCAAAGGCGAAGTTGCTTCCGATTTGCCAGATCTTACTGAACAGATTCGCTATTGCAATATGACAGAAAGTCAGAAAGCTTATTACGAGGAGGAAAAATCGAAAGCCCGTAACGAAATTCTCGACAGTATTTCTAATGTTGGAGTTGAAAAATCGGCACTTTTGGTTTTACAGGCTCTTACACGGCTGCGTCAGATTGCAAACCATCCTTTTATGGTCGATCCTGACTACTCTGCGGATTCGGGTAAATTTGAAGAAGTGATCAGTAATATTGAGAATATGATTGCCGAAGATCATAAAGTTTTAATATTCTCCTCATTTGTAAAACATCTCGATTTATTTAAGAAATATTTCGACAATAATCAACGTAAATACTCCATGCTGATTGGCGAGACCCGAAACAGGGAAGAGGTTATCAAGCAGTTTCAGGACGATCCGGAGAACCGTTTTTTTCTTATTTCGCTTAAAGCTGGTGGGGTAGGACTTAATCTCACTGCTGCCGACTATGTTTTTATTCTCGATCCATGGTGGAATCCAGCCGCCGAGATGCAGGCAATAAGCCGTTCACACCGCATAGGTCAAACTCAGAATGTGTTTGTTTACAGGTATATTTCAGTGGAAACTGTTGAAGAGAAAATAGTACGTTTACAGGAACGTAAATCAGAATTGGCCGACCTGTTTATCAATAGCAACAATCCTTTCCAGCAGATTTCGAGAGAAGAAATTATGGATTTGTTTGATTAGCCTGTTATTTCACAGCTTTTAATCCCAGTTCCTTTCCTTTTTCAATCAAAAGATTGTAGGCTGGCTGGTATTCATTGGGAATTATTCCATCCAGAATGGCATCTTTCAGCGTATTTTTAAGTATGCCGATCTCTCTGCCAGGTCTTAAACCAAAAATTGCCATTATGTCATCGCCTGATATGGGTGGTTGAAAATTCCGGATCGCATCTTTTTCTTCTATTTCTTTGAGTTTTTGGCGCACCAGTTCGAAATTCTGAAGATATCGTTTAACTTTTTCGGAGTTGCCCGATGTTATGTCTGCATCGCACAGTATCATCAGGTCGTCAATGTCATCTCCCGCATCAAACAGCAAACGGCGTACTGCCGAGTCGGTAACTTCTTCCTGCGAAAGCACGATTGGCCTGAGGTGCAGTAAAACGAGTTTCTGCACATATTTCATCTTCTCGTTGAGCGGTAACTTAAGCGAACGAAAAATGTCTGGAACCATTTTCGACCCTAAAAATTCGTGTCCGTGAAAGGTCCATCCCTGTTGGGGAACGAATTTTTTTGTTTGAGGTTTTGCTATATCGTGCAGCAAAGCAGCCCACCTGAGCCAAAGGTTATTGGTTTTTTTAGCAATGTTGTCGAGAACTTTCAGGCTGTGTAAAAAGTTGTCCTTATGCGCTTTTTGATTTACAATTTCAACGCCCTTGAGATTCGTTAACTCCGGGAAAATAATTTCGAGCAATCCGCTTTGATCCAACAATTTAAACCCCACTGATGGCACTGGTGATAGAATGATTTTATTGATTTCGTCGATAATTCTTTCCCGAGAAATAATACTTATCCGGTCTTTATTTCTTTTGATAGATTCAAAGATTTCTTCCTCGATTTTAAATCCGAGCTGACTGGCAAACCTTATGCCTCGCATCATTCGCAAAGGATCGTCCGAGAAAGTTTTGTCGGGTTCCAACGGGGTACGTATTGTTTTACATTCCAGGTCATTAAGTCCGCCAAAAGGGTCCAGCAGCTTCCCATAGTCCTGTCCCAGGCTAATTGCCAGCGCATTAATTGTAAAGTCGCGGCGTTCCTGATCATCCTGCAAAGTTCCGTTTTCAACAATTGGTTTTCGTGAATCCCGTCGGTACGACTCCTTCCGGGCGCCCACAAATTCAATTTCGTAATCGCGGTGTTTCAGCATGGCCGTTCCGAAGTTCTTGAAAACGGTAACCTGGGTATCCTTTCCAATTTTTTCAGCTACTGTTTTGGCCAAATTTATACCATTGCCAATAACAACAATATCAATATCTTTCGAAGGCCGCTTCAAAAGGGCATCCCGGACAAAGCCTCCAATTACATAAACTTCAAGGTTATTTTGGATAGCAATTTCGGTGATAATTTTAAAAACAGGATGTTGAAGACAATTTTGCATATTTTTTCTGAAGCTTTACCCAAGGCACAAAAATACTATTATTTAGCTTTTAACATTAGATTTTGAATGTGTGTAATAACAAACCTGTGGTTTACTTGTTTAACGATTTGAAAAAGAAGCTTTTTTTTAGGCACGACTTTTGATGTATGTAAATATCTGAATACGTAAATATGAAATAAAATAATATATTATGGTTGAACATTTAACGCAAGAGACCTTTAAGAACAAGGTTTTTAATTATGAAGCAAATAAAGAGTGGAAATTTGAGGGTGATAAACCTTGTATAATTGATTTTTATGCCGACTGGTGTGGACCCTGCAAAATGGTAGCTCCTGTTTTGGAAGAACTGGCAAACGAATACGATGGCAAACTCAATATTTATAAAATTGATACTGAGTCGGAGAGGGAACTTGCCGGTATGTTTGGGATTCAAAGTATACCTTCGCTTTTATTTGTTCCTGTTTCAGGACAACCTCAGATGGCGATGGGAGCACTTCCTAAAGAAACTTTCAGAAAAGCATTCAAAGAAGTTTTACAGGTTGAATAATACTAATTTCTAAAGGAGTAATATCTGGCAATTAAGATATTTTTGTCTTAAAATAATAGGTCTGAGGAATCAGACCTATTGTTTTTTCAGGGAGTCGTTTTATATTTGCATCAAATTATCCTAAGGGGGTGCCTTAATATTTCGGGCTGAGATCATACCCTTGGAACC
>JAEYWD010000038.1 GCA_023429135.1 Bacteroidota bacterium | reverse complement strand
GCTGTAGCTGCTGCAGATGAAGGCACTTTTCCTCCGAAATATTTTTGGGTGAGTACCAGGGCACGGTTTACAAAGTTGCCAAAAATAGCAACCAGCTCGCTGTTGTTGCGGGTCTGGAAATCTTTCCAGGTGAAGTCGTTGTCCTTGGTTTCGGGCATGTTGGCGCAAAGTACGTAACGAAGCACATCCTCCTTGCCTTTGAAGTCCACCAGGTACTCATGCAGCCAAACTGCCCAATTGCGCGAAGTGGATATTTTATCGCCTTCGAGGTTAAGGAACTCGTTAGCCGGAACATTGTCGGGCAGGATATAAGTTCCCTCAGCCTTTAACATGGCCGGGAAAATGATGCAATGGAAAACAATATTGTCTTTCCCGATAAAATGAACGAGCTTCGATTCCTTGTCCTTCCAGTATTTTTCCCAATGGGGGGTAAGTTCTTTGGTTGCCGAGATATATCCGATAGGAGCATCGAACCATACGTAGAGCACCTTTCCGGCGGCACCGTCCACGGGAACCGGAATACCCCAGTCGAGGTCGCGGCTTACGGCACGCGGCTGTAAACCCTGGTCGAGCCAGGATTTGCATTGTCCGTAAACATTGGCTTTCCAATCGGTATTATCTTCCAGTATCCATTTACGCAGAAAACCTTCGTATTGATCCAAAGGCAGAAACCAGTGTTTGGTTTCGCGAAGCACGGGAACGCTGCCGCTGAGGGTGGAACGCGGGTTTACCAGATCGGTGGCATTAAGCGACGAACCGCATTTTTCGCATTGGTCGCCATATGCATTTTCGTTGCTGCACACCGGGCAGGTTCCGGTAATGTAGCGGTCGGCCAGGAACTGCTTTACCTCTTCGTCGTAAAACTGTTCGGTAGTTTTTTCGATAAACTGGTTGTTATCGTAAAGTTTCCGGAAGAAACCAGAAGCTGTTTCGTAATGAACTTTTGAAGTGGTGCGGGAATAAACATCGAACGAAATGCCAAATTCCTCGAACGATTTTTTTATGATATTGTGATACTTATCCACCACATCCTGAGGAGTTACGTTCTCCTGGCGGGCTTTGATGGTGATGGGCACCCCGTGTTCGTCCGATCCTCCGATAAACAGTACATCGCGTTTCCTGAGGCGGAGGTAACGTACGTAAATATCTGCAGGAACATATACGCCTGCAAGGTGTCCTATGTGAACCGGACCGTTTGCATAAGGCAAAGCCGAAGTAATCAAATATCTTTTAAACATGTTTCGTATGGAATAAGATTGCAAATATAGTTGAAATGGGGTTATGATGTGAATAGTCCATAGCTTTTAGTCCATGGTCGATGGCCAAATTCCAAAGAAAACCTTTATTTTTACGGCAATCAAACAGTTTGATTCATGCAGCAGGCTCCTTTTATAAAACCAGGCGATACCATTGGAATTATTGCTCCTTCAAGAAAAATTTCGAGGGAGGCGTTACAACCGGCAGTTGATTTATTTATATCGTGGGGATTAAAGGTAAAATTAGGGAAAAACCTTTTTGCCGACGACAATCAGTTTGCCGGAAGCGATGAACAGCGACGGCACGATCTTCAGGAAATGCTGGATGACCCGGAAGTGAATGCCATTATCTGTGCACGGGGCGGTTATGGAACCATCCGGATTATCGGTGGTTTGAACTTTGATGGTTTTAAATCATATCCCAAGTGGGTTATAGGTTACAGCGATATCACCGTTTTACATTCCTGTTTTTCGGTGATGCTCGATTTTCCCACCATTCATGCCATTATGCCTGTAAATTACAGTATTGAAAAAGGTGAGGCAGCATCGTGGCAAAAATTGAAATCGGTTCTTTTTGGTGAGCTGCCACGCTATGAAGTTGAGCCGCATCCGTTCAACCGGCCAGGAAAGGCAAAGGGCAAGGTGATTGGCGGAAATCTTTCGGTACTCTACAGTATGGCTGCCACACCCTACGATATTGATACAACCGGCTGCATTTTATTTATCGAAGATCTCGACGAATATCTGTATCATATCGACCGCATGATGATGAATTTGAAACTTTCGGGAAAACTTGATAAACTGGCAGGGCTGATAGTGGGTGGGATGAGCGATATGAGGGACAATAACATCCCTTTTGGAAAAGATGCACTGCAAATCATTAACGATTATACCCGCAACAGCAGTTATCCGGTGATATTTAATTTCTCCGCGGGGCATATAGAAGATAATTATCCGCTGATTCTTGGAAAAGAAGCGGAGATAGTTGTGGAACAAGGGAAAGCCATGCTTAGCTATAGATAAATAGTCACCGTGTCTTAGGAGCATGCTGAGGCTGTGTAAAAAGTCAATTTTATGGCGGAATTGCAAATTCCGCCTAGCGTAATAATTTAATTTATAAGCTAAAACGCTGAACTGAATTTGTAATTACTCATTTCGTTCATGAGAAAAGTTCAGCTTGATTGAAGGACTATTCACACATCCTCCCTGGGGATGAGGGCTATGCAATCTTTTTACCTCTCAATGTAAAATGGTTTCCCGACCGCAGAAGGTGTACTACCATATTTTCAATAAAAATATCGTGATCTGCCCTTTCAACAGTCTGATTTGGATTTCTGATGTTCCGGCCATCAAGAATGGTTACAAGCCCCGATCCGATAGTCTCAACCTTATTACCCTCCCGGATAATTATTCCGGTGTCTTCTTCCAGTCCAATACCTATATTGTGCGGATTGTTGGCCACAGCCACAGCCAGTCGCCTGAACCGTCCCCGCACCAGAAAATGGGTGTCGATCATCGCATTGTAAATCAACGAAAGTCCCTGATACAGCTTTACTTCTTTCTCCTGCATATTGCTGGCAGCCAATCCGGGATATATCATCTGATCGGGCATTGCCATTGCGCCTGCGCTGGTGCCAGCAATAACCACATCGTCGTTAACGTAGCGGTCGTGTATTAATTTTGTAAACTTGGTATCGTTCAATACACAGGCAAGTTTGAACTGGTCGCCCCCCGAAAACATGATACAGCCGGCCCGGGCAATTCTGTCGAGTAAATGTGGAAGTTCTGCCTCATACTTATTCGAAGGATTCATTACACCAACCCTTGTGAAGCCAAGTTTTTTGAATGCATCAATATAATTTTGTCCAACTTGTTCCGGGATGCTGGATGCACTTGTTACAACCTCCACAGTAGAGTCGGGTAATTTAATCTCAGTCAATATTTTATATAGAATTCCTGATGTATTGAACTTAGGAGAGAACTCCTTGATATGAAGAGCGGCTTCTCCTGTTCCTTTGTCTTCGTTTCCGCCTATCGCAACCAATACTCCTTTAATATTCATGCAAATAGTGTTTTGAATTATTTCCAATCTCCCGAACAATTATTATATCACTTGAATTGCTGTGGGATGTAAAGTTGATTATCAATATCTAAACAAACGTGGCATGTATTTAGCAAATCCTTTCTCTCATTTAGTAAGAGAACAAAAACATTACAGGTACTAATAAACCCTTATATGAAAATTTTAGACATAAATATACTCAACGGACCCAATTACTGGTCGGTGAGGAAGCATCAACTTATTGTTATCAGGCTCGATCTGGAGGAGCTGGAAGAATTACCCACCCATAAGATACCCGGTTTTTATACCCGGTTACAGAAGAATCTCCCCGGCCTTTATAACCATTATTGTTCCGAAGGATACCCGGGAGGCTTTTTTGAACGTGTAAAAACCGGGACATGGATGGGGCATGTTTTGGAACACATAGCACTCGAAATACAAAGTCAGGCCGGAATGAACTGTGGTTTCGGAAGGACACGCCAAGCCGGGCAGCAAAAAGGAATTTACAATGTAGCTTTCGAATATAAAGCTGAAGAAGCAGGCGTATTTGCAGCCGAGTCGGCCTTCAAAATTACTGAGGCTTTGGTGTACGATAAAAACTACAATGTTCAGGCCGATATCGAAAAGCTAAAAACCTTATGCGCTGAATATTGCCTGGGACCAAGTACTTCGGCAATTGTTAACGCCGCTGCCGCTAGAGGCATACCTCACATTCGGCTCGACAACGGCTCACTGGTACAGCTTGGCTATGGTGTTCACCAGCAACGCATCAACGCCACTATTACCGGGAACACCAGCAACATTGCAGTTGATATTGCCGGAGATAAGTCCCTTACCAAGAGTATTCTAAAAAGTGTTGCAATTCCAGTGGCCGAAGGTGTTGTAATCGATCAGGATATTTTGCTCCCTGAAGCAGTAATGCTTGTCGGCTTTCCACTGGTGATAAAGCCGCTCGACAGCAACCATGGTAAAGGTGTCTCAACAAACATCAAAACACAGGCTGAAGCCGATCAGGCCTTTCAGCTTGCAAGAAAATTCTCCCGGAAAGTTATTGTGGAAAAACACTACACAGGAGACGATTACAGGTTGCTGGTGATTGACTACAAGTTGGTGGCTGTTGCACACCGGTCGCCGGCAAAAGTTACAGGCGATGGTACATCAACAATCAGGGCCTTGATTGACAAAGCAAACAAAAATCCACTCCGGGGTAACGGACACGAAAAAGTGCTCACCAAGATAAAAATTGACGATCATACACTCGAATTCCTGAAAAGTCAGGAATTACATCCCGACTCGGTTCTTCCGGCCGGGGAAACGGTGTATGTAAAACAAACAGCTAATATGAGTTCGGGCGGAACTTCAGAAGATGTGACTGATTTTATCCATCCCGAAATTGCCGCTGTGGCGGAACGAACGGCACGCACCATAGGGCTCGATATTTGCGGAATCGACATGCTGATCAACGATATCTGCAGACCCATCCCCAATAACGGGGTGGTAATAGAAGTAAATGCAGCCCCGGGATTCAGGATGCATACACATCCTTTCAAAGGGAAGCCCCGGCCGATAGGTGAACAAGTTGTAAACATGCTTTTCCCCAATAACAATGATGGAAGAATTCCTTTGATTGCCATCACCGGAACCAATGGGAAAACCACCACTGCCCGTTTGTTGGCGGCCATTGCCGGAATCGCAGGCTATAACGTAGGATTAACAACCACAGAAGGAGTTTATATAGGCAACCATATGATTGAAGAGGGTGATTGCACTGGACCTGTGAGCGCTCGTATGGTTCTACGCGATAAAACCGTCGATTTTGCTGTACTTGAATGTGCACGGGGTGGAATATTGCGTTCGGGACTGGCATACGACAAGTGCGATGTTGGAATTGTTACCAATGTTGCAGAGGATCATATTGGATTAAAAGATATTGAAACTATAGAGGATATGGCCAAAGTAAAAGCCATTGTCGCCGAATCGGTTAGGTCCGAAGGATATGCAGTTTTGAATGCAGATAACGACCATACCTATCAGATGATAAGCAGGTTGAAATGTCATGTAGCTCTTTTCAGCACCAATCCGGTAAGCGAACGTATTTTGCAGCATTGCGGCAATGGAGGTTTAGCTGGTGTAATCGAAAACGGCAATATTATCCTGATTAAAAACCGGAAGAAACTATTTATTGAATCTATAGAGAATATTCCCATTGCTTTCGGCGGGAAAGCCATGTTTATGATCGAAAACATTCTTGCTTCGGTGCTTGCTGCATACGTTCAGAATATTCCTGTGCTGCATATTTCCCAGGCGTTACGATCGTTTGTTCCCTCGGCAGAAACCAGTCCCGGGCGCCTCAACATTTTCCAGTTCAGCAATTTCAGATTAATGATTGATTATGCTCACAATTATCATGGCATTCAGGCGCTGGGACAATTAATCGGGAATATCAACGCCTCATTAAAAGTGGGGATTATATCCATAGCAGGCGACAGGAGAGATATTGATATTGTTAATGTTGGAAAAGCTTCGGCAGAAATTTTCGACAAAATCATTATCCGTATTGATGATGATAAGCGAGGACGAAAAGATGACGAGATTATTACCTTATTGATGGAGGGATTAAGAGATGTTAGACCTGATATCGCTGTGGAAATTATTCCCGAAGAACTGGATGCAATTCATCATGCAGTTATGAATGCAACACCCGATTCTCTCATAGTGCACCTTTCGGATAAAGTGAAAAATTGCATTGCATTTGCAAAGAAATTACAGGAGGAGGAATCGATTCGTTCAGGAGAACTGGTTTTTGACCGGATTCTTTCAAACAGTGAAAAGGAACCAGTACTTCAGCAATATTTAGACTAAAATGGAACACAAAAATAAAGTAAAAGGAAAGTTTATCCTTATAGAAAACTATTGGATCGGGCACAGTTGTTATACTGGAGAAAACATAGCGTTTTTTGATAGAGGATCAGAAACCTGTATCAAAAAGCATTGCAGAATGATATTCTCAAAAAATTTAAAACATAAAAAAGCAAGCAATGAATAATAAACTGAAATACCTGGCAACAGTCGCATTAATTGCCGGAGCATGGCTTCCGCTAAATGCGCAGATTGATACACTTACCCAACCTGGTAAAAAGTTTACCGACCCAAAAGCAACCAAGGATAATTCAAAGGTTCTGATTGACACTTCAGAGCGGGTTGAGCACATGGTAGACAGTTTACTGGAGGGCAATAAAGTTAAGGATGGTAAACGTACCAGTTATCCGACATCGGAAGGAACCAAGCCCGATAAAATGATAAAACAGCCCGCAGATAAAACAAAGGTTAAAAAGCCTTAGAATATTAACCCAACTTCATCTCCGGTTGAAGCACATTTACCTCGGAACGTAAAGTAGGTAAAGCTTCGGGATAGTTTTCCCGGACAAATTTTACCAACTCTTCGCGCACAAAGCAGCGTAAATCCCAGGCCTCACCTGCATTTCGTGCGCTTACCAGAGCTCGTATTTCAAGTGCTTTGTCGTTAGCTCCAATCACTTGCAAAACTTTAGTTTTCCCATCCCATAAAGGATGATCTTTTAAAAGAGCCCCAAGTTTCTCGCGCATGGCATCAATCGGAACTCTGTAATCTAAAAAAAGACTTATCGTGCCTATAATATCAGCCGATGTTTTTGTCCAGTTCTGAAAAGGCTTTTCTATAAAATAATTCAGCGGAACTACCAATCGGCGAAGGTCCCAGAGCTTTATCACCACATAAGTCAAAGTAATCTCCTCCACACGCCCCCATTCGTTTTCAACAATTACCACATCGTCAATACGGATAGGCTGACTAAAAGCAATCTGAAGGCCCGCCAAGAGGTTCCCTAACGATCGTTGCGCTGCAAAGCCGATGATGATACCCGCAATACCGGCTGAAGTAAGGATGCCGGTTCCAAATTTCCTGACACTTTCAAAGTTCAGTAGGATTGCCGAAACTGAGATAAGCACAACAAGAATAATAAGTAACCGACGGATAAACTGGAGCTGGGTTACAACTTTTCGGTGCGACAGGTTATCACTAATTTCTACATTATGCTTTGCCAATACCGAATCGGTAAAAACATAAATCAGCCTTATCAGCAGCCATGCAAACGAAATATTGAAAGCTATGTAAACAATACGATAGACTAACGGGTAGTATTCATGATCTTCCAGAAAGGGAAAGGAAAGCATTACAAACAGTAGCGGCACAAATACATGGGTAGCCTTTTTTGTGTAAAGAGTAATAAAGCCAACCACGGTCGATTTTCTGCGGCGGTTGTAAATTTCTAAAAATTTATAAAACAGAAAATTGGCTGTCATTCCAACAATAAAGCATCCTCCAATAAGAATTCCATAATAAATGAAAGATTGAAAAGGTTCAGAAAACGAATTTATTTGCTCCATTAGAAAAGTTATTGTAGATAAGGATTGCTATACAATTTTCAAACAATTAAGAACACTGAAAGTTGAAAGATTGCAGATGGTATGCTCTTTGCCTCTCGTATATAAACCAAAAAACATAATACTATGGCAAGAAGAGAAAATAAGAGCAAGGCTGACAAGATTAACAAATCGAAGGAGAAAGAATCCATGAGAGAAGGACGTGATTATGATCTGGAATCGGGCGACAATCCTGAAGAAAGAGAACGCACATCCGGAACCCCAAGGAAATAAAGATCTCCGTTGGTAAAAAATTGTGGAAATTAAGCCATGTGTTGAGGTAAAAAATTCACAGGAGTGAATACCTCAGGGCATGGTTTAATTTTTAGGATTCCGGCAAATTCCTTTATACCCGTAAAAGGAAGGAGTGTTTGCATCATTAACAAAACCTTGGACCGCTCCTTTCTCGATTAAATTTTCTAAATTCGAAAAAATAATCTATATGAGGTATATTACAGGAATTTTGTTTTCCTTCATTACTATTGCTGCTAATGGCCAACTTACAGGATATGTAAAGGATAACTATTCTCAATTTGTTGCCAATGCCAAACTTATCTTTGTAAACGAGCTGGATCCCTCGGTAAAATATGAAGCTGTTACCAATGCTAACGGATTTTACAGTGTTTCATTAACATCAGCTCAGCAACTGACATCAAAAACAACATTATACAAGGCATCGCCCAACCCTTTTTACAATAATACTGAAATAGCATTTTTACTGGAGAAAGATTGCAGGGTTATGTTAGCCGTTTACAACCTAAATGGTCAACTTATCCGGATTCTGGAAAATGCCAATCTTTCGGCTGATGAGTATAGCTATTCCTGGGATGGTAATCACGAGAATGGCGTAAAGGTAATTCCTGGATTATATCTTATTGTGCTGGATGCCGGAGGAAGAAAATTCACCCAAAAAGTGGTTGTAGTGCCCTATCATCAGGTTGCCTCGGTAGGGACGTTTCACGAACTTAAAAGTTTTACAATCAACACCTATCAGATCATCATTACCGCAGAGAATGCCGATACGCTTCTACTCAGGAACATCGCTATTCCTGAAGACAAACTTCTGGATTTTAGTCTTTACCGCAAGCCTTTGATACCTTTTTCCACGGTGACCGACTACCTGGGAGTATGGAATGGAACAGGGTACAATAAATTATTTATCAAAGGAGTAAACCTGGGAGTTTCCGTTCCTGGCACGCTTCCCGGAGAACTGGCTGCAACCCGTGAACAATATAGCCGTTGGTTGAATATGATTGGCGATGCCGGATTTAATGCCATCAGAACTTACACCTTGCACTACCCCCGTTTTTACCAGGAATTAGCCGTATACAATAATGCTCATCCCGATAAGCCGATCTACTTATTCCAGGGGATATGGCTGCAGGAAGATACCCTTAATGGGAACTTATATCCATATACAGCAGGTTTTGATACCGGCATTGAAGAAGTGATAGATTGTATTCACGGCAAGAAGACCATAGGAGAACGTTACGGAAGAGCTTTTGGTAAATTCGATGCCGATGTTTCGCGATGGACACTAGGATTTATTATTGGGCGGGAAATACATCCGTACGAGGTGGAAATCACCGATTTTCTCAATTCCACCAATACTTACGAAGGTTCCAATTTGAAGATTTCCACTGGCACCCCCACAGAAGTTTGGCTTGCGGAGCGACTCGACAAGCTTATCACTTTTGAGAAAAATAAGTATAAGGTACAGCGGCCTGTAAGCGTTTCGAGCTGGCCCACACTCGATCCCATGGAACACCCCTCGGAGCCCGACGATTTAACCGACGAAGATAAATTCAGTTTCGACCTGAAAAAGATTGAAATGAACACGGGTACGGCGGGTTATTTTGCAAGCTATCATGCTTATCCCTATTACCCCGACTTTATTAACCGCGATGCCGCTTACCTCGACGATACCGATGATATAGGTTCAAACCCTTATCTGGGCTATTTGAGGCATCTTAAAAGTCACTACTCGGGAATCCCCCTTATTATTGCTGAATATGGAGTTCCCAGTTCCTGGGGAATTGCACATACTGCCAATTCGGGTATGAACCACGGAGGATTAACAGAGATACATCAAGGAGAAATGAATGTACGTTTGCTGAAGAACATCCACACAGCAGGCTGTGGAGGCGGTATGATGTTTTCGTGGATTGACGAGTGGTTTAAAAGAACCTGGTTGTTCGACCCCGTCAAAAGCGCTCCCGAAAGGATGCCCTTGTGGCACAGTGTTGCCAGCGCCGAAGAAAATTTCGGGATGATTGCTTTTGACCCACCCGTACCTGTATTTCAGCAATATCAGATGACCGGCTCAGTATCTAAAATAGCCTCAGTCCATGCCGCTGCTGATGTTCAGTTTTTCAATCTGAAGCTGAACCTGAACAGTTCTATATCAGTCAACGACTCAGTATTGATTGGCATCGATACCTATAAAGAGTCGGTTGGGGAATCAGTTTTGCCCAACGGTGCAGTTGTATCCAAACGATCTGAATTTGCCATGCTTATCAAAGCCGATTCGGTAAAACTTTTCGTAACCAGGGATTACGACCTGTTTGGAATATGGTTTATCCGTAATAATGCAAATCCCGAGCAGGTGTTTCATTCCACGGTAACTAATGGAGCACCTTGGCATTTGCTGCGGTTGAAACACAATTTTGAAGAACATTCGTATCAGAAAACAGGAATTCTTGAAGTGCGCAAAGGAGGGGTAACAGCTACGTCGCTGGATGCAGTATGGTTTAACGGAAATGAAATGAATATCCGGATTCCCTGGCATTATCTCAACTTTACTGATCCTTCAGCACGCCTGGTTATGGATGATGACCGTTCCACCAATACGAGAGAAGTAGCCCTTTCGGATGGAATAGCACTTACAATCAGCTATAAAAAAGAAGCAGCAACAAGCAACAGGTATGTGTGGAATACCTGGGACAAGGCCCCAATCACAACAGAAAGGGTTAAGCCAGCACTTAACATAATAAAAGCCGGTAATAGCCAAATAAGTGACAATCCATCAGCGAAGAAGAAAAATAAGAACGGAGGTAAAGGTTGAATATTAAGTAAGTAATTGTAAATTTGTGTTTAAAATATATTAGAATGAACAGGATAACCATAAACCCGGATATTTGCAATGGCAAACCTACCATTAGGGGTATGCGCATTACTGTTAAAACAATTTTGGAGTATATTGCTGCTGGAGAATCCAATGAGAATATTCTAAAAGCTTATCCAATTCTTGAAGAAGAAGATATTAAAAGTTGTTTGGAATTTGCATCAAAAGTTACCGACCACAGTTTTCTGACCATTTCTGTTAAACAAGCCTCATAATGTCTCTACAATTCATAGTTGACGTTAATTTACCTAAGTATTTCCATTTTTTTAATAATGTAAATTTTCTTCACGTTGTTGATATTAATCCCTCCTGGACAGATCAGGAAATTTGGGATTTTGCTCTGAAAAATAATAAAATCATTCTAACCAAGGATACTGACTTTTATAATAGATTCATTTCCAGTGAAGTATTTCCTAAAATTGTTTTCTTTCAACTTGGTAATCAAACCCTTTCCCAGTTGCACTTGTATTTCCAGGAGAATTGGGATACTATTCAGAATGCTTTATTGAATGCTTCGATGGTAATTGCCAAAAAAGAGGAAATAACAGTAATTCAATAAAAAATTACATGCATTCCTTTGGATATGGTATTCACTGTGGTCCGAGGGCTGTGGACTTTATATTCTTCTTACCCTTCCATTTTTGTAACACCACCCGACACAATAAATTTCATCAAAACGCCGGCATTTATATCCAGTGGGGTCACCTGCGAGGTTGGAACAATAAACAGTTCTCCCGAGAAATTATAAGAGTGTGGAAAGTAAACAGCAACCATATCTTTGATGCCCAGGTCGGACAGGTCAGTTTCTGTTATAAAGCCAAGCTTTTCGAGGTTCGAAACCATATTCACCTTTACTCTTACAGGCTGATTGAATTTTTTCTCTTTGCCGACAAAAGCCTCCATAAAGTCGCGTATCGAAGAATAGACCATCTGTAGCATAGGAACCTTTTTGAGGAAGCGCTCCAGTAGTACTTTAAAAGGTTTGGCAATAACCGATTGTCCGGCGTAGCCAAGAGCAGTCACAAGAATAACCATAATGAGTAATCCAAGACCGGGGATGCTGAAATGAAGGAAATTCTCGATCAGAGGTTTCAGTATCCCATCACTGAACTTAAAAACCAGGTAGATGATATATCCGGTTAAACCAATAGGAGCAGCAAACAACAATCCCTGTAAAAAGTAGTGAAACATTTTACGGGAGAAAGCATCGAAACGGATCCGGTATGAACTGTGTTTAGTCATGGTATAAATTTTTTTCAAAAATATTATTTATTCTACTCTCAAAAAAACTGTTCCAGGAAACATCACAAGTTCAAAATTTGGTTTTGCTCTTTTCGGGGTAGTTTTTTAAATACAAGATCGTAAGAATGATCAATCCATTCGTAAATAAGCGATGCAGGGACTGAGCCATCGATATAAACCGTGTTCCAGTGCAGCTTGCTCATATGATATCCTGGCTGAACTGCCGGAAATTGCTCTCTTAACTCAATAGCTTTCTCCGGATCGCACTTAAGATTGATGCTTAACTCACCTGTCAAACTTGTGAGAGCAAACATCTTGCTTCCCACTTTATATACCATTGTGAACTCGTCGAAAGGGAACTCTTCGGATGCTCCTTTTTTAGATAAGCAATAATCGCGGATGGTTTCGATATTCATGATGAAGTATGAAGTAAAAAATAATACAAAAATACAAGTCGATAGTCGATGGTCCATGGTCGATAGCTAAAACAAATTAAACCCGCATCCTGTTTATTGCCACGCAGGCCCTCATCCCGAAACCATACCTATCTCACTTTGGGATAAAAAGCGTTTTCGATATGCTCCAGTTTATGACCAGATCTGAAAAAAACAACTGAAATAATATCGAACCGAACTTCGAGATCGAGGTTTTTCTTTGTAAGATACGCGTTTGTTGCAGCAATAATAAGATTTTGCTTATTGCGGTTAACCGCAAGATGGGGCTCCACCACATAATTTCCGGCACGGCTTTTTACTTCGGCAACAACTAAAAACGGACCTTTACATGCAATAATATCCAACTCGAGATGGTTATGCCGCCAGTTTCGTTCCAGTATTTTATAATCCTGATTAATAAGATGTTGAACTGCGATATTTTCAGCTTCATCGCCCGATTCCTTAGTGCTGAGCATAAAATAGTTGCTTAGATTTGAAACTTTTCTTTCAAAAATACGATTAATGATTCTGAACACAAAATTGTACCCGTTACTAAAAAACGTTTCTATGCTGAAGTTATTGGTAGTAATAATATGTGTTATCCAATCCTGCCTTCTTTTCGGTTTCGAAGGAAATGTTCAGCTTACACGACAGTCTCAGTACGACACAACTTACTTTATTTTTTACGTTAAGGACGCTAATGTGCGTGTTGATGAGTTTAGCGCCACCGGTCAGTTAAACAAAGTTTTGCTTGTTGATCTCAATACCGAAAAAATAGTTGCTTTAAGTCCGGCTTTAAAGGTTTATGCCCACCTGGGGCATAAAAATGAAGTGCAGGATAAAACGAGGTTTGACATTATTAAAACAGAGAACTTTAAAGTTATAGAAGGTAAAAAATGCTATCAATGGAGAGTGCGTAACCGGAAACTCGATTGTGAAGTTACTTATTGGGTAATGGAAACCGAAGATATGATCATTCAGAAACTCTATAGGATTTTGGATGCTGCTGAGAATTATTCGAGTATTCCGTACTATTTTAACCAGATTCCACAGAGTTCAGGTTTTATTCCTTTGATTGCTATTGAACGCAACCTTGTAAGAGAACAAAAGCAATCCATGCAAATTACTTCCATTAACGTAAAAAAAGTGCCTTCCAGGCTTTTCGAAATTCCTTCGGATTACAAAAGTTTAAGGATTTAACAACCCTATCACCTGTAAATTGCCACAAAAGGTTTTTCACCTTCCTTGCAGTAACCCCGGTACATCCCTTCGGAATTAAAAGCCAGTGCCACATTTCCCGATTTATCCACTGCAACGGCTCCGCCTTCGCCGCCAATTTTTTTCATTTTTTCTAACATAACAAGGTTACAGGCATCCTGTAGCGGCATGTTTTTGTATTGAACCAGGCAAGAAATATCGTAGGCAACAACTCCGCGGATGAAAAATTCGCCATCGCCGGTGCATGAAACAGCGCAGGTATTATTATTGGCATAAGTACCCGCCCCAATTACAGGACTGTCTCCAATACGGCCATAGCTTTTATTGGTAAGGCCACCAGTTGAGGTGGCGGCGGCAAGATTCCCGGCGCTATCAAGAGCTACCGCTCCTACAGTTCCAAAATACTTTTCAGCGGTATGATCGAGTTGAATATGACCGGTTTTTTTTGCCTGAAGCAATTGATCGTAACGCTTGGTTGTAAAGAAATAACTGTCTTCGTCAAAAGCGATATCATTTTCGCGGGCAAAGTCTTCGGCACCTTTCCCGTTTAAGAACAAGTGTTTGGATTTTTCCATTACTACGCGGGCGAGGTGTATTGGATTTTTAACATTGCGAAGAGCACAAACAGCTCCGGCATCAAGGTTTTTACCCCACATTACCGAAGCTTCCATCTCGTGGATACCTTCCGAATTAAAAACCGCCCCCCGTGCAGCATTAAAAAGCGGATTATCTTCGAGCGACATTACGGCAGCCTCAACAGCATCGAGAGCGCTCATACCCTGTGCCAGGAAATGAATTCCAGCCTGAATTGCGCTTTCCAAGCCTCCGTAATAAAGTTTTTCTTCTTCCGGAGTAATGTTATCTTTCCTTATTGTCCCGGCTCCTCCATGAATTGCTATTGAATACATAACTATCTGTTTTAATCCTGATACTCCAATTCTTTTGTTAACTGTTGAAAAGATTCCATTAATGCAGAAAATGGCCTGTAACCAACCAGCATAATTCCCTTGTTCTCCTTAGGCAACTTCATTGTGAGTGTAGGGAAACGGCCAATATCGGCTAGTTTCGCTCTTTGTATATCTTCCTTTAAATGCTGAATGGCATTGTTATTCCCATAATCGTTTTCGAATTTATCAAAGTTTAACACCCCGTATTTTTTCTCCAGCTCTGAGGCCAGTTCCAAAATAACCTCTCTGCGTGCTATATTTTCCTTTTTGGTCATAACGGCTCTTCTTAGCCCTAGTAACAGCACATCTGCTGCAGCCTGCGATTGCATTTCGGCGCACTTCACAGCCAGGCAGGCCGGAAGTGATGAGTGGGGAGGATCTTCAATCCATATATCGGGATCGATTTTGGTATGGGTTATATGTTTAACCTGCAACCACAAAGGGGCCATCTGAGCAGGTCTTGATATGTCGTTCATGGGATCGGTATAGCTTTTCCAGTCGGTAAGCATACCGCCCATTTTGTATCGCCAGCTTATCAGGTGCGAATTCTCGTTTAAAAATTTGCGCCAGTGTGGCTCGAACGCCCAGCTCCAACAGCAAAGCGGATCGGTGAAATATTCAATTTCAACCCGATCCGCTGTGTTCACATAGTCTGAAGTTTCTTTAGGACTATTCATACTCCTTTACTGTGTTGATTTATGAGATTCGCCTTCGTACTCAGTCCAGCATAAATCTGACTTAGGAGTGTTGCTTTTCACCTCCTTGGTACGTATTTTACTAACCTGAATAGTTTTCAGCTCGGCGCTTTCAAAGGATCGTTCCGTTCCTATGGTTGGTTCTTCAACCAGGCCATGGGTTCTAAGCACATGTTCCATAGGATCGGCAATATATTCCCAGCTTTCGCCTAAACCAGGGGAGGTTCCTTCATTCCAGGGACCTCTGAAGCTGGTTCCGTTGGACATGTTAAAGTACTTGTTACTGTAACGCGGATCGCCTTGCAGTACTCCAGGAGGGAAGTGCGGAGTAATAGATTCGAGTGCTGCCTGGAACATCTGGAAATGCGCAATTTCGCGTGTCATTAGAAACTGGAGCGTTTCCTTTACTGCGACATCATCGGTAAATTGCATCAGATACTCGTAGACAATTTTAGCTCTCGATTCAGCAGCAATGTTCGACTGCAAATCAACTGTAAGATCGCCGTTGGCGTTAACATAAGTGCCGCTCCACGGATTACCGTTAGCATCGGTTACCATTGGACTTCCGCCGCTTTCGTTTAAGAATTGCGGATTAATTTTTACGGCATGAATCATTTCTTCCCTGGCGGTTTTCCCCGAAAGAAGCTTCATAATTTCGGAGTTTTCAGCAACATTCTTGAGTTCTCCGTTTATTCCGGAGAGTAGCATTTGAATAGTAGCACCAACAATTTCGAGATGACTGAATTCCTCGGTGGCTATATCCATTAACAGGTCATATTTGTCGGGGTAAGGCTGTCGTGCACTAAACGCCTGAACAAAGTACTGCATGGCAGCTTTTAATTCCCCGTTTGGTCCTCCAAACTGATCGAGCAGCAGTGTTGCAAATCTAGGATCGGGTCGTGTAACCCTGGCATTAAACTGTAGTTCTTTTACATGATGAAACATAGACGTGTTTTTTAGTTGAACATAAAATTCATATGGGGGAATACTGTGCCAAATACACAATTGAAATGAGAGAAAAGAAAAATGCCTGATTATCTTTTTATTACCTAAAAAGGAGATCTGGAAAAATGGTGAATAATTTCTCCAGAAGTGCTACCGTATAGAAACCACTAAAGTTTTGGGGATACAAATTGCCAAAATGGGGTTAAAATTTCACATACGGAAAAGAGTAAAGAGCTTTAGATGCCTCACTGTTACCACTTAGTAGCAAGGCATGTTTTGGCATAAAATTTTCAAAGACGAGTAAAACCTTTTAAATAAAATAATTATGAATGCTGTAGGAATTTTTAGTTTGCTGCAAAACGCTTTGTTTGTAGCCCCTGAGAAAAAAAATGTAGGAACAACTGACAGAATTGTTTCGGCAGCAGCCGGTCTTTTATTAGGGTATTATGGTATAAAGAAATTCAAAGAATCGGGTTACAGCAGTTTATTACTGCCAGCCGGATACCTGCTTTTACGTGGAGCAAATGGTTACTGCGCATTGTATAACCTTGCCGGTTTCAGCACTGCCGAAGGTGCCAAACCTTTTGAATTCGAAAAAACGATAACCATCCACCGGAATAAGGTTGAAGTATATAATTTCTGGCGGCGTCTTGAGAATCTTCCGCTTATTATGAAGCATATTAAAAATGTTGAAAAAACAGCCGAAGGAAAGTATAAATGGGAATCTGAGCTTGGCAATCAGACTTTTATGTGGAATGCAGATATCATTGAAGATATTCCAAACGAAAGAATCAGTTGGACCACCGTTGATGCATCAGATGTTAGAAACTCCGGTACTGTGGAATTTTATGATGCACCCAAAAATAAGGGAACTGAATTAAGAGTTTACATGCAGTATACTCCTGCAAAATCCAAGCTAGGTAGAGTTGTTGCCGGATTTCTCGATCCTGTATTTACCCAGATGGTAAAGGACGATCTTAAACGATTCAAACATATGATGGAATCGGAAGAATATGCTTACGAAAAACCATCTTCCAAGTCGAAATCAAAGTAATTCCAGTATTTAGAGGGTAAGATTATGAATGAAAAAACGATATGGAATGCAAATCTTCCGAAGATAAGCTTTCCTCAACTTTATGGCGATATCGAAACTGATATACTTATAGTAGGAGCAGGTATTACAGGGTTAACTGCAGCATATCTGTTAGCAAGCGAAGGGAAAAATGTGGTTGTTGTGGAGGCCGAAAGCTTTCAAACTAGCGCCACAGCTAAAAGTAGTGCCCATTTAACTACCGAAAGCGACTTTTCGTATCAGGAGCTCCGGTCGAAATTTAATATGGATACCTGTATTGCGGTGGCAGCCTCCCGGAAGTTTGCCATATCGTTTATTGAAAACCTTTCAAAAAAATTTGAGTGCGACTTTAAATACGTCTCCGGTTATCTTTACGCCGAGGATGAAAATGACCTGAATTATCTGTATAAGGAAAAAGAAGTTGCCACTAACGCTATGCTCGATGTATACAATGCCCCGGTGTTAAAACTTCCTTTTAAGGTGGCTGGAGCCATCGAATATAAAAATCAGGCAATTTTTAATCCGGCAAAATATCTGGCAGGCATTGCTTCGCATTTATATACCTTAACAAATTGTAAAATATTTGAAAATAGCCGGGTTATTGACCGGAATGACAATTTTGTATTGACAAAGAACGGCCGAATCAAAGCAAATTCGGTAATTTATGCCACCCATTATCCTATATTTTTCGATCTGCATCAAACCCTTGCATATCCTTACAGGAGCTATATGCTATGTGCAAGAGTTCAGGAAGATATTGGCGACGAAATTTACTGGGATACTTTTGAACCTTACTTCTACACACGCTCTTATAATCTGAACGGAACCAGATACCTGGTATTGGGAGGAGCCGACCATAAAACAGGTAAAAATGCAGTAAACCCTTACGAGAAACTGGAAACGTACCTTCGATTACGATATAAGGTACAATCGATAGATTACTGGTGGTCCAATCAGTACTACGAGCCAGCCGATGGGTTGCCCTATATCGGGAGAAATACTAATAGAAACGAATATATTGCAACAGGTTATTCGGGCGACGGCTTAACAAACGGAACAATTGCTGCTTATTCCATTGTGCAGGAAATTTTAGGACTTGACAAAAAATTGTGGGATGGCATTTTCGACTCAAAACGCTTTAATGTGTTAGCCTCGGCAGGTAAATTTCTGAAGGAAAATGCCGATGTGGCAAAACACTTTGTAATGGATAGGTTTAACACCGAAAACAGGGATGTGCTGGACAGGATGGATGTGGGAGACGGAGCTATTATTGAAGAGAACAATGAAAAAATAGCAGTCTCTGTTGATGATCAGGGCAATTTTAATTATGTCAAAGCTAACTGCACACATTTGAATTGCATTGTGGCGTGGAATACTGTAGAGAGAACCTGGGATTGTCCCTGCCATGGAAGCAGGTTTAAGCCCGACGGGGCCGTTGTTACAGGCCCTGCGGTTGAAAACCTGGAACAGGTTAATATAAGCGTAAATGTGTAATTAAATAAAATCCTTAAATCATTAACCTTAAAAATTCAAGATTATGAAGACCAGTTTATTATTAATTCTTAGTGTGGCTCTGTTTTTTGGCTGTAAATCGGGTAGTAATAACAATACTGATACTACAAATATGGGCGTTTCGGAAAATAACAGCGCTGCCAACATTTGGGAACAGGATAAAATTAAAGAGTTTGTTGATGAAGCTTCGACAGGCAGTATGATGGAAGTTGAACTTGGAAAAGTTGCACAGAGAAGTGCAATGGATCAACAAGTTAAAGACTATGCCAAAATGATGGAAAAAGACCATTCCGATGCATCGGACAAGTTAAAAACTGCAGTTCAAAGTTTGGGGCTGACTCTCCCTGCTACCATGGATAAAGAACACCAGGATAAGGTTACCGATCTGACAAAAAAAACCGGTAAAGATTTCGATAAGGAATACATTGATAAAATGGTCCAGGATCATAAAGATGACGTGGAAGATTTCGAAGAAGCACAAAAAAGTCTTCCTTCGGGAGAACTTAAAACCTGGGTCGACAACACACTTCCGGTATTACGTCAGCACCTGATTCAGGCGGAAACCATACAAGAACAATTAAAAAACAAGAAATAAATTATAAAATCGAGCGTTTAGATTTTATAAAGTAAGTGTTTTATTTCCCCTGGCCTGTTTAGGCCGGGGGACGTTATTTCTAATAAGATTATGTTTTTGTACTACTACGTTTTTAAAAATTTCCCATCGCGGAGACAAGGCTTTATCAGGAATATGGGACTGGTTCAGGGCCTTTATTTTTTTGTAACAGGGTTGTGGCCAATTTTGGATATTACAACCTTTATGGAGGTTACAGGTCCAAAAACCGATATCTGGCTGGTTAAAATGGTAGGAGCGCTAACAGTAGCCATTAGTCTGTTATTGCTGATAATTGCCAAACGCAGGCATATTACCATCGAGAGCCTGGTATTAATTCTGGGATCTTCGGTCAGCTATTTGACCATAGACGTTTATTACTCGTTAAACAAGGTAATCAACTATATTTATCTTGGAGATGCCGCAATTCAGGTTATTATTCTGTTTACCTGGATACAATGGCTCATTAAAATCAGGTTCCGCTTACGTAGTATAAAGCACTATTAGATTGAATTACGGCATCGAATTAAATATTCGCCAATTACAAGATCAATGGGGTGAGTAATTTTGATGTTTTCGCGGTTGCCTTCTGTTAAATGAATTATCCCGCCGTTGCTTTCCAGTACGGAAGCATCATCAGTAAAAGTTTCATCGTAATCTCTCAAAAAGGCCTCTTTTATCGATTCTATCCTGAATACCTGGGGAGTTTGAACCAAACGTAGCTTTGAACGGTCAATTATGTTGCTTCTGCTGTCGTCTTCCTGATAACGCACAGTTTCCACCACACCAGTAACAGGGATTGCATTTCCGTAAATAGCTGCTTCCTGGTAACACCGCCGAATAGCTTCTTCGCTTACCAACGGACGCACACCATCGTGAATTCCTACCAACCCGTCATCTTCAATACAGGATATCCCGTTTTTTACCGAATGAAACCGGGTTTCTCCACCCGCACAAATTTCTACCGGATGAATAAAGTTATGTTTCAAACAAAGATTTTTCCAGGTTTTTATCTGTTCTTCGGGCAAAACAAGCACTATTTCGATATCTTGAATTGCCTTTCGAAAAACGTTGATCGTATGCATCAAAATAGGTAAACCGCAGATCTCAATAAACTGTTTAGGAACTTCAGATCCCATGCGGCTTCCTGAGCCTCCGGCAACTACTACTGCATATTTTTTTAAAGAATTCATCTTAAAAAAGATTTTTTTCGGACCTTTACAAATATCGAATTTTAATCTGAAATATTGTATGCTTACTGATATTCTTCACTTTTTAAGTGCATTAAAAGATAACAATCACAAGGAATGGTTCGACGCAAACCGCGATTGGTATCAGAAATCAAAAAAGAATTTCGAAAGTTTTGTTAACAAACTTATTCCCGAGTTACAAAAGATAGATAAGGAAATTGGTCCGGTGGAGGCTAAAAATTGCGTATTCCGGATTTTTCGCGATGTTCGTTTTTCGCCCGATAAAACGCCTTACAAAAGTCATATGGGAGCTTACATTGCAAAAGGTGGACGCAAGAGCAACCTGGGTGGATATTATTTTCACATGGAACCGGGCAATTCTGTATTGGCAGGTGGCATATGGGCGCCTGAAGCTCCCGTGCTGAAAGCGATACGTAGCGATATTTATGGTCTCATTGAGGAATTTCAGGCGATTGTGGAAAGCAAGGGGTTTAAAAAACAATTTGGCGAACTGGATACGGATATGGGATTGCTCCGCTCCGCCCCAAAGGATTTTCCGAAAGATTTTGCTCATATCAACTATCTTAAATATAAAAGTTATACCGTATCAAAATCTCTCTCCGACAGTCTTTTTTATGATGAAAAAGCGCTGATAGCAGAGTGTGTTGAGGTTTTCAAAGAATTGAAACCATTGAACGCTTTTTTCAACAGGGCTATCCAGGAAATGGGAAATGAATAAGCATATCCGCTGGTCTAAGATGGGAAATGAATAACCCGAATATGATAAAATTGTTCATCTCCCTAAAATTATTCATGAAAGCCAATTCCATTGGCTTTTAAGTAATTCAAAAAAAAATATGTTATATAACAATAGCATATAAATAATCTGTATATTTACGCCTTTCATTTTTCAAATGATTATAGTAACTTCATTTGATGAATAGTTTTTAAATTCTAATTACATGTTAAATTATAACTAATAAACGATCATGAAAAAAAGGTTTGTATTAAGTGGATTGTTAACCTTACTGGCGACGGCAGCAGCTTTCGGTAGTGAGGCCGATCTGAAAGTACCCGATGCAATCAAGGGTGAGAGTATGTTGTATTGGGGTTTTGTAGTTTGTGCTTTAGGGCTTCTCTTTGGCCTTTATCAATTTATGAAGGTAAGAAAACTACCTGCTCACAAGGCAATGCTCGATGTTTCCGATGTTATTTATAAAACCTGTTCTGCTTATCTTAAGCAGCAAGGAAAATTTATTGCTATTCTCTTCATTTTTATTGGTGCTGCAGTAGCCGGTTATTTTGGTTTTCTGGCTAAAGGTCACGATGGCGAATCGCTTTTTGGTATCGGAGGTGTTTTATTAATTCTCACATGGACCGTAATAGGTATTTTAGGTTCATATGCTGTTGCTGCCTTCGGTATTCGTATGAATACACTTGCAAATTCGCGTATGGCTTTTGCATCGCTCGAGAAAAAACCTCTTAAACTCCTTAATATTCCTTTAACAGCCGGTATGAGCATAGGTGTTATGCTTGTTTGTATCGAGCTTATCATGATGCTTGTGATTCTGTTATTAATGCCTGGCGAATTAGCTGGTGCATGCTTTATCGGTTTCGCTATCGGTGAGTCACTCGGTGCTTCTGCTCTTCGTATCGCCGGTGGTATTTTTACCAAAATCGCCGATATCGGTTCCGACTTAATGAAAGTGGTTTTCAAAATTGGTGAAGACGATCCACGTAACCCTGGTGTAATTGCCGACTGTACCGGTGACAATGCTGGTGACAGCGTTGGTCCTACTGCCGATGGATTCGAAACTTACGGTGTAACCGGTGTAGCTCTTGTTTCATTTATCCTTTTAGCTGTTGGTGGTGTTGCCCTTGGAATGGATGTTCCTTTAACTGAATTACTGCAGGTTAAACTTCTTGCATGGATATTTGTAATGCGTATCCTCATGGTTATTACCTCCATCGTTGCTTATTATATCAATGGAGCTATAAATACTTCCAAATTAAGTAAGAAGGACGATATCGATTTCGAAAAACCTTTAACCGAGCTTGTTTGGATAACTTCTATTCTTTCGATCGTTGTTACTTATGTTGCAAGTTATGTAATGATACCTGACCTGAACGGTAATACCGACATGTGGTGGATTCTTTCGACAATTATCAGTTGCGGTACTCTTGGTGGTGCGCTTATTCCTGAAATTGTAAAAGTGTTTACTTCTCCAAAATCTGGTCATGTTCAGGAAGTTGTAAAATCTGGTAAAGAAGGTGGTGCTTCGCTTACTATTCTTTCGGGATTTGTTGCCGGTAATTTCTCTGCATTCTGGATGGGTCTGGTATTCTTTATTTTGATGTTTATCGCTTATTTCATGAGTACCTTTGGTTTACATGAAATAATGGTATATCCTTCCATCTTTGCTTTTGGTTTGGTTGCCTTCGGTTTATTAGGTATGGGACCTGTTACTATTGCTGTTGACAGCTATGGTCCTGTAACCGACAATGCTCAATCAGTTTATGAGCTTTCTTTAATTGAAGAAAATCCTAATGTTAGCAGTGAAATTGAAAAGGAATTTGGTTTCAAACCCGATTTCGAAAAATCGAAACATTACCT
>JAEYWD010000012.1 GCA_023429135.1 Bacteroidota bacterium | reverse complement strand
AGCTGGTACTGGTACTGGTGTTGGGGTTGGGGTTGGGGTTGGGGTTGGTACAGGTGCAGGTACAGGAGTTGGCGTAGGTACGGTCTTAATTGTGTCCGACGGATTTTGCTTTACAGTGCTGGTGGAATCCTTTACAGGATTCGATTGATAAACAGTATCTTTTACAGACTCTTGCGTTAACAATACCATTTCATCCTTCGAACCGCATGAATTTAAAACAAGCATGAATATTCCTGTAAATACCAGTAGTTTATGCATAGATTTTAAGTTTTGGGCAAAATTCATTTTTGACAAAAATCGTTTTACTATTGACCAAAAATCGCAAATTGTAGATATAAATTGTGTTGTTAGATAAAATATTCTGATCAAACTATTGACAATTATAAATTACTTAAAAGCAAATCGCAATTTAGAACATTAATAATAAGAAAGTTAAAAAATAACTTGAAGGTTTATTTAAATAATGTTCTTAACGGCTTGTGATCAAAACCTGTTTCCGGTTTTTACTATAAAGCCTCTCAACATTTCTTCTGAGAGGCTTGTGCAATTAGTCTGATTATAGAACCTCAGGCAATAAAATTGTTGTTCCGTCAGAATTTGCAACATTAGCATGTGCTACACTTTATATTTTATACACGGTAAAAATAATAATTGCATACATCAATTATTATCTTTTATCTTTGCTAAACTTTTTTTCGGAATGAAGGATCAGGAAAAACCATTAGGTATGATTGTCGGAAAAATGCTGAGTGAAATGTTCCGGGTTTTACGCAAAAGAACCAACGAACAAACGGAGGCTAAATTAACCATTGACCAGTTCGGACTGCTTTACTTCATAAACAAAGAAGAAAACGAAGTCATTCAAAAAGATATAGCTGATATTATGAGTAAGGACCAATCGGCTATACTCCGCATGATAGATACTCTGGAGGAAAAAGAACTTGTAAGAAGAGTAATCGACAAAAACGACAGGAGAAAAAACCGATTAATGGTAACTAAAAAAGGGAAAAGAGCCATTGAACAATGGTTACATATTGAAAGAGAGTTAAGTAAAGAGCTTCTTGAAGGTGCGGTTCAATCCGATCTGGATTGTTTTCTAAAAGTAATAAACCATATTCAGGAAAGATCTAAAAGTTTATATTAATTGATATGATCAATAATTAATTGTCTAAAGAAACAGGCTCTTCGTCTATAAAAAAAAGCCATCAGTCTATTTATTGCAAAGCCCATGATGTGTCAATTATAACTTAGCCGCCGAAAACAAAGCAAAAAAAATAAAATTTAAATAGAGCATGGGTGGTGAATCATGCATAATACCATAATTCGATTTATTACCAACCTCTGAATGACCAATATTTTGCATTTAATTTTTTAAAGATGAATAAAAAAATATTTCTTATTACAGGTATCTCGTACCTGGTGTTAATTTCAGCATGTAAAAACAATCAGGCAGGGATTAATCCGGCCGACCAGATCAAATCGTATCCGGTTAGCACTTTAACACCTCAGGATGTTGGATTACAATCTGTATTCCCAGCCATAATCAAAGGCCAGGAGGATATAGATATAAAACCCAGAATTGATGGATTTATAGAAGCTCTTTATGTGGACGAAGGCTCCATTGTAAAAAAAGGTCAGTCCCTTTTTAAAATTAATTCTCCTTCTTCGATTCAGGCTCTCGAAAATGCTCAGGCATTATACAATACTGCCCGGCTCGATCTCGATCGCATGCGTCCCTTAGCCGAAAAGGGAATTATCAGCAAAGTTAAAATATCGACCTACGAGAATACTTTTGCTTCGGCCAAAGCTGCTCTGGATCAGGCTAAGGCTTCAATAGCATGGACAACTGTAACCAGTCCGGTTAATGGCACTGTAGGTTCAATACCTTACCGCCTTGGCAGTCTGGTTAATAATTCCACTGTTCTCACAACAGTAGCTAATACAACCAACGTAATAGCATACTTTTCTATGAATGAAAAAGAGCTTTACAAGTTTATGAAAAATTGGGATGGAAAAACACAGGGCGAAAAAATTAAGAACATGCCTCCGTTGAAGCTAATACTTTCCGATGGAAGTGAATACGAGGAAAAAGGTCATATCCAAACAATTTCAGGCGTTGTCGATCCTCTTACCGGTGCTGTTAACTTCAGAGCCTTGTTTGCAAACAAAAATGGTCTTTTGCGGAGTGGTACCAGCGGAAAAATTATCATCCCCAGGCTTCTGAAAAATGTTCTGGTGGTTCCCCAGAAAGCCACATTTTATCAACAGGATAAAATATTAATCTATAAAGTACAGGGCGATTCCGTTGTGCAGAAGGTAATTACCGTAGAAGCAACCCCCGATTCCAAAAATTACGCCGTTCTCGAAGGGCTTGTCAGTGGCGATAAAGTGGTAACCGATGGTTTGATTACACTCAGGAATGGTAAGAAAATAAAAGTGCAATAATTTTTAATCAGGCAAATTATGTTAAAAACATTTATAGAACGACCTGTACTTTCAACGGTTATCTCCATTCTTTTTGTTGTACTTGGGATAATTGGCATATATTCCTTGCCCATTGAACAATACCCCAATATTGCACCTCCTACGGTCAGGGTTAACACTTCCTATAGCGGAGCAAGTGCCGACGCTGTTTTAAAAAGTGTGATTGTGCCTCTTGAAGAACAGATCAACGGAGTTCAGGGAATGGTTTATATGACTTCGACCGCTACTAACGGCGGTTCTGCCAGCATAAACGTATACTTCAAACAGGGAATTAACCCCGACATTGCTGCAGTTAACGTTCAAAACAGGGTTGCTCAGGCTTCATCTTTATTACCTGCTGAGGTAACCCGTAATGGTGTTACGGTACAAAAACAGCAGAGCAGCACGGTTCTGATGATTATGATTCGTTCGAGAACTAAAGACTACGACGATAAATTCATTCAGAACTATGCAAACATCAATATAATTCCTCAGATTAAACGTGTAAACGGAGTAGGAGACGCTAATGTTTATGGTCCCAAAGAATACTCTATGCGTATCTGGCTCAAGCCTGATGTGATGAAAGTTTACAACCTCACTCCTGCTGAGGTAGTGGCAGCATTACAGGACCAGAACATTGAGGCTGCTCCGGGAGAACTCGGGGTAAACGGCGAACAGTCGTTTCAGTATGCACTGAAGTATACCGGAAGATTAAAATCAGAAGAAGAATTTGAAAACATTATTATCCGTTCTCAGAATGCAAAAACCCTGAGGATAAGAGACGTAGCCCGCATAGAGCTAGGCGCTCAAAGTTATTCGTTTTATTCCCGAAATGATAATTGTCCTGCTGTACTTATTGGAATAAATCAAACAGCGGGATCGAATGCCCAGGAAATTATTCAAGAGATCAAAGCTGAAATGGTGAAAGCCGCTCAGAACTTTCCTCCGGGTCTGGAATATGATTATCAGATGGATGCAAGTGCATTCCTCAATGCCTCTATCACCAAAGTAATTCATACTCTACTTGAAGCCTTTGTCCTTGTATTTCTAGTTGTGTTATTATTCCTTCAGGGATTCAGGGCAACCTTAATTCCTGCATTCGCTGTTCCGGTGGCCATTATCGGTACATTCTTCTTCCTTCTTGTATTTGGCTTTTCAATCAACTTGCTTACATTGTTTGCTATGGTACTGGCAATTGGCATTGTTGTGGACGATGCCATTGTTGTAGTTGAGGCCGTACATGCTAAATTAGATGCCGGGGAGAAAGATCCTAAAAAAGCGGCAATCGAAGCAATGAAAGAAATTGCTCCGGCTATTGTATCCATTACTCTGGTTATGGCTGCAGTATTTATTCCGGTGAGTTTTATAGGAGGTACCAGCGGGGTTTTCTTTAAACAGTTCGGCTTAACTCTGGCTATTGCAATTTTAATATCAGCAGTTAATGCACTTACTCTTAGTCCTGCGCTTTGTGCCTTGTTTCTGAAGCCCGATCACAACCCGGATGTTAAAGATAAAAATCTTGCCCGCAAGTTTTACTATTACTTTAACCTGGGGTTTGCATCGCTAACAAGCCGCTATAAAGGAACATTAAATTTTCTTGGAAAGAAATCGCACCGCTGGATCACGGTTACCATTGTACTTTTCTTTTCGGTAGTGCTTTACGGACTGATGAGGATCGTACCTACAGGTTTTGTACCACAGGAAGACAGCGGTTCTATAATGGGTATGATCACCCTATCGCCCGGAACTTCGCTTGAAAGAACTGATAGTGTTGTTAAAAAAGTGACCCGCATTGCAGAATCAATACCTCATGTCAGAAGCGTGACCAGCCTTACGGGACTAAACTTTCTGAGCGGTTCGGGCAGTTCTTACGGATCGGTTGTAATGCGGATGGATCCATGGGAGGATCGCGAGTTAACTACCAAAGATGTTGCTGCAATAATGAAGCAAAGAACCGATTCCATCCAGGATGCAACATTTATGTTCTTTGCATCTCCTACGCTTCAGGGGTTTGGCATGAGCAGCGGAGTAGAATTAAAAATGCAGGACCGCACCGGAGGCGATATTTACAAATTTTACGGTGTCACCACCGACTTTCTGGCAAAAATCCAACAACGTCCTGAGGTAATGATGATTATGAATACATTTAACCCTAACTTTCCTCAAAAGCAAATTGAAGCAAACATTGCCAAAATAAAAGATGCCGGTTTAACACTCAATGATGTTATGACAGCCCTTCAGGCTTATGTGGGCAGTATGTACGTTTCGAACTTCAATTCCTACGGAAAACAGTACCGGGTAATAGTTCAGGCGGCTCCCGAATACCGCACAAAACTCGACGACTTGCATGGCCTTAATGTTAAGACTGCAAGTGGGGTTATGACTCCAATTACCGAATTTATTAATATAAAGGATGTTACCGGCCCGCAGTCACTTACCCGTTTTAATCTGTATTCCTCAATGGATATAACAATTATTCCTAATTATATGAAAGGTTACACTTCGAGCGATGTTCTTAATGTGCTGAAAGAAACCGAACTGCCCGATGGCTATGGATACGACTTTTCGGGTATGACACGCGAAGAGGTTAACAGCAGCAGTCAAACAGCTATAATTTTTGTGATTTGTGTAATATTTGTGTACCTGTTGCTTGCAGCTCTCTACGAAAGTTATATTTTGCCCCTGGCAGTGATATTTTCACTACCTGTAGGATTGGCCGGAGTTTTCATATTTGTATTTATAGCCATGTTAAATGGTACTGGTATTGTAAATAACATTTATGTGCAGATATCGCTTATTATGCTAATTGGACTGTTGGCTAAGAATGCCATTCTGATTGTTGAATATGCCCATCAGCGACGACAGCAGGGAATGAGCATTTTCAAAGCAGCCCTTACAGGAGCAGTTGCTCGTTTACGCCCTATCTTAATGACTTCATTTGCCATGATTTTTGGATTATTACCTCTGGCCATTGCTCACGGAGCTGGTGCAATTGGCAATAAATCCATTGGAATAAGCGCTATTGGAGGAATGTTAATAGGCACCCTAATCGGAATCATCATTATCCCGGTGCTTTTTATCTTTTTCCAAAGTCTGCACGAACGTCTAAGTAAACATAAAATAAAGACTGTTGACGACAATCTAAATTAAATTAAAATATTCACTCAATGTACAATTATAAAATCAACAGAGCATTAATTCTGTTTATAACCATCATTGTAATAGGTTTTGGTTCATGTCGTACCTATAAAAATCTTCCTGATCCTCCTCAAGCTGATGCTCAGGGGATTGTTAGAGATGACAGCTTGACAAATGCTGCCGATACCATTACAATTGCCAACATCCCCTGGAAAGAATTTTTTCCTGATTCCAAACTTCAGATATTAATAAACGAAGGCTTAGCGAACAATGTGGATATGCAGGTTGCAATTACCCGTATAACCCAGGCCGAAGCTACTCTTAGCATGGCCCGTGGAGCATTATTGCCAACTTTTGCGGCCGCTGCACAGGTCGACCATACCCGGACTAGTGCCGGTGGAGATGTTTTGGGAAAGGTGAACAATATTACCTCTTTAGGCTTTTCATCATCGTGGGAGATTGACCTTTGGGGCAAACTGAACAATCAGGCCCGTGCAAAGTACGCAAGTTATTTAAGCAGCTACGAGTATAAAAATCTGATCCAGACAAGGCTTATTTCAGGCATTACAAAAGCCTACTATAGTTTAATGGCGTTGGACAAACAATATAAGATAACCAAAGAAACAATTGGTTTGCTCGCGAAAAGTGCCGAAACCATGGCCCTTCTGAAAGAAGCCGGTCAACAGAATGCAGCCGGAGTTGAACAGAGTAAAGCCTTGTTATACAATACCCAGCTCTCAATTCCTCAACTTGAGAGCCAAATCCGTAAACAGGAAAATGCTATTTGCTTAATGATTGGCCGAAAACCTTCGGCAATAGACCGAGATTCTTTGGATAATCAAACAGTTTCTTCCACTTTGAATTACGGAGTTCCTTTACAGTTCCTCGCCAGACGTCCGGATGTAAAACAAGCCGAGTTATCCTTTCGGGCAGCATTTTCACTAACCGGAGCTGCTAAAGCGAACCTTTATCCATCTTTAACAATTAGTTCGGCCAGAGTTGGAGTTGCCGGTGGAACCTTTTCCGATCTTTTAAAGCCTGAAAGTATAGCTGTTGAAATTCTTGCCGGACTTACCCAACCCATTCTGAATAAAAGACAAGTAAGAGGAAACCTTAAAATTGCACAGGCGCAGCAGGAAGAAGCGTTGAGCGAATTCCGGTACACTGTTTTGGCTGCCGGACAGGAGGTGTCCGATATTCTATACAATTATAAATCTTCACTTCGAAAAAACGAATTCAGAGAAAAACAAATCGCCTCGCTGGTTAACGCTGTGGACTATACTCAGGAACTCCTGATGGCAGGAGAAGCTAATTACACCGAGGTATTATCAGCTCAGCAGAATTTACTGTCGGCACAGCTTAATCAGGTGAACGATAAACTGGAACAGCTCACTTACAGCGTGAGTCTTTATATTGCACTTGGTGGTGGAATTTATTAAATGCCGGAATTTGGAAGATATCGGGAGTTGCATAATTGTAGAAAATAAAAAATGTTATTTAACCTTATTCCTTATCTTTATTTGTGTTACAAAAGTTCGAACTCACATGTCAAGGAGGTCCTTTCAAAGTTTGTCATAATAATGATATCCTTAAGGGATTCAGGTAAAAGTTCCTGCACTTTGATTTAAAATCGTCTATTCTTTGAACAAACCGCCTGAAATAGTTCAAAAAAAACCATCATTATTTTTTGTTTTAGTCAAAAAAATTACCTTTGCGGTTGCTTTAAAAAAATAAAACGAATCAAATGACTAAAGAAAAACAGGAATCAACTGCTGAACAAAAAGTTGAAAACATAGAAAGTGCATTAACTAAGACTGAAAGGTACATTGAAGAGAACCGGAAAAGCCTTTCAATTATTGTAGGTGGTATATTAGCAATTGTGCTTATTTATATAGCATTCACGAAATTTTACTTAGGCCCACGCGAGAAGAAGGCAATTAACCAAATGTTTGTTGCGGAACAATATTTCGAAAAAGATTCGTTTAAACTTGCTCTCAATGGCAATGGCATATACCCGGGATTTCTGGAAATTATTGACGAATACGGTTTCACAAAAGCTGCCAATCTTGCTAAATGTTATGCAGGTATCTGCTACCTTCACCTTGGAGACTATAACAATGCCATTACATACCTGGAAAAGTTTGACTCGGACGATAAAATGATTTCAAACGTTGCTCTTGGCGGTATTGGTGATGCTTATGCTGAACTCGGCAAAACCGATGATGCAATAAAATATTACCTCAGAGCTGCCGATAATGTAAAAAACGATCTTACTTCGCCCATATATTTAATGCGTGCCGGATTTTTACTGGAAGAAAAAGGGGATTTCAAAAAAGCCGTTGATACTTACACCCGTATCGAAAAGGAATATTCGAAATCGTCAGAAGCCCGCATGATTGAAAAATATATTACACGTGCTGAATTAAAAGGAAATTTAAAGAAATAACTTCTGAACTAACACTACTACATTTCTGTCCGGTTGAATAGACCGGACTTTTTTATTTAACACAACTGATATGGCAACACAATATAAAAATCTGTCATCGTACAACGAGAAAACCATTCCCAACGCAGCAGGAATGAAGTTTGGAATAGCCGTTTCGGAATGGAACGACAAAGTTACCTATGCCTTAAGAGATGGCGCGGTATCTACTCTTACCAAACACGGAGTGTCTCCTGAAGATATAATGGTTGTTACTGTACCGGGCAGCTTTGAACTCACACTCGGAGCCCAGCTTCTGGCTCAAAAAAACGTGGATGCTGTAATTTGTCTGGGTTGCGTTATCCAGGGCGAAACCCCGCATTTTGACTACATATGCCAGGGAGTTTCCTACGGGATTACCGAATTAAACATCAAATTTAATATTCCTGTTATATTTGGGGTACTTACTACCAATTCCATGCAACAGGCTGAAGACCGCGCAGGTGGTAAGCATGGCAATAAAGGCGATGAGGCTGCTGTGACTGCCATTAAAATGGTTCAGCTTAAAAAAGACCTGAAGTTGTAGAGCTTACCGGCCTTTTCTCTCGTTTATCTTCTTCTCGGCAAAAGCTCCTAAAAAATAACCGGCGGCACCTAAAAGCCCCGATTTCACAACTTTTCTTGTTCTGGTGTCACTGTTTTTATGAACAAAAATTGACGTCAGAACCGCTATTAAAGCTCCAATAAGTCCGCCTTTCGAAATTTTGTTGTCCGACAACATACCTGTAATTTTGGCTCAAAATTACACTATCTTTATATTTATCAACCATACACACTCTTTATTTCTCAAAATTTCGCTCTATGAAACGATTACCGGTACTATTTACATTTATGCTGATTCCCATGATAACGCTGTTTTCACAATATGAAACAAGGCTTATTCCCTATCCTGAAAAAGCAACATTTAGTGAAGGGAAATTTCTTCTCACCCGTAGTTTTTCAGTTTCAATTCAGGGAAATTATGACGAGCGTATCTATAGCGCTGTCAACAGGTTTCTTCAGCGTATGGATGGCCGAACAGGCTTATTTTTCAATCGATTTATCTCAAAAGATAACAATCAGAACAATGCAACTTTTATTGTTCAAATTAACAGACCAGGAAATATTAAGCTAAACGAAAACGAAAGTTATTCTCTGAACCTAACTCCTGAGAAAATTATACTTAAAGCCGAAACAGATCTGGGCGCAATCTACGGATTAGAAACGCTCCTCCAGTTACTTTCGGCAAACGAAACGGGTTATTATTTTCCTGCTGGAAATGTTGAAGACAAACCTCGCTTTGCCTGGCGTGGATTAATGATAGATGTGGGGCGTCATTTTCTTCCGGTGGATGTGATAAAAAGAAATATTGACGGAATGGTTACAGTTAAAATGAATGTATTGCACCTGCATTTAACCGAAGATCAGGGCTTCAGAATTGAAAGCAAGGTTTATCCCAAACTTCATCAGCTAGGTTCCGACGGACAATATTTTACACAAGAACAAATCCGTGACATTATTCAGTATGCCAACGAAAGAGGCGTGCGGGTTGTTCCTGAGTTTGACATTCCCGGCCATTCAACCTCGTGGTTTGTCGGTTATCCGGAATTGGCAAGTGCTCCTGGCCCCTACTCCATCGAACGCCGCTTTGGAGTAATGGACCCAACCATAGATCCCACCAAAGAAAGTACTTATGAATTTCTCGATAAATTTTTGGGCGAAATGTGTCAGCTTTTTAATGATGATTATTTACATATTGGCGGTGATGAAAATAATGGAAAACAATGGAATAAAAATCCCGATATTCAAGCTTTCAAACAACAGAATAACCTTGCCGATAACCATGCTTTACAAGCTTATTTTAACCGCAGGTTACTTACAATTCTTGAGAAATATGGAAAGAAAATGATTGGCTGGGACGAGATTATGCAGCCCGATCTGCCAAAATCCGCAGTTATTCAATCGTGGCGTGGCAAATCGGGCTTAACCGCTGCTGCCATAGCTGGCTATCAGGTACTTTTATCAAATGGCTATTACATTGATTTAATGTATCCGGCCAGGGATCATTATCTCAACGATCCGTTACCTCAAGGCATTGATCTAAATGAAGAACAGAAAAAATTCATCCTTGGAGGGGAAGCCACTATGTGGTCGGAAATTGTAACCTGGGAAACTGTCGATTCCAGAATATGGCCCCGCACTGCAGCCATAGCTGAACGGTTATGGTCGCCGGCAAACGTTGCAAATGTCGAAAACATGTACAAAAAACTGGATATAATCTCCATTCAACTCGAGGAACATGGGTTAACGCATAGAAAGAACATCGACATGATTCTTCGTCGTCTCTGCCAAAGCGAAGATATTTCAACTCTTCAGACACTTGTAAAAATTATAGAACCTGTTAAAGCCTACGAAAGAGCCGGTAGCAAAAACGTTCCATACAGAAGTCTTTCGCCCTTCACAAGAATTGTGGATGCCGCTCAGGCCGATGCTCCAGAAGCAAAAAAATTCAACAGTCAGGTAGAACAATTTCTGATGAAACCCGATAAGGAAAATAAGGAAAAACTTATCGCTCTTACTAATGAATGGACCAAAAACAACAAGCTGCTAAAGCCTGTAATTGCAATTAACCCGGTGCTGAAAGAAATAGAACCCGTACTGACCGATATAGATAATTGTGCAGTTATTGCCACTGAAGCTTCCAACCTGATTGTAAAGAAAAAGAAACCGGCCGCCACCTGGGTTACTCACGCAAAGGAAACCATAGCTAACGCCAAAAAGCATAAAGCAGATGTTGAACTTGCTTTTTTACCCGGCATCGAAAAACTTGTTGAATATGCCATAAAATAAAATAATTATTACTTTTGGCTCCTGAATAAAAGAGGCTGTTTGAAACACCTGATTATCAACTTTCGGGTTTTTTCGGGTTTCGGAAAGTCTCTTTAATTTTGAAGTTTAATGTGGGTAATATTTGCTGTAATTTCAGCCCTTTTCCTGGGCGTATATGACATTTTCAAGAAAAATTCGTTAAAAAATAATGCTGTACTTCCGGTGTTGCTCTTGAGCACGCTTACAAGCACAGTGATCTTTCTGCCCATAATTATTGTTTCGCGGCTCAACCCGGGTTTTTCAACCAATCTCCTTTATGTACCCGAAATAACATGGTACCAACACTGGCTCATTTTTATAAAATCTGTAATTGTTGCTTCATCATGGATTCTGGCATACTACGCCATGAAACATCTGCCTGTAACCATTGTTTCGCCCATACGATCCACTGGACCGCTATGGACATTGCTGGGTGCATTAATAATTTTTTCGGAACAGCTCAACTTCCTTCAATGGACAGGAATTGCGATAAGTCTTTTCTTTTTTTATATATTTACTGTAACCGGTAGTCGTGAAGGTATAACTTTCAGGCAAAATAAATGGCTTTATTTTATTGTTGGGGCCACCCTCATTGGATCAGCTTCTGGTCTTTACGACAAATTTCTAATCCGAAATATAAACAACATGGCAGTACAGGCCTGGTTCAGCGTTTACATGATACCTGTAATACTCCCGCTGGCCTATTTCTTTTGGTACAGACGTATTAACCACACTACCAAATTCGAATTCCGCTATACCATACCGCTTATAGGAATATCGCTAACTATTGCCGATTTTTGTTATTTCTATGCCCTGACTGACGAAAATTCTCTTATCGCCATTGTTTCGTCGTTAAGAAGAAGCAGTGTAATTGTAACATTTCTTTTAGGGGCTTTTATTTTTAAGGAAAAAAATATTCTACGCAAACTACTGTTATTATTGGGTATGATGGTGGGTATACTCATCATTTTGCTTGGTTCATTATAAGTTGTTTTTGCATTATCTTTAAAAATTGATTTAGTTTTAGTAATTTCAGTCATTATCATAAAAAACATAACTGTGAGAATCCTTATCATTGAAGATGAGACAAAAGTAGTATCGTTTGTAAAAGAAGGTCTGGAGGAACATGGATTTGAGGTAGATTTTGCATCCGAAGGTTTGGTGGGTGAAAAAAAAATTATTGAAAATAGTTTTGACCTGGTAATTTTAGATATAAAATTACCAGACATTGACGGTTTCGAACTTTGCAAACGCATTAAGGAAATAAAGCCCGATATACCCGTACTTATGTTAACCGCTTTAGGTACAACAGATGATAAATTATACGGTTTCGATTCGGGGACTGATGATTACCTGGTAAAACCCTTTGAATTTAAAGAACTGGTAGCCAGAGTCAGAGCTCTTTTAAGGAGAACTTCAGGTGTTAATCATTCATTGAGCAAACTTGTTGTTGCCGATCTGGAATTAGATTTGAAAACTAAACTTGCCAAACGTGGCGATAAAACTATAGAGCTTACTGCCAAAGAATATGCTCTGCTCGAATTTCTAATGAAAAACGTCAATTCTGTAGTATCGAGGGGTGAAATAGCTGAGAATGTCTGGGATATTGGTTTCGATACAGGTACAAATACTATTGACGTTTACATTAATATTCTCCGCAAAAAAATTGATCACGGTTTTGACACTAAGCTTATTCAAACCAAAATAGGAATGGGATACATGTTAATCTCATAATACTATGATATTACGCCGGAAACTACGATATCAGTTTAACCTGATAGTATTTACCATTTTAGCTATATCACTCCTTAGCATTTATGTCGCTTTCTATTTCTTTAAACAGGAGCAATTCCACGATTTACTTTACCGAAAGGCAAAAACAGCCGCTGTTCTCCTTACCGATCTAGATGAAGTAAATCCAACCCTCTTAAAAAAACTAAAGAATTATTCAGCATCAACCCTATCGAGCGAAAATGTTTTGGTTTATGACCTGCAACACAATCTTGTTTTCCATAATAATACCACAAATTGGCCTATAGACAAATCATTTCTCAAAAAAGTTGAAAAAGAAAAAATTGTAAAATTATCTACAGGCAAGTATGATGGGTTAGCAACAATTTATACGGGTAAAAAAGGGAGTGTAATTGCGGTTATTTTTGCGCAGGATAATTTTGGTAACAAAACTTTAGCCCGCCTTCGGACAATCCTTCTAACCGTTCTTGTAATCAGCCTTATAGTCATAATCATTGCAGGCAGATTCTATGTGGATAAAACGTTACAACCCGTTAATAACCTAATAACCAAAGTTAACTCAATTGGAATTACCAATTTGAGTGAAAGAATCGATACCGGAAACCGTACCGACGAGATAGCCGAATTATCCAAGGCATTTAATTCAATGTTGAACAGAATGGAAGCGGCCTTTCTATCTCAGAAATTATTTATCGCCAATGCCTCACACGAACTCCGAACCCCCTTAACAATCATATCAGGTCAATTAGATGTATTAATGCTTAAAGCCAGATCGGTTGAAGAATATAAACAAACCATAGGCAGTATCCATAAGGACATTTTAAGCTTAATCCGCACAGCTAACCGGCTACTTACGCTTGCCCATGCAAGTTCGGGCTTTTCGGAAATTAGACATGCCCCTATGCGCATTGACGATGCCATTTGGGCAGCACGCGATGAACTCAGAGACTTATATCCCGATGCTACTGTTAATGTGAATTTTAGTGACAAGATCCATGAGGACAAACAAATAAAGCTTACCGGGAACGAAATGCTTTTAACAGCAGCATTTTTAAATCTGATGGAAAATGGTTGTAAATATTCCAGAAATAAAAAGGTAGAGGTTTTCCTGGAAACCTTGGATGATAGAATGGTTATAAAATTTATCGACGATGGTATCGGCATAAAAACCGATGAAATTGCCCATCTTTTCGAACCTTTTTACCGTGGTACTAATACTCAAGGCGTAAGCGGCCAAGGCATTGGCCTGTCCATTGTGAATAAAGTCATAGCTTTACACCAAGGTGAGATAAAAGTTAAATCCACTCCAGGAAAAGGATCTGAATTTGTTATTACTCTCCCCCTATCTGGTCCCGAATCTTTATTTTAAGGTTTGATAAATTTAACTGCCGACCTGGGTTCAGAGAATAACCGGGCGGTTTGAATCAGCGCCAGATGCGAATATGCCTGTGGAAAATTACCTAATAATCGTTTTGTTCTGAAATCGAGATCTTCGCTGTATAATCCCAGGTGGTTCGAATACTTCAGAATATCCTCGAAAACGTCCTTGGCTTCATCAACATTCCCGGTTTTATATAAACTATTTATCAGCCAGAATGTGCAAATGGTAAAAGAACTGGATGGCACTCCAAAATCGTCGGGATTCCGGTATCTGTACATCAATCCGTCCTTAAACAGATCCTGCTTTATGGCCTGAACCGTTTTCACATACCTGGGTTCCGTCCCTTCAATAAAACCATAGGTTTCCATTTGTAATACCGATGCATCCATCTCAGTTCCTCCATAATACTGGGTAAAGGCTTCTTTCTTGGCATTCCATCCATTGGTATGAATATCATCTTTAATGGCTTTTGCTTCAGTTTCCCACTGTTCGATATACTCCTGTCTATTCAGCAATACGGCAATTTTAACAGCCCGGTCCATGGCGACCCAACACAAAACTTTAGAAAAAACAAAGTGTTTCTGCTCGCCGCGGAACTCCCATATTCCATTATCGGGCTGCTGCCATATATCAGTAACCACACGGGTTATACGCTTTGTTATGGACCATATTTCTTCAGTTTCGTCGAGTGTTCCGCTAAAAAACCGGAAGTACTGATAAATTACATCCATCAGAAATCCATAAATATCGTGTTGTGCCTGACGGTAGGCAGCATTTCCTATTCTTACAGGCTGAGAGTTTTCATAACCCGATAAATGCTCGAGAAATGTTTCAGTAAGTTCGCGCTCGCCGCGTATACCATACATTATCTGAAAATCATCAGTCTTGGTTTTAATAATATTTTTTATGAAAGTAATAAAACGGCGGGCCGACGACAAGTGTCCAAGATCTATCAGCGTCTGGATGGTCATTGAGGCATCACGCAACCAACAAAAACGGTAATCCCAGTTACGGGTCTCATGGATAGTTTCGGGCAAAGAGGTTGTTATTGCCGCCAGAATCGCACCTGTTCTTTGATACGACATCATTTTCAACACCAACAAACTGCGGGTAATCTGATCATTATAAACCACATACTGTTTGGAGCGGTTCACCCAGTTAAGCCAGTAAACTTTGGTACGCTGATACTCCATATAAACCCGCTGAAGATCTATTTCAATTATTTTTTGATTATAAGATATAAGCAAGAAATTTTCGCCGATTAAAGTAATTGACTGACTATAAATAATACTGCTAAAGGGTAGTGAAGAATATAAAAATAACGATTCATAGGAAGGTTCATCACAGTAAGTTTTTATGTAAGTTTCGCTCATTTTATGAAACGTGTCGCTCATAGCATAATTCATATGAGGATCGTACCTGATCACAACCTTTGGCTGCCCCTGTAGAACACGAATATAGCGGTAAATTTCGGGCGGTGTAAAGTAATTATTGTCTTCGGTTCTATACCTGGGCATAAAGTCGAGTACTTCAAAGGCATCTTCTCCATTACGGAATGTTGTGCATAAAATATTGGTACGCTTTAAATAACGCTGACTTATAATATATGAATCATCCACCTCGAAAGAACAGTAACCCCCTATTCGATTATCAAGAATCCGGGCAAAAACAGAAGGAGAATCAAAATCGGGAAGACAACACCAGTCGATAGAACCCTTTTCGGAAATTAGAGCCGCACTGCGTCCATTCCCAATCACACCATAGTTTAAATTATCCATAAAGCATAATAAAATTAAAAGGAAAACAGGATGGTTCGGTAAAGAGCAAAATTCAATGCTCAGGCGATTGCATCCCGAATATACAACAAAAAACTTAGAATTTTGCTTTTACTCAGTTGTTATAAAATTACTCCAATTTCGAGTGGGATTTACTTGGAGGGATATGTCCCGGGTGCTAAAAACCAAAATAAATTGTATGCGCTAAATTGATTCTGTGGTTTCTATTTTCTTATTTATAGTCTCAGATTGGCTCTAAATGTGGGGCTCAGGTTCATTTCTTAAAACAAAATCAATCTTTGCAGAGGCTACACTTAAACCATTCCCATACTGTTTTAAAACCTTATCAAAAATTTTCCGAAATCGATTTTTACCCGCGAAAAACCATATTTTTGCACAAAAATTTTTTATTATGCTGGAAATATCAGGAAAGCTCATTCAAATTCTTCCACTACAGAGTGGTAACGGCAAAAACGGCACCTGGCAGAAACAGGATTTTGTGATCGAAACAACCGAACAATATCCTAAAAAAGTATGCTTTAGTGCCTGGGCCGACAAAGCCGATATGGTAAAAGCACTTACTCCGGGTGTTAATGTTAAGGTTGCTTTTAATGCCGAGTCGCGCGAGTTCAACGGGAAATGGTACACCGATCTGCGAATATGGAAACTCGAAGTTGCAGGCGGAAACAACGGTAATGCTCCGGATGATGATTATTACAAGAATATGGTTCCTCCTGCTGAAACTAATACTGAACCTTCTCCCGACGATTTACCATTCTAAACTTAACTTAAAGATTATTTCTATGTTCGAAAAATTTTTCAATTTATCTGCCAATAGAACTAACGTAAGAACCGAAGTCCTGGCAGGTATCACTACTTTTGTGGCCGCCATGTACATAATTGTAGTGAACCCGGCTATTATCAGCCAGACAGGATTGCCGTTCAATGCAGTATTAACGGCCACGGTAATTTTGAGCGCTTTCTGTACTATCATGATGGGGCTTTATGCCAACAACCCTATTCTTGTTGCTCCGGGTATGGGATTGAATGCCTTTTTTACCTTTGCCGTTGTAAAAGGGATGAATGTTCCGGTAGAAACCGCTTTGGGTGCAGTATTCTGGGCCGGTGTTCTGTTTTTTATCCTTTCTGTTTTTAATGTTCGCACCCTGATTGTGAAAGCAATTCCAAAACAGATACGTTTCGCTGTATCTGCGGGTATTGGATTGTTTATCACTTTGATTGGCTTTGCCAATGCAGGCTTTATCACCCAAAAGGCTCCGCTGATTGGTCTTGGAGTATTAAACCCGATTACTGTTACCTTTATCATTGGCGTGTTAATTACCGCTGTTCTGGTTGTAAAAAACGTAAAAGGCTCTTTGATTATCGGAATTATTATTACCACGCTTCTTTGCTTACCAATCGGCAGGTTATATGGCGATGCCTCTGCAGTGAACTTCGGAACTCCGCAACTGGTTGCCTGGAAAGGCTTGTTTTCGGCTCCCGATTTCAGCCTTTTATTCAAACTTGATCTTGTAGGTTCTCTTAAACTTGCCATCTGGCCGGTAACTTTTGCCATTCTCTTTACCGATTTGTTCGACAGTTTAAGCACATTTGTAGGTGTATCGGAAGCTGCCAATCTGGTGGACGAAAAAGGTGAGCCCCGCAATATTAAACAGGCACTTATCGTTGATGCTGTTGCCACAGGTTTTGCAGGTGTTTTGGGAACATCGTCGGGTACGGCTTATATCGAATCGGCTTCGGGGGTTCAGCAAGGTGGCCGCACAGGGTTAACTGCTGTTATAGCCGGGTTGCTGTTTATTCCTTTTATGTTCTTCTCTCCTATCCTCTCTATGGTTCCAAGCGTGGCTACAGCTCCTGCATTAGTAATGGTGGGTGTATTTATGCTTAAACCTATTCTGAGAATTAACTGGGATAAGTTCGACGATGCCATTCCGGCATTCTTAAGTCTGGTGCTAATCCCGTTTACCTATTCAATTACTCAGGGTATTATCTGGGGATTTTTAGGCTGGACATTCATTAAAATAGTAACCGGTAAATACAAAGAAATCTCCGTTACCTTAATAGTGATCGATTTGTTGGCTATAATGATGTTGTGGTTCGAATAAATCAGTAAAAGAAATACATATAGATATTTTCATGAAGGCCGTGGCAATTTGTCACGGCTTTTTTTATCTAATTGCCAGAAGCATTACATACGAACTTCCGAAACAATTATCCCTGCTTTTACATCAGTCTCCCATTCGAGCCAAATCTCTGTATATCATTTCATTAAACGGAATTTTCGCCTTTCAAAAATGTGTCGTTTACTCTTTGCTACCTTTCATTTAAAGGCTACTACGTTTCATTTACTCCTTGCTACCAAACATTTATTCTCTGCTACCTGTCGTTTACTCTTTACTAGGTGTCATTTACTCTCTGCTACGTTTCATTTAATAGCTGCTACCTTTCGTTTACTCATTGCTACCAATCATTTAATGTCTGCTACCTTTCCTTTGCTCTTAGCTACCAATCATTTATTACCATCTACCTGTCGTTTATTTTTTGCCACCTGATGTTTATTTCCATCTGGTTACGCATGGATATGGCATGTTTCGCAC
>JAEYWD010000025.1 GCA_023429135.1 Bacteroidota bacterium | reverse complement strand
GATTATTTATGACAAAAAATAAAAATGCACAGCCCACAACACGCTATAAATGCCATTTGGCCTGCATTACGAATTTTAAATGTAGTACTTCTATAAAAATTATTAACGGTTTGAAAGGATTGTACTCCGAAATGCCAAACGGCACTTATAGCCAACGTTGTGTACAACCTTAAAATCCTTTGAACCAAGATCAAATATCCTAATAATAAAAAACGTTGATCCAATGCAAGCATTAAAACACATAGTAGTTGTAATATTATTTGGGGGACTCATAGGTTGTTCCAAAGATAAACCTGAAATTAAAGAGGAAAAACCAATACAGATTCAAAAATTCAAAAGAAGTTTTCAAGGGAAAGGTGTCATTAAGGCAAAGTATATTCAAGGACATTATTTTGTGTTGCTCGAAAAACTTCCTCCAGCAGGAAAGTGCCCGGGAGAGCGATCAATTGAATTACTAAATTTAGCGGGAGCAACCATTACTGCCATTAGCAATAATTCATCTGCCATCATTGATGCAGATTTTGATAATGAATTTGTATATCTGGCATCGATAGTCTCAACAGGAGGCAATGAATCTGTTATTGTTGAGAAAATTGATACGGCCGGAAACCGAATCAAAACGGCAACCATTCTTGAAGAAGCAAAAAACCTTCAAGTGTACGACGATAGAATAAAGATAATTGCAAGCAAACACAATATTTACATGGCCATATTTAAAAATGATGAGACTACCTATTTGTTTAGTCTTGATATAAGTAATCTTCACGAAAAATGGACATTATTGATTGAGCCTGCCGTGCATCGTATGCCATGGGCTATGAATGGCGGAAGTTATGACGACTTTGGCCAGATGGCACATCAATATACAGTTTATCTTGATGCTGATGAAGCAGGAAATGCCTATGTAGCCATTCCTGTTATGGGGGGAGCTATAACAACAACTTTAAATTTTCATAACAAATACTTTGGCGAATCGCTTACTCTCAAATCCAGCAATTCGGGCATGAATACACTTCCTACGGACGCTCTTGTTACAAAAGTAAGTTCCGGAGGGCAGCGTATTTATTCTTCGGTTATGGGTACGGTTTATCATGACGAGATTCATGGTATGCAGGTTTTTCAAGAGAAAATTATAACCTATGGAAGATGTCCGATAACAGGTTTTGATGATTGGGATCCTTATATGTCAGTAAACGATACGCGTACCGGTAGCGAACTTTTTGCAAGGAACTATGATGCTACAAGCAATGGGATGTTCTTGGCTGCCGGTTATGATACACTTGCAAGTAACTATTATCTCGGAGGTGTTGTAGATTGGTCGCAAAATCCGAGTGGGGTTAGTGTTTCAGAGCAAGGCAACAAATTGTTGCTTACCATGAACGATCAGAATGGAGCACCGGGAGAAAATATAGTATTGACAAATGGACCCCGGCAAAACCAGATTCGAAGCATTCAAATACTGGGGGATAATCTGTTTTTATTGGGGGGATGGGAAAATGGCCCCGGCACACACTCCGGAGATGGTAATCCTGATTTGGTTTTTGCTGATGGATTTTTGGAAGTACGATAGCTTGATGAAAAAATATATTTGATGCTTATTTATAAATTGATATAGCTTAAAACAGACTTTGATAAAATAAAGGCAGCACACAATAAATAGGAGTTCAAGTGGTCGGTACGACCCAGCTTGAGCTACCGGTTGAACAGCCTGTCCCGCTTCGGCGGGAAAAGCCATTCTTCAGTCGGAGCACCAGCGTCTATGTATTTATCGGGGGTGCTTTACTGGTTGTAAGGACCTAGCTCTGGGGTTTTGGCAAATTAAAAAGAGCGATGATAAATTGGATATTTAGCCTGAAAAAATTATGTTTACCATAAGAAACATAAAAGTAGCCGCCCTGAAATGATTACCGATATAATGGATATAACAGTATTGGGGTTATACAGATGTTGTGCCCAATGCAAAGAAAGATAGTGCCATGAATTATAGATGTTGGTTTTTAATTAACCAGAATATTGAAAATCGGGAGTTTGAGGAGATTGAGAAGGAGGCTTCTTCTCGATTTATTGATTTCGTAAATAGGAAAGATTACGGAAAAGGAATTGAGCTTTTTCGATTTGACATTTATGTGAACGAGAAAATAAATTTGGGATTACATCATGACAGTGTTTATACTGGTTGTGCTCATTTGACAGCTCATGTTGACTATGAAAAGTTTATTAATTCCGATAAAGAAAACAAGGTTAGGTTACTTTTAAACGCATCTCTTGTCTTAATTGACTACTTGAGAAACAATGTTGTAATTCCGAAAGATTCAAACATTAATGAATTGCATTCAGATTACGACAATTATTTAAAATCGGAGAATTTCAAACTGTCAGATAATGAATTAATGAATTTGTAATCAAAGTATTCGACACCACCAAATTTAGATTTCATATAACCACTACATGGGAGGTTAAAGACAGTGAAATTCATTACAACTTAAATGACATTCAGGATTTTATTAATAATAAACTGAGTGGTAAAACTTTTGGAAAATCAATGAGACAGTTTGACTTGGGATATGAAATATTTGATTTCAAAGGTGACTTTAAGGATTTTAGAAACCAGACTAAGGATTTAAAACGCTACGGGACAAAATATAAAAACTTGTTAGTAGTTAAGCAATTTGATTATGCAAAAATGAAAGGGTTAACTGAAATTCAACAATTTGACATACTAAAAAACGTAATCCTTGAAGCGATTAAAGATGTTGATTCAATTAAAAGAAAACCAAAGGATTTTAATCAACAAGAATTTTACACAGAAATGAGTAAAATATTGGATGATTATAAAATGCACAGGGCACAATAAATAGGAGCTCAAGTGGTCGGCACCACCCAGCTTGAACTACCGGTTGAACAGCCTGTCTTGCTTCGGCGGGAAAAGCCATTCTTCAGTCGGAGCACTAGCGTCTATGTATTTATCGGGGGTGCTTTACTTGTTGTAAGGACCTAACTCTGGGGTTTTGGCAAGATAAAAAGAGCGATGATAAATTGGATATTTACCTGAAGAAGTTATGTTTACCATAAGAAACATAAAAGTTGCCGCCCTGAAATGATTACAGATATAATGGATATAACATTATTGGGGTTATACAGATGTTATGGGTTATTGCAAAAAGGATAATCGCTTCGACTTATTAAACAAATCATAAAATCAAAAGACAATGAAAAGACAAATTTTAATTAGCCTGATTTTATTGAGTTCGGTTTTGGCTATTAATGCGCAATGGAGTTCGACAAATCCTGTTTATACTAATTCAAATGTGGGCATTGGAATTAGCAACCCCATTTCAGCCTTGGATGTTAATGGAACCATTTCAATACGTCAACAAGGCAATGGTACAACTGCAAATCCATATGAAACAGTAGCATTAAGGAGTTATGTTGGTGATATCAATGCATATCCAAGCATTAATTTTATTAATGACTGGCAGAATACTCATCGTTCTTGGATGAATTTTAACGTAAGAGATGGGAATCATAACAAAATAACTGCATTAACAATAAATGGTGATGGTATCATTGGGATTGGACTAACAACTCCTTATTATCGTTCAAAGTTACATATAAAGGCTACATTTAATGATCCTTGGACAATGATGGTGGAAGCTAATAACAATGATCGAGTAATTGGAATGAATCATACAGGTGATTTTGGGGTTATTGCCGTAAGTTATCTTCAAGGTGGAGGTTACACTCCGCTTCAATTTTGGACACAGAACCTACCACGTATGACAATTAATACTGATGGGAAAGTTGGTATTTTAACGGCTAATCCACAATATGAGCTTGACGTGATTGGAACTATTAGGGCAAGGGAGATTAAAGTGGATTTAAATGGAGCTGATTTTGTTTTTGAAAAAGATTACAAATTAATGCCCTTAAATGAGTTGGAAAAATTTGTAAAAGAACAGAAGCATTTGCCAGAAATTGCTCCGGCGAAAGAAATGGAGAAAAATGGAACGGAATTGGGGGATTTGAATTCAAAACTTTTGCAAAAAATGGAAGAAATGACACTTTATATGATAGAACAGAGTAAGGCGATTGAAGAACTCAAACTAGTGGTGAAGGTTCAAAGTGAAAAGATTAAAAAATTAGAAACTGCTTCGAAGTAAGGGACAAACAAGCAACAACCCATAACACAGTGTAGCAGTAGTAAGGGGTTCAGTGGGTTACCCAAGGTTTTCGCCTGTGGCAAGGTTCTTGTTTGGTGATAGTGAACCGCTACGCAAACCCTTACTACTGCTACACTCAACGTTATGCCCTATTTAACCTGATGAAACTTTTACGGCAATATGAAACAAATAGAGACATTACATTTATTCCCACAATTAACTGATGAATTACTGAAGCTATTGCGAGACTTAAACACTTCTGATTGGCTGAAACCATCTCCAATAAAGGGAAGGACTGTTAAAGACTTAGTTTCGCATCTTATTGATGGTTCGATGAGAAGATTATCCATGCAAAGAGATAATTTTGTTGATGACACGAATATCCCAAATATCAATTCATATGAAGATTTAGTTAATCATATCCAAAAATTAAACAAAGACTGGATAAAAGTTTCCAGAAGATTAAGCCCGGCATTTCTGATTGACTTGGTAGAGCATTCGGATGAGCAACTTTATGACTTTTTTAAAACTTTAAAACCAAAAGATAAGGCAATCTTTTCTGTAGCCTGGGCAGGAGAACCCATATCTGAAAACTGGTTTGATATAGCGCGAGAATACACAGAAAAATGGCATCATCAAATGCAAATCCGATTGGCTCTTAATAAACCGATTTTAATGCACTCAAAATATACAGAACCTCTTTATGACACTTTTATGCTTGCGCTTCCCTATTTATATCGCGATTTCACCAATTATGATAATGGAACAAAAATTAAAATCAGATTGACCGGTGAACTGAGAAAGAGTTGGATTATTGAAAGACAAACAGATAAATGGAATTTTGTTGATTCAGAAAGTGAAAATATTCACACTTCGGTAGAAATACCTGATGATATTGCGTGGATAATATTCACAAATACGGATAGGGACAAAGAAAAATATAAAGCTAAAATTAAGATAATCGGAAACAATTCAATAGGATTAAAACTATTGGATTTAGTGACCGTAATGAGTTGAAAATAATAAAAAACAGGGCATAATAAATAGGAGTTCAAGTGGTCGGCACGACCCAGCTTGAGCTACCGGTTGAACAGCCTGTCCCGCTTCGGCGGGAAAAGCCATTCTTCATTCGGAGCTCCAGCGTCTATGTATTTCTCGGGGGTGCTTTACTTGTTGTAAGGACCTAACTCTAGGGTTTTGGCAAGATAAAAAGAGCGATGATAAATTGGATATTTAGCCTGAAAAAGTTATGTTTTACCATAAGAAACATAAAAGTAGCCGCCCTGAAATGATTACAGATATAATGGATATAACATTATCGAGGTTATACAGATGTTGTTGGCAAGCCGAGAAAAAAAAAACGCACTCAATTGATATTATTTAACATATGAAAAAAGTTTTATTATTTCTTGCACAAGGATTTGAAGAATATGAAGCAAGCGTTTTTACCGACGTTATTGGTTGGAGTCGAGTTTATGGAAAAGAACCAGTTGGTCTGTTAACGACAGGACTTCGACCTGAGATAAAATGTACATGGAATTTTATTGTTCGACCTGAGTTGGAATTTGAAAAAATTAATGTTCAAGATTTTGATGCATTGGCCATAGCTGGTGGATTTGAAAGGGCTGGATTTTATGAAGATGCCTATGATGAAAGACTTTTAAACCTAATTCGAGAATTTGATAAAGAAGGAAAAATAATTGCTGCAATTTGTGTTTCCGCTCTACCAGTTGGTAAGTCAGGTGTCTTAATGGGAAGAAAAGCAACAACATATGATTTATTAGATGGAGTCAGAAGAAAACAGCTTGCTGATTTTGGAGCAATCGTTATGGATCAAAGTATTGTGATTGACAAAAACATAATAACATCAACAGGGCCTTCAACAGCGTTGAATGTGGCATTTAATCTTCTTGAGATGTTAACTGATAAAGAGAATGTTAATTTAGTTAAGAAATATATGAGATTTAATGACTAATAAAAACGGCCAGCCTACAGTACAGGGTATACATCATGCGGGTTTCAGAGCAATTTGCAAGTTCAGAGCTCGCTGGCAAGGGCAGTAACGGTGGATAGTGAAGTGGCCACGAACTCCCGCACGCTGCATACCCTCAACGTTGGCAGCAACATATGCCAGAGATATTGACTTCTGAAGCAAACGTCTAAAGCAAAAATGGTATGATTTTTATATATTTTTTTACGATATATAACTCTTTGATTTTCAAATATAAATTTTGACGTTAGTCAGAACCCTAAAAAGACATCCGCGACAAGATATTGGAATTGAGAAGATAATTTTTAATGCATTTTAACAAATAAATTATTTACTTTTGAATTCAAATGATTAGTCAAAAAGAAAATATTAATTTGTTGATAGGAAAAGTCGGAATGATTTGCCTTTTCTTATTTATTGTCTTTTTTAAAAATTCAGATTATTCAGAAAGATATTTTTTTAGACAAAGTACTCCTATTCCAATTGTAAACGTTATCGATATTGATCATTCAGTAGTTTTTGTTGCACCAACTTCTTTTCCAAATTTTTATAGCTCATTTGTTGCTTGCGAAATACTCAGTTTAAATGTTTGCACAGAAAAACTCTGTGCCATTATTAATTCAAACAATAAGGCTAATCAATTATTAAAAGAATGCAAGGAGCAGTTTATTATCATTAAGCCCCAGATTATTGACCTTGATTTATTTCATATTCGAACCTCGTTAAATAAAGAAGAAGTTTCTTCGATTTCATAAATTAATCTTTTTACATATTCTTCAATTTCCCAATCATATAGATTAGGAATTGAAAATTATTAATTTTAAAATTATAATAATGAAATCAATAGTTTATATATTATTACAAGTGTCAAGGTTTGGTCTCTCGAAATTAATAAACGTTATCTTTTTAACGTTGCTATTAACAGCACCCAGCTTGTTGGCGGGAGAGATTCATGATGCTGCCATTGCCGGCGACCTGAACAAGGTTAAAACACTAATCGAGGCTGACTCTACATTGTTGGATTCAAAAGACGATAAAGGTTTCACGCCACTCGCCTACGCATGCATGATAGAGCCAGGCAAGCCCAGGCACGTATCGATCGCTAATTTTCTTGTCGACAAAGGTGCTAATGTCAATGCCAGAGCCAAAAATGGATTCACGCCGTTTCTCTTTGCATGCAATGGCCCGGATCAGGATTTTGATCTCATTCAACATTGTATTGTTCATGGCGCAGATATCAATTTGCAAACAAGTAGCGGCCAATCGGCGCTCCAATTGAGCGCTGGCTTTGGTTATCTCAAAATTGTGAAGTTTTTGATTGATCATGGAGCCAATCTTAATGCTCGGGATATCGACCTGGGCACTGTATTGCATAAAGCTATCAATAATCATCAAGTGGAGATGGCTAAGTTGCTCATTGAAAATGGAGCAAAAATAAATCAGAAATTCAGCTATGGAAATACCGAAATACATTTAGCAGCTCTTAATGGATCATCAGATCTTATCAGGACACTAGTTAACCATGGTGCCAATATCAATGCTGTGAATGAATACAATCATACTGCACTTTATTATGCAACCAAACATGGCTATAGAGCTACGGCAGACTCCCTGATTGCCTTAGGTGCAAACAAAAATACAATCGTTGAGACAAACTATGGTAGAGCTTCCCAACTTTCGGCTCCGCTTAAGGAAGGCGAAGCTTATATCTGGTATTTGGGAGGTTTTTACGGCGGCGGATATGCAGTAAAAACCAAGGATCACTTGCTTATCTTCGACCGTACGTGGAGCAACGAATCATTAGAAGCAGGCCTGGCAAATGGACAACTCAATCCGAATGAGCTGGCAGGACAAAAAATTACAATGCTTATTTCAGTTGAGCTTCCGTTTTATGTTCCACATCTGTTCGATCTTTCGAAACGGATACCGGACATTAATTGGGTGATTGTTAAACTGGATGTCAGTGACTCGATCAAAAAAGGTTTTCCTCTTTATTCTCTGGCAAAACCTCACGAAAGCTTATCCATAGATGAGATTAAGGTGCATACGATTCCGGCTTTGGGCCAAGGTCACGGTGGGGAAAAAGGCATGGGTTATCTTGTTGAATCCGACGGGGTGAAGATTTTCTATGCTGGACATCACGCTTCCAGTAATGAAGCATCCCAGGTAGAGAAATATCAGAAAGAGATCGACTTCCTGAAGCCATACGGACCGATTGACATTGCTATGCTGTTCACGGATGGCCATCTCACGGTTGCTTATGAACCTTACCTCTACCTGCTCGACCAGCTTGCACCCAAAGCAGTCTATCTGATGGGTGGTGATTGGGCAATTGGTCAATATCCAATTTGCGTTGGAGTTTTGAAAGCACGTAATATTCCGGTAAATTATCCGGAGGGGGGTAAAGCCGTTGGTGAACGATTCCATTACACACATGATTCAATACAGAAGTAATAGATTTGAATCGGTACTTAAAAGATTCAATTTATTGATTCATTTGATTATTTCCAATACAAGGATAATATAAAAAGGGCAGCTGCCAATAAATAGGAGCTCAAGTGGTCGGTACGACCCAGCTTGAGCTACCGGTTGAACAGCCTGCCCCGCTTCGGCGGGAAAAGTCATTTTCTTCAGTCGGAGCACCAGCGTCTATGTATTTATCGGGGGTGCTTTACTTGTTGTAAGGACCTAACTCTAGGGTTTTGGCAAGATAAAAAGAGCGATGATAAATTGGATATTTAGCCTGAAAAAATTATGTTTACCATAAGAAACATTAAAGTAGCCGCCCTGAAATGATTACCGATATAATGGATATAAAATTATTGGGGTTATACAGATGTTGGCGGTCATTGTAAAAGAGACACTATGAAACAAAACATTATTGATACAATAAAATCATCTGAGTTTTTGGACAAAACTAAATCAGACATTATAAGCAGTTTGACAGATAGATATTTGATTGAAGTTCAAAAAACAAATATTAATTTGGGAGACTCGAAAATTGGCGGCTATCCACATTTACCAAAAAACTTTGAATACCCACAAGAAGAAACTTATTTCTACGAGTTCGTTGGACAAATAAATTTATCTGATTTAAAAAACAATGATATTCCTAATTTTCCAAAGAAAGGGATTATTTACTTTTTTATTGATGACGATTTTAATGTTAGTAATGTCAATACTAAGGTGTTCGTACTTGATAATGACATTTCGCAACTTGAAGTAAAAAATCCTCCAAAAGACAAAAAAAGTAGATGTGAAACATTTTTAGACCGAACTGAATTTACAGAATTGAAGTTGCAATTCAAAAAGGACTATACAATTGACCAAAAGCTTTTGGATAAAATTATAAATGATCAAATAATTTCGGATGAGACAAAAAAATCCGTTTTTGATATTGAACAATTTTATACTCATGACCAAGTTTGGGGTTTCACGACAACTTGGGGCGGCGGAGATGCTGAATGGAGTGCTTATTTGGCAAAACGAAGACTTAGCAGTTTGTATTGGCCGACACTTGATCACCAAATTGAAAGATTAAAAAATGAGAATCTCGATATTAAAAATTGGCTTAATATTAAAATAGATGAAGCCATAAAAAAACAACAAGACATGCTTGTAAAACATGACAAATCAGCTTATATTTATTCATACTGGGAAAAAGAACTAATTGATTTGGAATTTACTAAATTAAACTTGGATGATTTCGTTGACAATTTAGATTTTCACAAGAAAGAAAGTAAGAAATGGCAAATGGTTCTTTCTTTATCTTCATATTATGATGCGAAAATGACATTTGGAGATGGAAAGATGGAATTTTTTATCAACATGGACGACTTAGAAAACAAAAACTTTAATAATTTCTATTGCCACATATACAACTGATAAAAAACAACGAACCGCCAATAAATAGGAGCTCAAGTGGTCGGCACGACCCAGCTTGACACGCGATATAGTTTATTGCCAGTGCAGTGCCGGTTTCAAGGTTTCAGCTCTTATTTAAGTTCAGTGTAGCTTGATAAGGAGGTACTTCGAAATCGGCAACAAACCATACCGCCACCGTTGTATGGCATACAAAAAACCTTCATAGAAATATTTTCATATTGACATAGGGTTGTCACTTTGATATATTAAGTTTGATGAAATATAAACTAAAAATTATGAAAACAACACTGACTATCTCATTAATCTGTTTCCTTATATTGGGATTCAATGGACAATCAAAAGGACAAGGCTTGTCAAATCTGCAAAAATCAAAGATTGAAAAACAAGTTGATTCAATCTTTCAGTCTGCGGTCAAAGCTGCTGAAGTTGTAGATTATGATAAAATAAGTTTGGGAGTTGACGATAAATATAATGCAGGTTTTATTGTAAATAATTCTTATTATACAAAGTATGATTCATTGATTAGTATTTTAAAAGCAAACTTTCGGAGTGGAACAAAACAACGTATTTTGATTCAAAATAAGAAGATTTCAGTGCTGTCTGATAGAATTGTTCTCTTGACAGCTTCCGGAGATTCAAATATTGAATTGGCTAACGGACAAACTTTTATTATAAAATTCTTTTGGTCATTTGTTTATGAAAAGATTAATGATAATTGGAAAGTAATTCAATCACATCAATCACGAGTAAACTAAAAGATATGTCAGAGGCAATACTTAATGACAAATCAGTAAAACCTAATGATGATTTAATATTTTCAATTATTGGTGATACTGAATTACTCTGGAAACAGACTTTTTCTTACTTATTCGATAATAGTAAAGATATTTCTGTAAATTGGAAGTATAGCGATTGTGGTAGATATTGGGTATGTGTTGCTCAAAAAAAGAAGGATACCATTTTTCGATTGCACATTCTTAAAATGAATTCCTTTAGTCTTGCTTTTCCATTTGGTGATAAATTAGAGTCCTTAGTTTTACAAAGTCAATTACCTGATAGCATAAAAAGTGATTTTATAAATTCAAAAAAATACAACTCAACGAGATATATATCCATTGAGGTGGAGGATTCTAAGGATTTTGAAAACGTAAAAAAACTAATTGATATAAAGATAAAGAATTAATAAAGTACGCCACATAATAAATAGGAGCTCAAGTGGTCGGCACGACCCAGCTTGAGCTACCGGTTGAACGAAATCCGTTCTTCAATCGGAGCACCAGCGTCTATGTATTTATCGGGGTGGGTGAACTTTTCTTCAGTTGAGATTTTCTTGTTGGTTTTTGATTTTCCGTGTCATCCAAACCTGGGTTTCTTGAATAAATAGGAGCTCAAGTGGTCGGCACGACCCAGCTTGAATAAATAGGAGCTCAAGTGGTCGGTACGACCCAGCTTGAGCTCCCGGTTGAAACGAAATCCATTTTTCAGTCGGAGCACCAGCGTCTATGTATTTATCGAGGGTGCTTTACTTGTTGTAAGGACCTAACTCTAAGGTTTTGGCAAGATAAAAAGAGCGATGATAAATTGGATATTTAGCCTGAAAAAGTTATGTTTACCATAAGAAACATAAAAGTAGCCGCCCTGAAATGATTACCGATATAATGAATATAACATTATTGGGGTTATACAGATGTTGTGGGCAATGCAAAAAAAAAAATTATGCGAGTATTAATAGAATTTGTTTTGATTTTTGTGATTAGTCTTTCAGGTAATGGACAGACA